>CAYSQF010000008.1:8962-36933 GCA_964433105.1 uncultured Acutalibacter sp.
GGCTGGGGAGCTTCGGGCTGAGCGGTCTCAGAAACAGGATCGGTTTCCTGGTCGGCCAGGCCTTTGTTTTCATAATCAGTCATAGCGAATTCTCCTTTTGTGTTTTAATGATCCGGGATGATTAATCCTTTAAAAATACACCGTTGGCATCGGTGATGATCCGCCCGTCCAGGATTTTAATACCGTCCCGGACGCCCCAAATCAGCATGACAATGGCGCCAATCCCACAGGTGAGCAGGGAAATCAGCAGCTGCATCAGGCCCCGGGAGGTGTTGCCCAAATAAAAGCTATGGATGCCGTAGGTTCCCATTAGAATGGCCAGAATCCCCGCAGCGGTCCGGCTTTTCTGCACATAGCCGGGAGGGGGATCCATGCCGGCCTGGGGCTGATACTGGGGCGGGTTGTACATGGGCGGTTGGTTATTGTAGTTTTGATAGTCTGCCATAAACAGGACACCTCTTTGTATTTGATAAACTAATCATACACTATGGTTTTTCGGAAATCAATATTCTTTTTCCGGAAGTAAGAGAAAAGATAGAAAATTTTACTTTTTTTGAAAAAGTTGTCCTCTGTAGGGCAACTTTTTCCATTTTATCAGGGGAGATTGAAATTACAATTGGGCGGCGCCGAGCGGATACCGCGCGGCGTTGTCTCAAGAAAGGAGACTGCTGGTATGGAGAAGGAAATCCGGAAAAATGTGCTGGAAGGTTACCGGCGCATCGCATTTGGAGATATCAGCGACCCGGTGCGCCTGCTCTTCTGCGAGGAAGTAACGCCACGCGCCTTGAAAAATATGGATCTGTTCAGCGTTTCGGAGATCCGCAGACCCAAGGGCGGAGGGATGGAGATCAAGTTTTTTGACCGCATCCGCGCCCTGCAGTGTATGCAGGAGCTGGGCGGAGAGAGTGATTTTCCCTGTGGCTTTTACCAGGCCTTGGAGCGGGGAGCGCAGGCTTTGGAGGAATCGCCATGAACCTTGTGCCCTTTTCCGAAAAGCAGATGAAGGCCCTTTGCTGGTGGGGTTCAAAAGCCTATCGGGACCGGGATGCCTTGATCTGCGACGGGGCGGTGCGCAGCGGGAAAACCCTGTGCATGGGAATCTCCTTTATCTGCTGGGCCTTTTCCGCATTTTCCGGCCGCTCCTTCGCCCTGTGCGGCAAGACCATTCGGGGGCTACGCCGGAACCTGCTGACAGAACTGGTGCCCGTCTTGCGGGAGCTGGGGTTTCGGGGCGAGGATAAGGTGAGTCAAAACGTTCTGACCCTGTCTTGTGGGAACCGGGAGAATCGCTTTTACTTGTTTGGTGGGAAGGACGAAGCTTCCGCTTCACTTATCCAGGGCATGACCCTGGCGGGAGTGCTGTTCGACGAAGTGGCGCTGATGCCCCGATCCTTTGTGGAGCAGGCCCTGGCTCGGTGCTCGGTGGAAGGGGCGAAATTCTGGTTTAACTGCAACCCGGAACACCCCGGCCACTGGTTTTACCGTGAGTGGATCGAAAAGCGTCGGGAAAGGAAGGCGTTGTACCTGCATTTTACCATGGAGGACAATCCATCCCTGTCGGAGGAAACAAAGGCTCGGTACCGCTCCCTATTTTCCGGCGCGTTCTATCAGCGGTTTATCGAGGGAAAGTGGGTGGCGGCTCGGGGACTGGTGTACCCTTATGCGGAACAGCTTCTGTGCGATGCGCCGGATAATACAAGCTCCTGGGAGGACTGGGCTGTTTCCTGCGACTATGGCACGGTCAATCCCACGTCCTTTGGACTGTGGGGAAAACTGAAAGGGTGCTGGTATAGGGTGGATGAGTATTACTACGATTCCCGGGCCGTTGGGGAGCAACGTACGGACGAGGAACACTACCGGGCATTAGAGCGGCTGTGCGGGGATCGGAAGGTGAGCCGGGTGGTGGTAGATCCCAGCGCCGCCAGTTTTTTGACGGTGATCCGGCGCCATGGGAAGTTTCGGGCCATCCCCGCTAAAAATGACGTGTTGGATGGTATCCGCCAGGTGGAGACGGCCCTAAAGGAAGGGCGCATCCGGGTTTGCAGAAATTGCGTGGATGCGGCGCGGGAATTTTCCCTGTACCGCTGGAACGACGATCTGGACCGGAACGCGCCGGTAAAAGAAAACGATCACGCAATGGATGAGATCCGGTATTTTGTGTCCACGCTTTTAGAGGGGAATAAAGAAACCGAGCCGGCATTCTTTGCGGTGGCAAGGGTTTGAGAAAGGGGATGCTGATGTGAAAAATGCAAGGAAAGGGATGAACCCGTTCAAGCGCGGGGAAAAGCTGGCAGCACTTAGCGTGCAGAGCGGGCCGGACCGCAGCTGGGCACCAATTCTGCTCGGCGGGCCGGGGGAACGGTCCCTGTACCGGGAGCTGCGGGCATCTGTGCCGATCATTGACGCGGCGGTGTACAAACTGCGCAGATTGATCGGAGAATTCACTGTGACCTATGGGGAACCGGACGTCCAGAAAAGGCTGAACCGCTTTTTGGACAACGTGCCGGTGAATGCCACGGGGCAGGGTGCCCAGGAGTTTGTTGGGATCTACCTGGAAGAGCTTTTGACCTATGGCAGCGCCGTAGGGGAAATGGTGGTGTCCGGCGGACAGCTGCGGGCGTTGTACAACGCAAATCTGGATGACTTGGAGCTGGAAAAGGCAGGTCCGCTGGATGTAAAGGTTTCTGTTGTGGGGCCGAAGGGCAAAAAGGAATGCCCTTATCCCCAGCTGCTGCTGATGTCTGCGCTGAATCCCGCGGCGGGCAGCGCCTGGGGCACATCCCTTTTGCGGGGGCTGCCCTTTGTCAGTGAAATACTGCTGAAAATATACAAGACGCTGGGGATCAACTGGGATCGGCTGGGGAATGTGCGCTTTGCCGTTACCTGTAAGCCGGACGATCGGGGCTTCCCGGCGGCGGATCGCGCCAGGCAGATGGCGGAGGAATGGAAACGGGCTATGCGAAGTCGGGAAGTTAGTGACTTTGTGGCCGTGGGGGATGTTACCATCAAGGCCATCGGAGGGGACAATCGGATTTTAGACAGCGACATCCCAGTGCGGCAGATGCTGGAGCAGATCGTAGCAAAACTGGGCCTGCCGCCGTTCCTGCTGGGGCTTTCCTGGTCGTCCACCGAGCGCATGTCCAGCCAGCAGGCGGACGTGCTTACCAGCGAGCTGGAAGCTTACCGTCGGCTGTTGACTCCGGTGATCCGCAGGATCGCCAACACTTGGTTGGCGCTGGAGGGATACCCGGCGGAATGTGAGGTGGAGTGGAATGAAATCACCATGCAGGACGAAGTGGATTATGCTAACGCCCGGTATTTGACGGCAAAGGCCAGACAAATCGAGGAAACTTTGGAGAAGGAGGATGCGCAGTGAAAGAAGGATATGTGATGAAGTCCGGAACGAACAGCCGGGAGGACATGGAAAAAATTAACCGGTACACCCGCCGTGAATACAGTCCGGAGGAGGTTTACACCTTTTCCCTGGTGCTTTGTGACAACGAAGTAGACCGGGATTTCGAGCGCTTTTCTGTTTCCGCTTTAGAACAGCTGCAAAAGCTGTTTTTGGGGAAAACCTGTATTTTGGACCATGAAAGGAAAAGCGTGAACCAGACCGCCCGCATTTACGACACCGCCTTGGAAAAGACGGAAGGGAGGATTACCCAGGCCGGTGAGTCTTATGTTCGGCTTACCGCGAAGGCCTATCTGCCGAAAACGGAAAAGAACCGGGAAACGGTAGAATTGATAGAAAGCGGTATTTTGAAAGAGGTCAGCGTCAGCTGCTCTGTTAAGCGTTCTGTGTGCAGCATCTGCGGCAAAGAAAGCTGCTCCCACCAAAAAGGACGGGAATACGGCGGCAAGATATGCAGCCGTGTACTGGAGGAACCTACGGATGCCTACGAGTGCTCTTTTGTGGCGGTACCCTCCCAACGGGAAGCGGGGGTGCGAAAAGGCTGGCGGGACAAAGCCGGTGAGGACACGAGTAAATCCGGCGCAGAAACCGCTTTGTTGAAAAAACTGGAGGACAGCGCAGGCCGAGGGGTGAGCTTCACGCCTGGGGAGACCGGGGAGCTTTTAAGCAAGGTGCGCGACCTGGAAGAAAAGGCAGCCCTAGGCGAAAGCTATTTGGATTCTCTGCGGGACAGTATCCTGCGTTATAGCGGCCTGTTCCAACCGGAGATTCCCCGCGAAGTCATGAAAGCCGCGGTGGAGTGCCTACCGCTGCGGGAGCTTTCCCTGCTGGGGGAAGCCTACGAGGAAATGGCGCGGAAGGCAGCACCCCTGCGGCCCCAGCTTGCCCCGGAAAGGGAAGAGATAGGAGCGACCCCGGAAAACAACCGGGAATATCGGATCTAGGGAACAGCGGGGCCGGCCCCGGTTTGGCCAGGTAAACGGCACAAGCGGCTGACTCCAGTGCCAGGCCCCCGTTTTCCATATGGCGGCGTCGTGCAATGATGGCCGCGAGCTTGATAAATTGCACGGTGCTGCCCAAACATTATTTTGAAAGGGGAAGGAGAGTATGAAGGTATCGTTTGAAGGCATGGAAAAAAGCTGCCGTCCTTGAGACGGAGACATCCGACAGGTTGGCCGCCGGCATGGCCAACGGCATTTACGGTGTGATATTGTAAAAACAAACCAAGAATAAGGGAGGATTTTTTATGGCAAATTATGAGAATGTAACTTTGGAAAAAGGTATGTACGGCGTGCCCGGGAAAAGCTTTACCCAGGTGCTGGAGGAGCTGGACAGCAGCGAAAACTATAAGGGTACCGTGTTGGAGGGCCTGGACGCCTACCAGCGCCAGTTGAAACGGTTTGGAATCAAGGTGAGCGGCCCCGGTTCCGACACCGTGGAAAAATTCTTCAGCACCACCGCCAGTGCCGCGCTGTTTCCGGAATATGTGTCCCGCGCTGTGAGCCAAGGCATGGAAAATCAAAGCAAGGTGACGGATTTGGCGGCCACGGTGACAAAGATCGACGCTATGGATTACCGTACCATCGCCGCTAACGAGGGCACCGGCGAAGAAGGGACTGACTCAACGGCGGAAGGAACGCAGCTGCCCGCGACCGAGATTCGGATGGGCGACAGCCTGGTAACGCTCCACAAGCGCGGCAGGATGCTGGTAAGCTCTTACGAGGCCCTGCGTTTCCAGAAGCTGGACCTGTTTACCGTGGCCCTGCGGCAGATCGGCGCTTACATTGCCGCTTCCCAGATGCAGGATGCTGTGGACACCCTGATCAACGGCGATGGCAGCAAGGCCGGTGTGGAGTTTACCGACGGGACTCCAAATTACGGGGATTTTATCGCCCTGTGGGGCAAGCTGTCTCCTTACCATCTGAACACGGTGATCGCAGGTACCAATGCGATGGAAAAACTTTTGCAGATCCCGGAATTTAAGGATGCCCAGGCGGGCATGAATTTCCAGGGCACCGGCAAGCTCTGCACCCCGCTGGGGGCAAAGCTGATTCACGTTCCCGGCATGGATTCCGGGAAGATCATCGGCCTTGACAAGGACTGTGCTTTGGAAATGGTGCAGGCCGGAGATGTGACCACCGAATACGACAAGCTGATCGACCGCCAGCTGGAGCGTGCGGCTATCAGCGTGATTTCCGGCTTTGCCAAGATCTATGCCGGCGCGGCCCAGGGGATTTCCTATACGGCGTCCTCTGAGGGCTAAAAGGAGCGGCTGTAAAAATCGTTTGCTGAGACGGAGGCGGGGGCGGAGTCCGTTCCCCGCCCTTTTCAGGAAGCACTGATTCAATCGACGAGAGCAATTCGTGGGGCATCAGAACGAACATAATTGGGATGCGATTGTGTTCCCCAAAAAAGCTCTGAAAAGAAGCTCTGAAGAGCTCCTTCATCACTTTGGCTATGTGGCGTAAGAAAATACGGAAACACAGGAATACCTTATGTATTCTAAGTTTGAGTAACGAGCTTACGCTGCACGATACGCCGCAGTCGTATTGATTCGGCGGCCCTTTAAATAAGGAGGAATGTCTTTGAGCGCAGTATTGGACATCGGAAGGATCAAAACGGTATTTGCCCTGTACAGTGGCGAGGAAATAGAGGACGGAAGTTCCCGCGCCGCTTTGTGCGAAAAGCTTTGCGAGGAATGCGCCGCAGTGACGGAGGCCCTTTTGGAAACCAGATCCGCGGAGATGGCGGAAAAGCATTTGCAGGCTTTGGAAAGCTGGGTGGCGGCGGAAGCGTTTTACCATTTGACCCTGACCGACGAAGCCGGTTCCCCGGAGCGGGTATCCGCAGATGGTGTGGAGATTGTGGAAGGGGAACGCTCCCGCAGAGCCAAGGCGCTGGCGGAGGAAAAGCGGCTGGCCGCCCTGCCGGCCTTGGGCGAGGAGGGATTCTATTTTGGCATGGCGTAATGGAATCCCGCTGGCACTTAGGGCCTTTCGCCGGGCGGGAAGCGTGACCGTAGAAACAACGGGCGGAAGCGTCATGCAGGGTAGGGGACTGGTGTCGGCCCTGCGTGGAGAAACCGGGGAACCGGATGGAAAGCGGCATCCTTTGGGGAGCCTTCCCAGGCCCCTGTACCGCTTTACCGGATTTTTGCCGGAAGCGGAGCAGGCAGTGGGTGGTGTGTTGACTCAGGAGAATCATTCGTATATTGTGCTGGACGCGCGGCAGATCGTGCTGGGTGAGCGGGAACTGTGCGTTCGTGCGCTTTTGGAAAGGAAGGAGGAGGAAGCATGACTGCAAATGAGCTGCTGGCAGACCTTTTGGAACTGTTCCAAAACAATATCCCGGATGCTTCCTTTTCCCAGGCGTATCCCAGCGGGAAGGGGAGCCGCGCGCCCACAAAGCCGGCTGTGACCGGCGAGGTGGACGGGGAAACGGTAAAACCCGGTTCCCAGGAACTTCGGTTCCGGTTCCGAATTTTCCTCCCCGCCGGTGAAGGGGCGAACAAAATGGAGGATCTGTTTGCTTCCATGTGTTTCTTGGCGGGCCAGGCGTATCCGGGTTTCTCCACCATCTCAAGAGGAGCTGTGAGCCGGGATAGCGTAACCGGCCTACTGACGGTATCCTGTTCCTTTTCCTTCCTTTTCCCAATCGAGGACGGGGATGGAACGGCCCAGGGTGCAAAGGTGGTGCTGGGCGGCCGGGAATACCAAGTGTCCGGAATCAAAACCTCCATTGGCAAAACCGGAGAGAAGCTGATTTCCATTGGGGAAACAGTCCCGTTTGCTGTGCGGGGGGAAAAGACGGAATACACCGTAGAGCTGGACGGGATTGACATCTCCGGCCTGGATCGGCTGGCCGCCTTTACCGCAGAACTCAGCGGCAGCCCCAGGACCGTTTACAAAAACTGCCGCTGGAAAAGCCTGTCGGACATTTTGTTGAAAGCAGTGTTCATTTCCGAGGAAATGGAAACCGATCAGTAAAATTTGAAAGGGGAAGGATTATGGAAAGCCTAGACCGTGCGGAGGAACTGTCCCGGGAAATCGAGCGGGACAGCAGGCGCTATCCGGAAAGCTTTTAGATGCAAAAGTGTTTTGTGAGAGCAGAAAGGAGTGGAGCGGGTGACAAACCTGATGGGCATGAGCTTTAAGGAATTTATCTGGCCCGACAACCCGGTTTCCCTGACGGTTTCCGGCGGCAGGAATGTCCGGGAAACGGAAATCCCCTACGTTGGCACTAGGACTGTGGATATGGGCATGAAAAAACGCACGGTGACGGGAGAAGGATACTTTACGGGGGAAACATGCTGGAACCTCTGGAACAGCCTATACGCTGTGTACGCTCAGGGCGGCCCCGGCGCTCTGCGGCTGCCGGGGCAGGAACCATTTCTCGCCGTGCTGGACAGCTTGAAGCTGATGGGTGTCGCTGGGAAAAATCTGGTCAAATATGCCTTTTCCTTTACAGAGTTCCGCTCTGGAGAGGGGTACGATGGAGCGGGAATCCATTTGGCCACCGAAGGAGAAAGCCTGTGGGATTACGCCTGGCGGTATGACCGGACGGTGGAAGAGATGACAACGGCAAACCCGGATATTGCGGACATTGCCTGCCTGCGGACAGGGGAGGAGGTGCGTGTGCCTTGATCTTTTGGGGAGTGACAGGCGCGGGGGAGAATTACTTGCTGGGCAAGCCGAAAAACATGTCCCTGTCCTATGACCGGGATGCCCCTGCCGATCAGCTTCAGGCAAGATTCCCGGCGGATTCCATTTGGCCGGAGCTTTCTGAGATCACCGGATACCTGGACGGCAGTCTCGTATTTCGGGGGATCGTGGATGAGCAGAACACCGTTTTGGGTACGGATGGGATCACCATAGAGCTGGTGTGCAGAAGCTTGGAGGCCCTGCTTCTGGACAACGAAGCCAAACCGCAAACCATTTCCGCTCCGTCGCTGATCACGCTGGAGGAAAGGCTTCTTAAACCGGTAGGCTTGTCTTTAGGAGGCGGCGACAGGGAGAGAAAGCGGAGCAAGTTCACCATAAGCAAGGGGGAAAGCTGTTGGACGGCGTTGGAACGCTTCTGCGGCAGCTTTTTGGGAACGGCACCCTATGTGGACTTAAATGGTTTGGTCCAATGCGGGGGAAGCGTTCCCAAGATTCTGGAACTGACAGATGTGCTCTCCGCCCAGGTCAGTAGCCTGCCCTGCAAGCGTATCAGTGAGGTTTGGCAGCAAAGCTGCCGCGGTCTTTACGATACCCCCTGCCGGAATAAAAAGCGGGGATTGCCTCGGAGGCGGTACACCAGTATGGAAAGCGGGAAAAACCCTAAATCCATTTTGGAAGCGGGAGAGCGGGACAGCTTTCTACTCACCGTTACCTGTGCCGGCATGTGGTGGCCGGGCGGAAGCGCCTTGGCTTCCGTGACGGTACCGGGAGCAGGGCGGTTTGAAAACTGCCCGGTGCGCGGCGTCCTGTTCCGCGTGGATCAATTGGGGGAGCGTACTCGGCTGACACTGGAGCGGGGGATAAATACCAATACGGAAGGAGATGGCGCAATATGTGGTTGACGCAGAAGCTGAAACGGACAGAAAGCACTAAGATGACCAGTGGGCAGGTAACCGGCGGTGAGGAATTTGCCGTGCGGGGTGAACAGGAATACGTTTCCCCGGAAATGCTTTTCCCTTACGGCTTTTCCAGCCAGTCCGCTTCGGGCCGCCAGGCGGTAATGCTCAACGGCGTATGCGCCGGGATATCATCTGTCCCGGACAGCAGCCTGAAGGAAGGGGAAGTCAAGCTGTATTCCGCCGGCGGAGCGGAAATTCTGCTGAACAATGCCGGGGAAGTGATCATTAACGGCCAGGTGTTCAGCGGTTCCTAAAAGAAAGGATGAGAGCATGGGATTAAAATTGGTAAACGGCGACTATGTCCTGAAAAGAAACGGCCTGCTACAGGAAGCGACCCCAATGGAGGAGCTTTTGCAAAACGCCACCATGCGCCTGACCCTGGCCCAAGGCAGCTTTCTATACGGCAGGGAACTTGGCAGCCGGCTGGGAACGCTGGACACGCAGGGGGAACACGCGGCGGAGCAGGCGGTTTCCTTTGCCAACGAGGCACTGATGGATTTGCCGGGTGTCCGAGCCAGCGCCGCAGAAATTCTGTCGGGTGGGCGGATCAAATTCACTGTGGATACGCCGCTGGGGGAAGGGGAAATCATTTTTGAAAAACTGGAAGCTTAAGCTGCTGTGAAAGGGGGTCAGCACTTTTGGAAAGCTATGAAGAGATTTTGAAGCGGATGCAGGAAGCATATCAGGAAGCAAGCGGCCATTGTCCGGATGATGTATCCGACACCGGGCTGCGCCTGCGGGTGCTGTCGGGGGAGCTTTACCGCCTGCAGGCAAAGCTTGCTTGGCTTGAACGGCAGGCTTTTCCACAGACGGCCACTGGCAATTGGCTGGACAAGCACGGTGTCCAGAGAGGGGTGGTTCGTCGGGAAGCAGGCCGCGCCCAAGGCGAGCTGACCTTTTCCCGGTACATACCGTTGTCCTTTGACCTGGTGATTCCCAAAGGAACCGTGTGCGCTTCTACCGGCGAAAACCCGGTGGAATATGAGACTACGGAAGAAGGAATCCTGGCAGCGGATACGCTGAATGTGGTCATCCCAGCCCGGGCGGTGCGGGGTGGCAAAGAGGGAAATGTTGGAGCGGGATACATCAACACCCTGCGGGATCCTACCACTAGTGTGAATTATGTAAACAACGAAAAAGCCTTTACCGGAGGAACGGATCCTGAAGATGACGAAGCATACCGGGCCAGAATACTGGTTTCTTATGACAGTCCCTCCAGCGGGGCCAACGTGGGGTATTATCGGGAGGTGGCCCTGGCCTGTAACGGTGTGGGGGCTGCGGGCATAATCCCCCGGGCAAACGGGACTGGCACGGTGGGCGTTTATATCTGGGGGGTGACAGACGCGCCTTCGGAAGAAACCATTAGCGAGTTGGAAGAGACATTTTCCAAGGAAAGGGAAGCAGGTGTGAAAGTTACAGTGCAGGCGGCAACCGCAAAGACAGTAAACGTGGGGGTCCGGTTGAAGCTGAGGCCCGGCTCCGATTTCACCCGCACTCAGCAGGATGTGGAACAGGCAGTGGGCGCATACTTTGCATCCCTCACCGTGGGAAGTCCGGTTTATTTGGCAGAACTGCAGCGGGTGATTTTGGATGTCGCGCCGGCTGTGAAGCTGGAATTCCCCGTGACCATGTATGATATTTCCGCAAATCAGTCGGTGGTACCCGTACTGGGAACTGTGACGGTGGAGGAATTGGAATGAGAAAACGAAAACATTTTTGTGGAAGGGGAGACCTGTATGGGGAAAACGGCTGCTGAGCGGATCCGTCAGGCCCTGAACAGCACTGGGTGCTACTGCCTGACAGGTATAAAGCCCGCCGATTGGGAAGGGGATGCCTGCGCGGCAGGGTTGGAAGCGCTGGAAGAGGATATGGCCGCTTTGCTGAAGGACTTATTTGCTTCTACGTCCTCCAAACAGCGATTGGATTCCTGGGAAAAGTTTATGCGGCCCCAGCCCTCGGCGGGGAGCCTGGAGGATCGGCGGGCCATTTTGATACAGCGGCTGGCAATCAACCCTTCTAAATTCCGGCCCGCAGATCTTTCCCCGTTGCTGGAAGCGGCGGGAATCCGGGGAACTGTGCTTGAGCAGGATGACAGCCTGCTGATCCTGCTGGGGAAATTTTTGGGCTTGAGCGAGGAGGAAGTGCAACGGGAACTGGCCTTGATTCTTCCCGTCAGCCTTCCCTGGGAAATCGACAGAAGCATGAACTGGGTCGCTCTGGAAGCGAACCAAAGAACCTTTCAGGAATGGGACGAACTGGGCCTGGACTGGTCGGCACTGGATGCCATGACCCGGGAACAGATGGAAGAAAAGGAGGAAAACAGTGGCGTCAACTAGCAAAACCACAAATTTGGGTCTTTCCCTCTGGGAAGCGGCCGACATGCCAGAGCGGCTGGATTTCCGGCAGGATAACGAACAACTGGAAACCTTGGTAGGCACTCATATCAACAACATGAATATGCACCTGACCGCCACAGAAAAAAACCTGGTGCAAAGCCCCTATGAAGTATATACCTATACCGGCGATGGCATAGAGCAGAGAGATATATACTTGACTGGCACTCCCAAGCTGGTACTGGCATTTGCCGTTGGCAAGCCTGCCGTCCAGCAGGATAGCAGCTACACGAAGGTGTATTTTTCTATAGCGCAGAACACGTCGGCCTCGGCCGGCATTTCTGTATCAGGAAAGCGGGTACGTGTTACGCAGCAGACGGAAGCCACAGCTGCAGCAACAGGGGATGGCATGCGCTTATGCATGAACGAAAGCGGCGTCAGTTATGTGCTCTTCACGTTTCATTAAGGGAAAATTTGCTTTTTGGGAATTGACGGGAACATGCGTATATATTAAGATTAGAGTGTAAAAATCGGAAACGGCGGCGTCTGCCGCAGCGGGAGGGAAACGAATTGTTTGAAAACGAGGAAAAGCGGGAACGGGCGCTGCTGGTCGGCTTGGACACCGGCGAGTATGACACGGAAACGTCCCTGAAAGAGCTGGGAGAACTGACCCGCACCGCTGGGGCGGAGCCTGCCTTTGTCCTGTCCCAAAAACGGCCCGCGCCGGATGCCGCCCTTTGTCTTGGTTCTGGTATGGCCGAGGAAGCTGCGGACCTTGTCAAGCGGGAAGAGTTGGATCTGGTGATCTTCGACCGAGAGCTTTCTCCCACCCAGATCAGAAACCTGGAAAGGCTTTGTGGGACTAGGGTGCTGGACAGAACCATGCTGATTTTGGATATTTTCGCCCAACGCGCCAAAAGCCGGGAGGGCAAGCTGCAAGTGGAGCTTGCCCAGCTCCGATATCTGTTGCCTCGGCTTTCCGGCCAAGGCGCGGCCCTTTCCCGGTTAGGCGGTGGCATCGGCACCAGGGGTCCCGGGGAAACAAAGCTGGAAATGGACCGGCGGCATATCCGCAGGCGAATCGGCTCCCTGCGGGAACAGCTCCGGGAGGTGGAGGAATCCAGAGCGGTGATTTCCCGGAGGAGGGAGAAAAACGGCACGGTCACTGTGGCGTTGGTGGGATATACCAACGCTGGGAAAAGCACACTGATGAACCGTCTGACCCAGGCCGGGGTGCTGGCGGAGGATAAACTGTTTGCCACGCTGGATCCCACAGCCAGGGCGCTGAAGCTGCCCTGCGGGAAAACGGTGATGCTCATCGATACGGTAGGGCTGATTCGCCGGCTGCCCCATCATCTGGTGGAAGCGTTTAAGTCCACGCTGGAGCAGGCGGCGTCTGCGGATATCCTGCTGAATATCTGTGATGCGTCCAGCCCCGAAGCCGGGGAACATCTGCGGGTGACGGAGGAACTTCTCCAAAGCCTGCGGCAGGGGGACAGGCCCATTATCCCCGTGCTGAACAAGTGTGATGCCGTAGAAACGCCGGACACCGCCCTTCGCCTGCCGGGGGCTATACAGATCAGCGCGTTGACTGGCCAAGGCGTGGAAAAACTGCTCCTGACCATAGAGGAAAACCTGCCGGAAAAAACCTTTGAGGTGGAGTTGCTGCTGCCCTTCTCGAAAAGCGGGCTGGCAGCAAGGCTCCGGGACGAAGGCGCTGTGCTCGCGGAGGAATATGTGCCCCAGGGCCTTCGACTCACTGCCAGGGTGGACGGCCGTCTCTACGCTATGGTTCGGGAATACGAGATAGGGGAACATTCTACAACGTAAACCGGCTGAAGATGCAACAAGGCCCGGACTGAGGAAGCACTCCCAGCCCGGGCCTTTCCATATTCTGAAATTTCTAAGATTCTTTTCGCACGGCTTTTCCCATCTGCTCCTTGTGATATTGTAAGGTGTACAACTGGTAGTAGGGGCCATGGGCCGCCAAAAGCTTCTGATGGTTCCCCTGTTCAAGAATTTTCCCGTGAGCCAGGACAATAATGTTGTCCGCATGCTGGATGGTGGACAGGCGATGGGCCACGATCAGCATGGTACCGATATTTTTCATCTTTTCCAGAGAATCCTGAATCAACAGCTCGGTTTCTGTGTCAATATTGGCGGTAGCTTCGTCCAGAATCATTACCGAGGGCTTGTGGATAATGGTGCGGGCAAAGGAAAGAAGCTGGCGCTGGCCGGCGGAAAAATTGTTGCCCCGCTCCCGCACAGCCTCGTCCAGGCCGTGGTCCAGCTTATTGATAAAGTGGTCGGCGTTGACGTACCGACAGGCCTCCATGATCTGGTCGTCCGGAATGCCTTCTTCCCGCAGGACGATGTTGCTGCGGATAGTGCCGGAGAACAGAAAAACGTCCTGAAGCATCTGCCCAAAGTGCCGGCGCAGGGAAGCAATTTTGATTTTCCGAATATCGATGCCGTCAATAAGGATCTGCCCCTTTTGGAACTCATAATTCCGGCAAATCAGGGAAAGAATGGTGGTTTTCCCGGAGCCGGTAGAGCCGACAAAGGCCACAGTATCCCGGGCGTTTACATGGAAGGAAACGCCCTTGAGTACCCATTCGTCGGGAACGTACCGGAACCATACGTCTTTAAATTCGATCTCGCCGCGGACCTCAGAAAGCTCGATAGCGTCCGGGGCGTCGGTCAGAAGAGGCTGCAGATCCATAATGGAAAAGACCTTTTCCGCCGAGGCGAAGGCCGATTGCAGCAAGGAAAACTGCTCCGCCAGGTTTTGGATCGGATTGAAGAATTTGGAAATGTACATGTAGAAGGTGACAATGGTGCCGCTGGTCAGCGTCTGCCCCAGGAAGGAAATATTTTTGATCGTGCCGCGACCGCCCAAATAGAATAGGCAGAGCACCGAACTGATGTATAGCATATAGACCATCGGCCGGAAAATACCGAACACAAAAGTCTGTTCCTGTTTGGCGCGGCCCAGGGCATTGCTCCTGCGACGGAAGTCGTCCATTTTCGACTGTTCCCGGTTGAAGATCTGCGTGACCTTGATGCCCGAGAGGTTTTCGGACAAGTAGGTGTTGATGTCAGTAGTCCGGTCCTTTACCTTGCGGTAAGCCCGCCGGGAAAATTTTCGGAAGATCACCGTGAACAGCACGATAAAGGGGACAAAACAGAGGACCGCCAGCGTCAACAGGTAATTCAGGCAGATCATGGCCACCAGGATGCCTACGATGACGAAGGAGTTTTTCAAAAGGTTCACCAAAAGGTTGGTAAACATCATGGAAATGGCGTTGGTGTCATTGGTGACACGGGTGACCAGCTTGCCGACGGGAATTTCATTGAGCTGCTCATGGGAAAGGGACTCAATGTGGGTGAACAGATCCTCGCGCATATTGGAAATGATGCGCTGGCCCGTTTTTTGCAGGACAATGGCTTGAATGTAAGTGCTGATCATGGAAAAGACCAGGATGGAAGCGTATATGCCTACGGACAGGAACAGAGTGTTTAACTGGAAATCTCCCACCACCAGCTCTTCAATGTAGCCGATGATCAGGGGGGAAATGATGTCGTAGGCGATGGAGAACAGCATCAGCAGGGTCACAAACAGGAAACGCTTCCAGTAAGGCTTGGCGTAAACAATGAGCCGCTTCATAATTTCGCCGTCCTTCATGTTGCGTTCAAAGCCCATGGTTTCCTTTTTGTCCTTAACCAAAGCATAGGCAACGATCAGAACCGCCGCGATAACGCCGATTACTGCGCCGACCAGCAACAGGGGGAGATACTCATGCACGCTGCTCACCTCCTTTCGCTATGGATCCGGGAAGCGGAAGCCCTTCCTGCCCGTCGGCTTCGTCTTCCAGCCGCTGCAGGTCTACCATCTGGCGGTATTCCCCGCAGGTTTCATAAAGTACGGCATGGGTTCCCACGGCGCGAATCCTACCCTCGTCAAGAAACACGATCTTGTCAAGCCCTTCTACGGTGGAAATGCGGTGAGCGATCACAATGGTGGTTCGGCCGGACCGGCTGCGTTTCAAGTTGTTCAAAATCACCTTTTCCGTCTTGGTGTCCACAGCGGAAACGGAATCGTCCAAAATCAGGATCGGCGCGTTTTTCATCAGCGCCCGGGCAATGGAGATACGCTGTTTCTGACCGCCGGAAACGGTAACGCCTCGCTCGCCCAGCACTGTCTCATAGCCCTCTTTGAATTCTGAAATATCGTCGTGGATATCCGCCAGTTTGGCGGATTCTTCGACCGCTGCGTTGTCCGTCTCGTCAAAGGCGAAGGCAATATTATTGGAAATGGTGTCGGAAAACAGGAAATTATCCTGCGGGACATAGGCACAGCCTGCCCGGACAGACCGGATGGATACCGTGTTTACGTCCCGCCCATCCACAAACAGGGTGCCGTTTGGAACGTTGTAGGTGCGCAGGATCAGGTCTACTAGGGTAGTTTTGCCCGAGCCTGTTTTTCCCACCAGGCCCACGCGCTCTCCCGGCTCGATGGTAAAGGAGATGTTTTCCAGCACATTGTATTCTCCGCCGGGGTAGCGGAAGGTCAGGTTGCGGAATTCGATTTTTCCTTGGATGTGGGAAAGCTCGCCCACGTTGTTGCGGTCTTTCACGGTGATGGGTGCGTCCAGCAGCTCACTGATCCGGTTTAGAGAGGCCCTGCCCCGAGAGGCCATCTCAATGAGCATGGAAATAGCCATAAAGGGCCAGACAATGGAAGAAAAATACCCGATATATTCCACCAGCTGGCCGGCGTTAAACTGGCCCGTGTACACCAGGTAGCCGCCAAAGCCCAGAATCACGCAGACCACAGATTCCACAAACAGGGTGATCAGCACATTCAACAGGGTGGAAATTTTGGTATAGGTCACGTTGGCGTCCTCGTTCTGTTTGTTCAGCTTCCGGAAAGCCAGCAGTTCCTTCAGTTCCTTGACAAAGGCCTTGATCACGGCGATGCCGGAAAAGTTTTCTTGGGAGAAGTCTGACAGTTCAGAAAAGGCCTGTTGGCGTTCTTCCCACTTTTTGGTCAGTACCTTTCCCACAATGGTGCCCATGATCAGCATGATCACCGCAGGAATCAGGGATAACAAGGTCAGCGCCGGACTCATCCGCCACATTTTTACCAGAGCCAGGCCCCCCAGCAGCAGAGCATCGAAAAATTCCATCACGCCATTGCCAAAGCATTCCTGGATGGTGTCCAGGTCATTGGTGTAAAGGCTCATCAGATTGCCGACTTTATTCACTTGGTAATAGCTTTGGGACAGATCCTTGCTGTGCTCAAACATGCGGTTGCGCAGGTCCGTCTCCACCCGTATGGCGGAGCCGAAGAAGCAGATGCGCCACAGAAACCGTCCAATGACCATTACAATAATGATGACTACCATCGGCAGGCAGACGTCATTTAGCAGCACTTCCATGTCAAAGGGGATTGTGCCGTTGGCGCCGTTAATCACAATGCGGTACAGCTCCGGGATCCTCAACTGGAAAAAGTCCACCATAGACAGAGCGACCAGGCCCAGCAGCAGTACCGGCGCGTATTTCAAGTAGTAGCGGTTGATGTACTTTCCAAATATCACGCTTGCATCTCCTCCAATCCTTATCCTTGTTTTTGACAACGCGGCATGATCACGTTTGCGTCACCGTTCTTTTTGCTCATAAACACTAAGTATAGCACAAAACGGGGAAGCTGGCAATCTTTCTTAAAGCATAATGAAAAGCCATACGGCCGAGAAGTAAAATCGCGTTATATTATAATTGTTAAACTAGACTTTAAGTCAAGCTCTTTCAAAAAAATTATACGATGTTCCCAAAATCAGCCAGTTCTAAAGGAAATAGCGGATAGTATTTCATAAAAATGAATAAATATGCAAAAATCACTTGATTTTTTGAAAAAGCGGTGTATAATAATAACGCTATAAGACAATATTACGCGGCAAATCCGCAAATACATTTTCAGAAAGGAACGAGCACATATGGCAAAGGAAATCAAAAAGGTAGTGCTGGCGTATTCCGGAGGGCTGGATACCTCTATTATTATCCCGTGGCTTAAGGAAAACTACAACAACTGCGAGGTCATCGCCGTTTCCGGTGACGTGGGCCAGGGGACCGAGCTGGATGGCCTGGAGGAAAAAGCCAAAAAGACCGGGGCTTCAAAGCTATATATTCTGGATTTGAAGGAAGAGTTCATTCAGGATTATGTCTACCCCACGGTGAAGGCCGGGGCCGTGTATGAAAATAAATATCTGTTGGGTACGTCCTTTGCCCGGCCCATTATTGCCAAGGGCATTGTGGAGATTGCCAAAAAAGAAGGCGCGGACGCCATCTGCCACGGCTGCACCGGCAAAGGCAACGACCAGGTAAGGTTTGAGCTGGCCATTAAGGCCTACGCTCCCGACATGCAGATCATCGCCCCTTGGCGTATCTGGAATCTGAAATCTAGGGAAGAGGAGATCACTTATGCCGAGGCTCACAACATCCCCTTGAAGATCAACCGGGAGACAAATTATTCCAAGGACAAAAACCTGTGGCACCTGTCCCACGAGGGCCTGGATTTGGAGGATCCCGCAAATGAGCCGCAGTATGAAAAGCCCGGATTTTTGGAAATGGGCGTTTCCCCGCTGGAAGCTCCCGATAAGCCCACTTATATTACCCTGCATTTTGAAAAGGGCGTGCCTACTGAATTAAACGGCAAGAAGCTTTCCGGTGCGGAAATGGTTTCGACCTTGAACAAGCTGGGTGGGGAAAACGGCATCGGCCTGGCGGATATTGTGGAAAATCGCCTGGTGGGTATGAAGTCCCGGGGCGTATACGAAACCCCCGGTGGCACCATTTTGTATCATGCCCACAATAAGTTGGAAGAGATTTGCCTTGATCGGGATACCTACCACTACAAGCAGCAGGTGGGCTTGAAATTCGCGGAGCTTGTCTATTTTGGCCAGTGGTACACTCCCCTGCGTCAGGCGCTGTCCGCTTTCGTGGATTCCACTCAGGAAACCGTCACCGGCGACGTGAAGCTCAAGCTTTATAAGGGCAACATCATCGACGCTGGCGTGACCTCTCCATATTCCCTCTATGACGAGGACATCGCCACCTTCGACGAGGACGAGGTTTACGACCAGAAGGATTCCGCCGGGTTCATCAACCTGTTCGGCCTGCCCATCAAGGTTCAGGCGAAAAAGGGTTTGACTTACGATAAATAGTTATTATAAAGCAGCGTTTGGCCGTTGGAAGCATTTCAGCGGCCAAACATCGATTGAAGGAGCAAAGTATGGAGCGGATCGACATTTACGACAAAGCCGGAAACCGCACCGGCCGGGTGGTGGAGCGCGGCTCTGGCTATGAGCTTTCCAAGGACGAATACAAGCTGGCTGTGGGCATGTGGATTGTAGACGGGGAAAATCGCATTTTCCTCACCCGCCGCAGCATGGAGAAGAGCTATGCCCCCGGCAAGTGGGAAAACCCGGCGGGACATGTCCAGGCGGGGGAGATCCCGGTGGACGCCGTTATCCGGGAGCTGCTTGAGGAAACCGGCATCCGGGTGGAGAAGGAACAGATCGTCATGCTGGGGGCGTCCCGGTTCTGGCCCTATTTGGGAAGGGACTATGGCGTGCGGATGCATGTGGATGTCAAGGATGTGAAGTTCCAGAAGGGCGAAACGGATGGGGCCAAATGGGTGACTTTTGAAGAATTTGTCTCAATGGCAAAGGCAGGGGATTTCCCGCCGTCCCTGACAGATCATATGAAAGACTATAAGGCGGATTTTCTGAAATTTGTCGGACAGGAAGGGAGCACCGCGTTATGAAGCTTTGGAAAGGCAGGTTCCAGAAGGAAGCCGACCCCAAAACCAACGATTTCAACTCCAGCATCGCCTTTGATTCCCGGATGTTCCGGGAAGATATCGAGGGCAGTATTGCCCATGCGGCCATGCTGGGAAAGCAGGAGATTATTGACCCGGCGGAAAGCGAAAAGATTCAGGAGGGCCTGAAAGGAATATTGGCGGATATCCAGTCCGGGACGCTGAAAATCGATCCGGACGCCGAGGATATTCACACCTTTGTGGAAGGCGAACTGACCGCCCGGCTGGGTGATGCCGGAAAGCGGCTTCACACCGCCCGCAGCCGCAATGACCAGGTGGCGCTGGATATCCGCCTGACCTTGCGGGGGGATTGCGGCGCTATGCGGGAGCAGCTTCGGGAGTTGATCAGGGTGCTCTGCCAAAAGGCAGAGCGGTACAGCGCCACCGTGATGCCGGGGTACACTCATATGCAGCGGGCGCAACCCATCACTTTCGGCCATCATTTGATGGCTTATGCAGAAATGCTTTTGAGGGATGTCTCCCGGTTGGACGATGCCCTAAAACGTATGGATCAATGCCCCTTAGGCAGCGGTGCCCTGGCGGGAACCACCTATCCATTAGACCGGGAATTTACCGCACGGCAACTGGGTTTTTCCGATATTACCCACAACAGCCTGGACGGTGTGGCGGACCGTGATTTCTGTGCGGAGCTTGCCTTTGTCTGTTCCCTTTTGATGGTTCACCTTTCCCGGCTATGCGAGGAGCTGGTGCTTTGGTGTTCCTGGGAGTTTAAGTTTATCGAGCTGGACGATGCTTTTTCCACCGGCTCCAGCATTATGCCCCAAAAGAAAAATCCGGACCTGGCCGAGCTGATTCGTGGGAAAAGCGGCAGGGTATTCGGCGATTTGATGGGCTTGCTCACCATGATGAAGGGGCTGCCCTTGGCGTACAACAAAGACATACAGGAGGACAAGGAAGCCGTTTTCGACGCAGTAGATACGGTAAAGCTTTGCCTGACGCCCCTGATCCCCATGCTGGAAACCATGACGGTGCGGGAAGACAACATGCGCCGTGCCGCTGCCGGGGGATTTATCAATGCCACGGACTGCGCGGATTACCTGGTGGCAGAAAAGGGGTTGCCCTTCCGGGACGCTTATCAGATCACCGGGGAATTGGTGGCCCTGTGCATTGAAAAGGGGGAGACATTGGAAACCCTGCCTCTGGAAGAGTATCAGCGGGTGTGTCCCAGCTTTGACGAGGGCGTGTTCCCGGCAATTTCTCTGGAAAAATGCGTAGAGGGCCGGAAGGTGCCCGGTGGGCCGGCGCCGGAAAATGTCCGGCGGGAAGCAAAGCGGGTCTTGAATTTATTGGATAAGAAAGGCTGAAGTATATGGGAAAAATCAAGGTCGGTGTGGTGGGAGCCACGGGCTATGCGGGATGCGAGATTTGCAGACTGATCCTGGGCCATCCCCAGGCGGAACTGGCTGCGGTAAGCTCCGTGAGCTTCGAGGGCATGGCTCTTTCTCAAATCTACCCCGCCTACTATAAAATCTGCGACACGGTGTGCGGCAACGAGACAGCGGCTGTGGAAAAAAGCGATGTGGTTTTTGCAGCCCTGCCCCACGGCCTTTCACAGGAGCTTGCCGCCAAGTGCGTTTCCCAGGGAAAGACATTCATCGACATGGGCGCCGATTTTCGCTTGGAAAGCGAGGAGGCATACAAGCAGTGGTACGGTGGCACGTACACCGACAAAGCCCTGCACCGGGAAGCGGTATACGGCCTTCCCGAGTTTTTCCGGGAAAAGATCAAGGGGAAGAAGTTGATTGCCAATCCCGGATGCTATACCACGGCAGTGCCGCTGGCGCTGGTCCCAGCACTGGAAAACGGGCTGATCGAGCCGGAAGGCATCATCGCTGATTGCAAGTCCGGGGTGACAGGGGCAGGCCGCAAGCCCACCCAGCAGAACCATTATCCGGAGTTGAACGAGAGCTTTACCGCTTATAAGGTGGCAAACCATCGTCACACCCCGGAAATCGAGCAGACTCTATCCAGGCTGTCCGGCCAGGAAATCAAGGTCACCTTTGTGCCCCATCTCTTGCCGGTTAACCGGGGCATTTTGGCCACCTGCTACGGGAAGCTGAAGCCCGGCGTGACAAAGGATCAGCTTTGGGAAGCGTACCACGCCAGATATGACGGGGAAACCTTTATCCGGCTTCTGCCGGAGGATCGGGTGGCAAACATCCGGCATGTGTGGTATACTAACTATTGCGACATTTCTCTGTTTACCGATCCCCGCACCGAAACGTTTATTGCCATTTCCGCCATTGACAATATGGTTAAGGGTGCGGCGGGGCAGGCGGTGCAGAATATGAACCTGAGTTTTGGTCTGGAAGAGACAGCGGGACTTTTGCTGACTCCCCCGGCGTTTTAGAAATCGGAGATTGTTTTTTAGCTTTTAGATATGGAGAGAAAGAATATGAAGATTATTGAAGGCGGTGTTACTGCCGCTCAGGGCTTTTCTGCCGGGGGTATCCACTGCGGCATCCGGAAAAATAAGTCAAAGCCGGACCTTGCTATGATTTTCAGCGACAGAGAGTGCGCGGCGGCGGCGGTTTACACGCAGAATCTGGTAAAGGGCGCGCCCATTTTGGTCACCCAGAAGAATATTGCCGACGGTAAGGCCCGGGCCGTCATTTGCAACTCCGGCATTGCCAACACCTGTAATGCCGACGGTGTGGAAAAGGCGGAGCGTATGTGCCGTATTGCGGCGGACGCGCTTCACATTTCCCCAGAAGATGTGATCGTGGCGTCTACCGGCGTGATCGGTCAGACGCTCCCCATAGGACCCATCGAAGCAGCCACCCCGGCGCTTGCGGGTTCTCTGGCTCCAGACGGTTCTCTGGCAGCCGCTACCGCTATTATGACCACTGACACCGTCCCCAAGGAAGCGGCGGTAGAGGTGGAGATCGGCGGCAAAACGGTAAGAGTGGGCGGCATTTCCAAGGGCTGTGGCATGATCCATCCAAACATGGCCACCGTGCTGTGCTTTGTCACTACCGACTGTGCCATTTCTCCCGCCCTGCTGCAAAAGGCCGTGAAGCAGGCGGCGGATGGGACCTTTAACATGATCAGCGTAGATGGTGACACCTCTACCAATGATACCTTTGCCGTGCTGGCGAATGGTGCGGCCGGGAACGCCCCTATTATAGCCGAGGACGGGGACTATGTCGCTTTTGAGGAAGCCTTGGAAGCTGTGGGCCGCAAGCTTGCCAAGATGATGGCCGGGGACGGCGAAGGCGCCACCAAGCTGCTGGTGTGTAAAACCGAAGGCGCGAAGGATTGGAAGACCGCCCGGGCGGTGGCGAAATCCGTCATTTGCTCTAATCTGCTGAAGGCGGCCATGTTTGGAGAAGATGCTAACTGGGGCCGGGTGCTGTGCGCCGTCGGCTACTCCGGGGCGGATGTGGACGTGGAAAAGATCAGCGTAGCGTTCCAGTCGGCGAAGGGCCGGGTGCTCGTGTGCGAAAACGGCGTGGGCGTCAGCTTTTCCGAGGAAAAAGCAAAGGAGGTCCTGGGGGAAAAGGAAATCGGGATTTTAGTAAACCTGCACCAGGGGGACTGTTCCGCCGAGGCGTATGGCTGTGATCTGACCTACGATTATGTCAAGATCAACGGGGATTACCGCTCTTAAGGGAACGCGGACGAACCAGCGCTTCCCTGCACAGGGGAAAGGAGGACGCCATGAACAAAACCGAAAAAATCTTCCTCAGCCCTTGGGATATAGCATCTGCCGTGATGGCCATGCTGCTGCTTGCAAATTTTCTGGTCTTTGCAATTGTGTGTGCGGCCGCCATTGAGATTGCTTTTGACCTGGTGGAGATGATGGTCACCGGCGTCCTTCTGCTTTTGGGACTTATCCTCTTGCCGCTGGCGAGAAAATATGACCGCTCAAAGATTTGGAAACGCTTGCTTCTGGCAGGGGTAATCGGCAACGGCTTGATCGTCCTGTGCTTCTGCGCGGCGTTCGCGGTCCTGATAGCCGCGTGGCAATAATGAAAAGAAGGGAAAACATATGGAAATACCCAACAATGAGCGGGCAAAGGTGCTGGTACAGGCCTTGCCCTACATCAAGAAATACGCCGGCCAGACCCTGGTGGTGAAATATGGCGGCAACGCCATGCTGGACGACGAGCTGAAAAGCGCCGTGATGAGCGATATCGTGCTGATGCAGCTGGTCGGTATCAATGTAGTGCTGGTCCACGGCGGTGGGCCGGAGATCAGCGCCATGCTGAAAAAGATCGGCAAGGAAAGCAAATTTATTGGCGGTATGCGCTGCACCGACAGCGAGACTATCGAGATCGTCCAGCAGGTTCTGGCGGGCAAGGTGAATAAAGACCTGGTCCAGCGGCTGGAGGACGCCGGGGGAAAAGCGGTGGGCCTGTGCGGGCTGGACGGCTCTCTGTTAAAGGCGGATATGCTGGAAGAGGAGTTGGGCTTTGTGGGCGAGATCCGGGAAGTAAACACCGAGATCATCCGCATCGCCGCCGGGAACGGCTATGTGCCTATCGTGTCCACAGTGGCGGCGGGGTATCACGGCGAGGTGTACAATATCAACGCCGATGTGGCTGCCGCACGGATCGCCGCGGAGATCGGCGCCATGAAGCTGATTTTGATGACAGATGTCCGGGGCCTTCTGCGGGATAAGGACGATGAATCTACCATTATCCCGGTGGTGAACGTCAGCGACGTCAGCCGGCTGAAGAAAGAAGGGATCATCCAGGGTGGCATGATCCCCAAAATAGACTGCTGCGTGGACGCCGTTCGCAGGGGCGTTGGGCGCGCTCACATCATTGACGGCCGAATTCCTCATTCCATTTTGGTGGAGCTGTTTACAGATGAGGGCATCGGTACCATGTTTTACTAGGCGCTGAATACTGGATTCCAGATACAAGATAAAATCGGAAAGGAAACGAAAACATGCGGTTTCAGGAAATCAAAGAGCAGGAGCAGGCGTATATCCTGCATACATACGGTCGGGTGGACGTTTCCCTGGTCCGGGGGAAGAATGCCCGTGCCTGGGATACCGAAGGCCGGGAATATATCGATTTCACCTCCGGGATCGGCGTGAACGCCCTGGGGTACAGTGACCCTGGCTGGGTGCAGGCGGTATCCGGCCAAGCTGGGACCATCCAGCATCTGTGCAATTATTACTACTCTCCCCAGAACACCGGCCTGGCGGAGGAACTGTGCAAGGCGGCAGGCATGGCTCAGGCGTTTTTCTGCAATTCGGGTGCGGAAGCGAACGAGTGCGCCATAAAAATCGCCCGGAAATACGGGGAAAAGCGGAATGCCTGGAGGATCGTCACCCTGCAGAATTCCTTCCACGGCCGCACTCTGACCACCTTGGCCGCCACGGGCCAGGATGGTTTCCATCAGGATTTTCTCCCCCTTACCGAGGGTTTCCTCTATGGGGAAGGAAACGACCTTGCCAGCATCGAAGCCCTTTTAGACGGCTCGGTCTGCGCGGTGCTGATTGAAACAGTGCAGGGCGAGGGCGGTGTGGTGCCGATGGAAGAAAGCTTTGTCCAAGGCCTGCAGGAGCTGTGCCGGGAAAAGGATGTGCTCTTCATGGTTGACGAGGTACAGACCGGTGTAGGACGCACCGGCAGCTTTTATAGCTATCAGGGGTATGGGGTGCAGCCCGATGTGGCGACCACCGCGAAGGGTTTGGCGGGCGGACTGCCCATTGGCGCCTGCCTGGTGGGAGAGAAGCTCCGGGGCATTTTAAAGCCCGGACAGCAAGGCTCCACTTTTGGAGGAAACCCCGTGGTGTGCGCCGGAGCCAGGGAAGTGGTCCAGCGGGTGTCCGATCCCGGATTTTTGCAGGCTGTGACGGAAAAGGGCCGCCTGTTCCGGGAAAAGTTGCTGGCTCTGCCCCAGGTGGAGGCCGTCCGGGGACGGGGGCTGATGCTGGGTGTAAAGCTGAAAGGGCTGGACGCTCACAAGGTTTTGGTACGCTGCGCGGCCCAGGGGCTTCTGGTGCTGACTGCTAAAGAGCTGGTCCGGTTCCTGCCGCCGTTGACCATTGAAGAAAGGGACATTACAGAGGGCCTAAAAATTTTTGCCAGCGTGCTGGCAGAATGATCGGCGCCGAAAATCAAGAAAAGGAGTTTGTTTATGAAGCATCTGCTGAAATTGCTGGACCTGACCGGGGAAGAAATTGTTGAAATCTTGAACCTGGCGGACCAGCTGAAATACGAGACAAAACACGGTATCGCGCATCCCCATTTACAGGGGAAATGCCTGGGAATGATCTTTGAAAAGTCCTCCACCCGCACCCGCGTGTCCTTCGAGGTCGGCATTAACCAGCTTGGGGGTTACGCGGTGGTGCTGGGAGCTGAAGGATCCCAGATCGGCAGGGGGGAACCGGTGCAGGACACGGCCAGGGTGCTGTCCCGGTATGTGGATGGCATTATGATACGTACCTTCGGCCAGGACGAGGTGGAAGCCCTGGCGGAATACGGCAGCGTGCCGGTGATCAACGGCCTTACCGATTTCTGCCATCCCTGCCAGGTGCTGGCGGACCTGATGACCATCCGGGAATACAAGGGGGCGCTGGAAGGCCTGAAGCTGTGCTTTATTGGCGACGGCAACAATATGATGAACTCTCTAATCGTAGGCGGTTTGAAAACCGGTATGGCGGTTTCCGTGGCCTGCCCCGAGGGGTACCGTCCGCCTCGGGAGATTTTGGAATTTGCCGGGCAGTATGGCTGCTTTGAACTGACGGATTCCCCCCTGCAGGCGGCAAAGGACGCCGATGTGGTAATCACCGATGTGTGGACCTCGATGGGCCAGGAAGAAGAACGGGCCAAGCGGGAAGCAGCGTTCCGGGGCTACTGCGTGGATGAAACGCTGATGGCCGCTGCCAAACCGGACGCAATGGTTCAGCACTGCCTGCCCGCCCACCGCGGCGAGGAAATCAGCACCGACGTGTTTGAAGCAAATGCGAAATACATTTTTGAAGAAGCGGAAAACCGCCTGCACGCCCAAAAGGCCGTGATGGTGCAGACCATGAAATAATAACTGTAACTGTACGGGATGCGCTTTTCTGGATGACAATATTTGTATTGGCATGATTTTGAATGGAGGAAAAACGCGGTGGGATATATCTCGGATATGAGGAAATTTGTAGGCCACAGCCCTATTATGGTAACGGCCGCCATGTGTATTCTTTATGACGCCGAGAAAGGAATTTTGCTTGAGAAGCGCTCTGATAACGGGATGTGGTGCGTGCCCGGCGGTGCCATTGAGTTGGGCGAAACACTGGAGCAGGCGCTAGCCAGGGAGGTACGGGAAGAAACTTCCCTGGAAATAGCAAACCAAAAGCTCTTTGATGTTGCGGCAAGCGTGAATATGGTTTATCCAAACCGGGACGAGGTGTATTATACGGACGTAGTTTATTTGGTGGAGCATTATACCGGCACATTAAAACATGATGAGGAAAGCACCGAGCTTCAGTGGTTTCCGATCGAAGCGCTTCCGGAAAACATCATGCCAACGCAGATCGGATATATCCGGAGGTTTCTCCACGCCGTGCACTTTAGCCCTGAAACACCTGTCGATTTATTTATTCCGGCTGCGAAAACAGCTATGGATGACTAGCAAGAAAATGTACCGTCCTCAAGCATACCCACGATGTGGTGCGCTGCCTGGTTAGAGAGATTTTTTGGGTTAAAAAAGTAGTCAAATAATAGTCGGAAAGAGAGAATCAACCCACAAAGGATAGGCGATGGAAAGCACGCAAGAAACGGAGAAAAGAACTGCTGACAAAGACCGGGGAGCCGTATTTCGCGGCTCCCGTTTCGTTTTATCTTTTGCATCAATTCCTTTTAAGCTCACCTTAAAATGCACTCTTTTTCTTCACCCGTTCAACCTGTTTTACCCAGGTCTTGGCTGTCTGCTCTATAGTAGGCGAAAGCAATGTTGTGGCCGTTTAGAGCCTCCGCCAGTTCTGCGGCTGCGGTAATATACTTGTCTCACCACAGAGTAAAGCTTTTTTCGTATGGGGTCATGAGGGTTACCTTCTCCGCTTGAATAATGGTATGATACTATGAATTGTTCAGTATTTCAATGAATTATCTGTTTTAATTGGTATCGTTAAACCCTTATGTTTTCAGCACTTCAGGGGATTGAATAGCGGAAACCTTGAAAATGCTGCACTCCCAATTTTGGCTTTGGTAGTAACAAGTTAATAACACCTTGATGACCTTGGATAAGCGCGACTCAGAGGGAAGCTTATAGAGCTGGAGGATAACGCGGTCTGCATGTTCAACATGGAAAACGGCCTGCCGGGCATTATGCATTTCAGCTGGACGAATTATGGCGCGGAGGATAACGGAAGTACGATTTACGGAAGCAAGGGCGTAATGAAGATATTTGGGGATTACGCGGATGACATCGTTTTGGAAATGCGGGACGGCACTCAGGTAAAATATACTGTTGGGGCCATAAGCACCAATGACCGTCAGCTGAAAAGCGGAGTGATCGATGAGTTTATTTCCTCAATTGTGGAGAAGAGGAAGCCCATTGTTACCGGTATCGACGGCCACAATACGCTGGCGGTTATAGAAACGGCGGTGAAATCGGCAAAAGAAGGGAAATGGATGGAAATTGAATACTAGTATGTGATATAATAACCTCACGGAATTCCAACGAAATCAAAGATTTCGGGAATTCCGGAGAACATTGAAGCATGAGACATTTGACCTCAGGGGGTCAAATGTTCAA
>CAYSQF010000009.1:0-32014 GCA_964433105.1 uncultured Acutalibacter sp.
TCCCGGCAGGTAAAGGTGACTCCCGCCGTTTGGATAAAGGAAATCATTTCCTCGTCGTATTTCCCGCTCATCAGGGATCGCATCACCCGGTTGAAGTCAGCCAGGTTCTTCGGGGTTTTCACCAGCGTCAGCTCCAGCTTGCCGTCCGCCAGGTCCACCTGGTCACTGCTGAGCTTTATCACGCCGCCCAGGGAGGTGGAATTGCTCACCGCCCCAAACACGTATTCCCCCTCGTAAACGCCGCCCTCCGCCGTTTCCGCCCGCACCTGATAGGGCTTCATGGTGGGCAGCTCTTTAATGCCCTCAATCACATAGGCCAGGTGCCCAAAAGAGTTTTTCATGGCCTGGTTCGTACTGTAGGAGGACTGGGTGAACGCCCCGAAGGACGCCACGTAAATGAAGTTTCTGTCCTCAAACCGGCCGACGTCCAGCTTTCTCGGCTGGCCCTCTACAATGCGTGCCGCCGCTTTCCCCGGCTCCCTGGGAATCTGCAGCGAATTGGCAAAATCGTTGGTGGTGCCGGCGGGAATATACCCCAGCGCCAAGTCAGCATTCTCCTTGAGCACCAGGTTAACTGTTTCGCTCAAAGTGCCGTCGCCGCCGCAGCAAACCAACACGTCGGGCTGTTCGGTAATGGCCTGCCGGATGGTTTCCGCGGCCTGCTCCGCGTCTTTTGTCTCCACCACCTCAACTTCGGCTCCCTTTTTCTCAAAGACGGCGCGCACCTTCCCGATCCCGTTTACAATGCTCTGCCGTCCCGCATTGAGGTTTATCACAATGATTGCTTTCATGCTGCACCTGCTTTCAAAGCTATTATTTTTTCACTGCGCCCAGGCAATCCCGGACCGCCATGTCATAATTGGGAGCCGCCTTTTGCAGCGCCACAGGTCGACCCTGGCCGTTTAAGAAGCAGTGGCGGGTTTCTCCCGTGCACCGCACCTCACCGGTTTCCTGGTCCCGTACCGTATAGGAAAAGGAAATGCGGGTGCCTGTGTAGCTTTCCACCATCGTCTCAATGATTACTCTGTCGCCAAACCGGCACATGGATTTATAGTCCGCTTCTACCCGCAGCACGGGGCTGATAATGCCCTCAGCCTCCAGGCCCTCATAGGAAAACCCCTTTTCCCGCATCAAATGGATACGGGCTTCTTCAAACCAGCGGATATAGTTGGAATGATGTACGCAGTCCATTCTGTCCGTCTCGTAATAGTAAACGGCCCGCCGGTACATTACAGGCTCCACACATACCACCGCCTTCTGTCAAAATAATACAGTTGTTATAACGCACCTGTGACGCATAATCCGCGACAAAAATATCGCGAAAAAACAGAAATTTCCCGCACATATCGTCAGTGCGGCTTGATCTGCTGCCACATTGTGCCCTTTCCCACGTCTGGCATCTGGAATCCGGAATTCATTATAGCACAATTCTTTTATAAAGAAAAGTTCCAACATGACCTTTCTTTTCCCGGCATAAGCATTGCTGCAGGAATAGTTTTCCCCGTGCGGCAAGTTTTGTTACCCTGCCGCCTGTTGATTTTCCCGTCGAAAAATGTTATTATTTTAGGCAGTACCGTTATCACGGCTTTTTGCGGGTAATTTGCATTTTTCTGTCTTAAACACGGATTTTGTATTGTATTTTGAAATTGGAAATTTGGTGACATCATGAAAATTGGCATGGACGTTGGCTCCACCACCTTGAAATGCGTGGTATTCGACGATGCCGGCACCCCGGTGTTCCGGGAATATCAGCGGCATTATTCCCAGATTGCGGAAAAGGCTTCCGGCATGCTTGCTCAAGTGCAAGAGCAGCTTCCCAGCTTGAAAAAAGCCGGGCTTTGCATTTCCGGCTCTGCGGGCATGGGCCTGGCGGAGGATCTGGACATTCCCTTTGTGCAGGAGGTGTACGCCACCCGAACCGCTACAAGGAAATATCTGCCCCAGGCGGACGTGGTGATCGAGCTGGGCGGCGAGGATGCCAAGATCTTATTTTTAACCGGCTCTATGGAAGTGCGGATGAACGGCTCTTGCGCCGGCGGCACCGGGGCGTTTATCGACCAGATGGCCACCCTTTTGAACACTACCCCCGACCAGCTGGGGGAGCTTTCCAAAACCAGCGAGCGCACCTACAGCATCGCTTCCCGGTGCGGGGTGTTTGCAAAATCGGATATCCAAGCCCTTTTAAACCAGGGCGCTCAAAAAAATGATATCGCCCTGAGCATTTTAGAGGCAGTGGTAAACCAGACCGTGGCCGGTCTGGCCCAGGGCCGGGAAATCACCGGAAACGTGGTGTATTTAGGCGGGCCGCTGACCTTCCTGCCCTCCCTGCGGGACGCCTTTGACCGCATTTTGGGGGTAAAGGGCGTCTGCCCTGAAAATTCCCTGTACTATGTGGCCGCCGGAGCGGCTATGTCCGAAACCAGCCAGGAATTTGATCTGGCGGAAATAACGGAGCGGATCAAAAACTATAGCTCCAGCCACGGCTACCAAAGCGGCGACCCGCTGTTTCAAAACGAAGCGGAATATCAGGAATTCGCGGAACGCCACGGGAAAGACCGGGTTTCTACAGACGCGCCCCTGCTGCCCGGCGGCGGCGCTTACGTGGGGATCGACGCAGGCTCCACCACCGTGAAGGCCGTGGCAGTCAACGACAACGAGGAAATCATCTTTTCAAGGTATCTCCCCAATTCCGGGAACCCGGTGCCCTTGGTCCGGGAGTTCCTTTCCGAGCTGTACCGGAAGTTCCCGGAGATCCAGATTCACGCCGCCGCTTCCACCGGCTACGGCGAGGAGATTATCAAAAATGCGTTTAGCCTGGATCTGGGCGTGGTGGAAACCATCGCCCACTTTACCGCCGCCCGGAAATTTGAGCCTGAAGTGGATTTTATCATCGACATCGGCGGTCAGGATATCAAGTGCTTTAAAATCAAAAATGGGGCCATTGACAACATTTTCCTAAACGAAGCCTGCTCTTCTGGCTGCGGCTCCTTCTTGCAGACCTTCGCGGGCGCGCTGGGCTACGAAATGAGTGATTTCGCCAAGTGCGGGCTGTTCGCCGACAGCCCGGTAGATCTCGGTTCCCGCTGCACGGTGTTTATGAATTCCTCCGTCAAGCAGGCCCAAAAGGACGGCGCGTCCATTGAAAATATCTCCGCCGGGCTTTCCATCAGCGTAGTCAAAAACGCCCTGTACAAGGTCATCCGCGTGACCGACGCCAAAAGCCTGGGGGATCACATTGTGGTCCAGGGCGGCACGTTCCTAAACGATGCCGTACTGCGCGCCTTTGAAAAGGAGATTGGCAAGAATGTGACCCGTCCCTCTGTTTCCGGCTTGATGGGCGCTTACGGCGCAGCCCTGTACGCCAAACAGAAGCGGGGATCCGCCGGCAAAAGCGGCATTTTGGATGCCGCCGGTTTGGAAGCCTTTACCCACGAGGTCAAGGCCGTCACCTGCAACGGGTGCCAGAACCACTGCCGCCTGACGGTAAACACCTTTGGCGGGCGGCGGGACGGTCAGGCCAGCGCGCGCTACATTGCAGGCAACCGCTGTGACAAACCCCTGCAAAAGCATAGCAGGACCACGGAATACGATTTGTACGATTACAAAAAGCAGCTGCTGGCGTCCTATGCCCCGTGCCAGGGCAGACGGGGGACCATCGGCATTCCCATGGGGCTGAATATGTTTGAGCTTTACCCCTTCTGGTACACCTTTTTCACCCGGCTGGGTTTTGGGGTGATCCATTCCCCGGAATCCGACCGGAAACTGTACTTCCGGGGCCAGCACACCATTCCCTCGGACACGGTGTGCTATCCTGCTAAGCTGCTGCACGGCCACATAGAAGCCCTTTTGGACCAAAAGCCGGATGCCATTTTCTATCCCTGCATGAGCTATAATTTTGACGAGCACAAGGGCGACAATCATTATAACTGCCCGGTGGTGGCCTATTACCCTGAGGTACTGGACGCCAATATCCTGGCTCTGGAACAGACAAAATTCATTTACGACTACGTCGGACCCCACCGTCGGAAGGATTTCCCGGGAAAAATGCGGGGAATTTTAGCTAAATACTTCCCACCCATTCCGGAAAAGGAAGTAAAGGACGCTTCTGACGCCGCCTACGCCGAATATGAAGCCCATATGGGCCGCATCCGCAAAAAGGGAAAGGAATACCTTGCCTTCGCGAAGGAACATAATCTGCCGGTAATCATTTTGTCCGGCCGGCCTTACCACCTGGATTCTGAGATCAATCACGGCATTGACAAGCTGATCTGTGAGTGCGGCGCCGTAGTGGTGACGGAGGATTCCGTCAGCGACCTGGTGGAGAAATTTCCCACCGGCGTTTTGAACCAGTGGACTTATCACTCCCGGCTATACTGCGCCGCCAAATACGTGGCAGAGTGCGGCGACAACCGGATCAACCTGGTGCAGCTGGTTTCCTTTGGCTGCGGAGTAGACGCCATTACGGGCGACGAGGTGCGGTCCATTTTGGAAAGCGGCAACCGCATCTATACCCAAGTCAAGATCGACGAGATTACCAACCTGGGCGCGGTGCGCATCCGCCTGCGGAGCCTGTTCGCGGCCCTAGGCTTGGGAAGCGAAGCAGCGGAATAAGCGGTAAAGTTTTGTTGCCAAACAGCTTTCGGCTTCGAGGTACCACTTCATAATTTTCGTAAAACCAAAAGCGGCGTAAAAGTCTTTTTGTCCTTTTCTTCAGGAAAGGACGTGGAGGGATCAATATGGCTGATGAAAAAAACAGAGTAGAATTTACCCGGGAGATGAAAAAGGATTACACCATCATCACCCCAAATATGGCGCCCATTCATTTTGAGCTGATCAAAAACGTGCTGGAAAGCTTCGGCTACCATGTTGACCTGCTGCGCACCACCGGCCGGGAAATTGTGGACGAGGGCCTGAAATACGTGCACAACGACACCTGCTATCCGGCGCTTTTGTCCATTGGCCAGCTGATGCACGCCCTGCACAGCGGCAAATACGACTTACATAAGGTGGCGCTGATCATGACGCAGACCGGCGGCGGCTGCCGGGCGTCCAATTACATCCACCTGCTGCGGAAAGCGTTGAAAAAGGACGGCTTGGACTATATCCCCGTCATCTCCCTGAATCTTTCCGGCCTGGAATCCAACTCCGGTTTCCAGATCACCCTGCCCCTGCTGCGCCGGGCCATCGCCGCCCTGACCTACGGGGATTTGCTGATGCTTTTAAAAAACCAGGTAAAACCCTACGAGGTCACGCCCGGGGCAAGCGACGCTCTGGTGGAGCACTGGACTCTGACTTTGACAAAGCTGTTTGAGCAGGGGAAAGCCTTTTCCCAGCGGGAGGTCCGGGAATACTTTGACAGCATTGCAAAGTCCTTTGCGGAAGTCCCGTGCAGGGACATGAGAAAAACGAAGGTAGGCGTAGTGGGGGAGATCTATGTAAAATATTCCCCGCTGGCCAACAACAACCTGGAGGAATTCCTGTTTGAGCAGGGGTGCGAAACCATGGTACCGGGCATTTTGGGCTTTATGATTTTCAAGGTGGATAACCGCCTGGAGGATATCGCCCTATATGGCGGCAATCCCGCGAAAAAGCAGCTCTGCACCGTACTCAAGTGGTATTTTACCAAATTCGAAACCGATTTGATCGCGGCGGTGAAAAAGTATCCCAGGTTCACCCCGCCCGCTCCCTACGCCCATTTGAAAGAGCTGGCCGGGCAGGTCATCGGCTACGGCTGCAAAATGGGAGAGGGATGGCTTCTGACCGCCGAGGTGATGGAGCTGATCGAAAACGGCTATGGGAATGTGGTGTGTACTCAGCCCTTTGGCTGCCTGCCCAATCACATTGTGGGCAAGGGTATGATCCGCAAGGTAAAAAGCGTGTATCCCCAGGCCAATATCGTACCTATCGATTACGACCCCAGCGCCACAAAAGTAAACCAGGAAAACCGGATCAAGCTGATGCTGGCGGTCGCTAGGGAAAACGAGACTGCCGCTCCAGAAAAGTCGGCAAGTCCTGCCGCACCTGTCTTGGCGCCGACCGATCGGTAACAGGCACGCTTATGGTATTTTAAATATGGGTACCGCCAAAACGGAGGGTAGTCTATGAGCTGGCAAAGGCGATTCAAATACTCGGGAAAATACACGGGGCAGCGGCTGCCAAGACGTATTATCGTCATGCTGCTGGCCGTGATCGTTATGGGCTTCGGGGTCAGCCTGCTGGTGCTGGGAGATATGGGAACCGACCCCTATTCCACCCTAAACCTGGGCGTTGGAGCCAAGCTGGGCTTGAGTTTTGGGGTGTGGCAAATGATTTTCAACGCCATCCTCCTAGCGGTGGTGCTTTTCCTGGACCACTCCATGCTGGGGCTCGGCACTCTTGGAAATATGTTCCTGGTGGGCTTTTCCGCCGACTTTTTCAAGCCGATTTGGGCTTCCCTTTTTCCAAACGCGGAAACGTTTTCCTTCCCCGTACGGTTGGTGATTACCCTTTTGGGCGTTGCATTCCTGCTGCTGGGCTGCTCGTTTTACGTTACTTCCAATTTGGGCATGTCCCCCTATGACAGTATTTCCTTTATTGTTCCCAACCGGACGAAAATCCCCTTCCGCTGGTGGCGCATTATCACCGACCTGCTCTGCGTTGTCATTGGCTTTTTCTGCGGCGCTTCCATAGGTCTGGGCACCCTGATCATGGCTTTCGGCACCGGGCCGCTGCTGCCCCTGTGCAATAAGTACATTGCCGCACCGGTGCTGAAGATTAAGGAGATCAAAAGCGGGGCTTAGTTTTTGTAGATTTTCCCCATATCTTTTTCCCGTCCGCCTGTGTATAATAAAATTGGGGATTTTCCAAATAAGGCTCATTCGCGAAAGGAGATGGAAAAATGAGTGGAATAGGATCTTTTCTCTTGGGTGCTGCAATTTTTGCAGGACTGCTTGCAATTGCAGGGTTGCTCCTCTGGCTCATTTTGGGCCGTGGAAAGAAGGGCGAGGACCGCATGACCGGCGTGTTGAAGGAACAGTCGGTTTTCCGGGGCGGCACGGCAAATAATCCCGGCCCCGGACGTCCTAGCCGTTAAAATTGCAGAAACCTATTTTTAAGTACTTGGATCTGGTTATTTTTTGCGCAAAAGGCCGGCCGCGAATCATCGCGGCCGGCCCTCAATATCTACTTTCCAAAATCCAAACCTAAATTCCAAGCAGGCTGGGCACAGCGGCTTTCATTTTTTCAATGACCGCCGTACTTTCCGCGCGGGTAGCGCCCTTGCCGGAAAGATAAATCTTGATCTTCGGCTCGGTGCCGGAGGGGCGCACGATCAGCTTGCAGCCGTTTTCCAACCGGTATTCCAGCACATTGGACTTCGGCAGGTCGATCTTCCCTTCCCGGTCGCCGTAGGAAACGGATTCCTGATAATCGCTGCGGCCTATCACCTTTGCGCCGGCAATTTCCGCAGGCGGGTTCTTCCGCAATGTGTCCATGATATTATTCATGGTTTTCATGCCGTCCTCGCCCTCAAAACCGAAGTTGCACAAACCGTTTTGATAGTAGCCGTATTTCTCATACAGGGCGTTCATGGCGTCCACCAGGGTCATGCCCTTTTTCTTGTAGTAAGAAGCCATTTCGCAAATGAGCATGCTGCCGTCCACAGCGTCCTTATCCCGGACATATCCGCCGGACAAATAGCCGTAGCTTTCCTCAAAGCCCAATAGATACCGATCCTCTTCCCCCTTTGCTTCCAGCTCGGCAATGATGTCGCCGATATACTTGAAGCCGGTCAGGCAACGGCGCATTTCCACACCGTAATCCCTGGCAATGGGGTCTACCATATCCGTACTGACAATGGTGGTCACGGCCACGGGGTGCTCCGGCAGTCTGCCCTGCTCTTTTTTTACCCGAGCGATGAAGTCCAGCAGCAGGATACCCACTTCGTTGCCGGTCATCAGCACATAATCGCCCTTCTGGTTTACGGCAATGCCCACCCGGTCGCAGTCCGGGTCGGTGGCCAGCAGCAGATCGGGCTGTATCTTTTCGCAAAGCTCCAGGCCCTTTTGCAGCGCCTCCCGGATCTCCGGGTTGGGATAGGGGCAGGTGGGGAAATTGCCGTCGGGTTCGGACTGCTCCGGCACAATGGTGATGTCCTTCACGCCGATCCGATCCAGAATGCGGGTGACGCACATTTTGCCGCTGCCGTTCAAGGGGGTGTACACCAGCTTCAAGTTGCCGGCGTCGCCTGTCAGGCTCTCCTTGTACACGTCGTCAATAAACGCGCTGACGGTCTCTTCGCCGATATATTCGATCAGACCGTCCTGCACGCCCTTTTCAAAATCGATCTTCTTCACATCCCCGAAAATATCCAGGGAATTGATCTCATTCATAATGCCGTCGGCCATGTCCGCCGTCACCTGGCAGCCATCGCTGCCATAGGCCTTGTAGCCGTTGTACTTGGCGGGGTTATGGCTGGCGGTAACGCAGATGCCCGCATCGCACTTCAAATGGCGCACCGCGTAGGAAAGAGCCGGAGTAGGCATAAGTTGGGGATACAGGTACGCCTTAATGCCGTTGGCGGCCAGCACCGCCGCGGACTGCTTGGCAAAGGCCACGCCTTTGTTCCGGCTGTCGTGAGCGATGGCCACAGACTGAGGCTTGCCCTCCCCGTGTTTTAACAGGTAATTGGCCATACCCTGGGTAGCCTTGCGCACGGTGTACACGTTCATCCGGTTGGTACCCGCTCCGATTACGCCCCGAAGGCCGCCGGTGCCGAATTCCAGATCCCTGTAAAACCGGTCGTTAATCTCCTCGGGCTGGCCCTGAATTGCTTTCAGTTCCTCAGTAAGATCCTTGTCATCCAGGTCCTGTTGGAGCCATCTCTCGTACTCGGTCATGCTGCATCGTTCCTTTCGATTTAAATTTCTATTCCAGCTGTTCCGGTATTCTGCTTAGTTTTCGTAATTTTAGATTACCATTTTTTAGTGTTCCTGTCAAGGAATTTACCCCTGGTTTCCCAAATCCTTTAAGGCAGCTGCCATAGGTTGGGGACAATCCCCTGAGGAGTGACGTCCAAGGTGCCGTAGCTTGCCTGCCAGCCACGCAGGGTGCCGGGATTCATGATGTACAGGCCATCGTCGTAATCCACACAGGACATGTGGGTGTGGCCAAACAGCAGCACATTGGCCTTGCGCTCCCGGGCGGCGCACTGCACCGTGTATAAGCCGGACTTTACCCCGTATAAATGGCCGTGGGTGTAAAAGATCCGGCAGGGCGAGGCGTTTTCCGCTTCTACGGTATAGTCGCCGGTCTCCGGCAGGCTGGAACCCCAGTCGCAGTTGCCGCGCACCTGTAAAAACATTTTTTCCGGAAAACCGGCCTTTACCAAGTTCGTTTCCTGTTCGCCGTCCCCCAGGTGGATAACAATTTCCGCCTTTGGCTGGGCCAAAATGGCCCGGCGCAGATTGTCGGCGCTGCCATGAGTGTCTGAAACTACCAAGATCCGCATATAATCCTCCCTAATACCCTTCCACTTCATCATTTTTGCGTCTGCCGCATATAATAGGAACAGACCATGAGAAAGGAAGGGCCTTTTCATGAACGATGCACAGCAAAATTTCGACCAGGGCCAATTGGAAGCCCTGTTAAAGCTTACTTCTCAGCGGCTGGGTACCACACCGGAAGCCTTAAAGCGGGCCGCTCAAAACGGCGATCTCTCCAAAATGCTGAACGGCGCGGGAAAAAATGAATCCGCGGCCATGCAAAAGGCGCTCAGCGACCCGGAAGCCGCCAAAAAACTGCTTTCCACCCCTCAGGCCCAAAAGCTGATACAGCTGTTTCAAAAGGAACAGAAATAACCGGAGACCATCCCAATGGCGGGGAAAGGGGGCAGCAACATGGACGACTTAAACCAACAGATCAACCGGCTTTTGTCCGACCCCCAAAGCATGCAGCAGCTTCAAAGCATGGCTGCGGCACTGGGACTGGGGAGCGACACACCCGCTCCCGCGCCGGAGCCGTCTCCGCCGCAAGCACCGGCAAGCACCTCCAACCCGCTTGGCGGGCTGGGAGGTATTACACCGGAAGCGCTGCAGCTCGTGACCCGGATCGCGCCGCTTCTCAGCAAAGTGAACCAGGAGGACGACGCCTCCCGGCTCCTTCGCGCCTTGCGGCCCCTGCTCAGTGCCGCACGGCAGAAAAAGCTGGACGAAGCCATCCGGATCCTGCAGCTCATGCGGCTGCTTCCTCTGCTCCGGGAAAGCGGCTTGTTTTCCGGCCTTTTATCCGGGCTTTTGTAGACCATCAATAGAGTTTCGCGGTTGGGAGGAAGGCATATGCCCGGTGAATTTGATATGAAACGGCAGCAGGAAGAAGCCACCCGGCGCATGCGGGAAATGCAGGCCCGCGCCCGGTATCCTTCCCGGCAAGGCCGCAGTCAGCCGCAGTCCTCTCCGCCACAAGCTCCGCAGGAACCAAGCCAGCCCCCGCTGGAACAACCGCCCTTGGCACCGTCACCGTCGGAACAGCTTCCACTGGAGCAGCCAGAGCCGGAAACCACAGAGACTGGCCTGCTGGACGTCCTGTTCCGGGACCGGGAGCGCACGGTAATCCTGGCTCTGCTTTTGCTGTTAAACGGGGAGGACGGCAATCACGAGCTGATGTTTGCGCTGCTGTTCCTGCTTCTGTAGAAGCTACTGAATTAACGCTTCATCGGCACTTTGCGGAGCTTTTGTGCAAGAAACACGCTGCTCAACCTTAAACTATACCTAGTATTCCTGCGTTTTCGCGCCTTTTCCCGACGCAAAACTTCTTGCAAGCCGCTCTTGCCGATTTACTCAGCGATTCCTGTAATCTCCCTACGCTTTGCCGTTTTCCACCTGGGAAATGGTTCCGCCACCCACCACGGTATCGCCGTCGTACAGCACCACCGCCTGGCCTTTTGTAATGGCGCGCTGGGGTTCGTCGAACACTACCTTCAGCCGGTCCGGACCGGTTTGCACCACGGTGGCGGGCTGCTCGACATGGCGGTACCGGGCTTTTGCCTTAACCCTCATAGGTGCTTCAATGGTTTCCCGGGAAATCAAATTGATCTCCCGGGCGGTAAGCTCCCGGGAAAACAGCTCTTCCTGCTTTCCCAGCACCACCCGGTTTCCCGCAGGATCCACCCCGCACACGTACATGGGCTGAGGAAAAGACAAGCCCAAGCCCTTGCGCTGGCCCACCGTGTAACGGATCACCCCTCGGTGCTCCCCGTATAACTCCCCGTGGGTGCCAACAAAAGGCCCTGGCGGGAAGGTTTTTCCGGTATAGCGCTCAATAAACGAAGCATAATCGCCGTCGGGCACAAAGCAGATGTCCTGGCTATCCCGCTTGCGGGCGTTTCCAAATCCGTTTTCCTCCGCCAGCCGACGGGTTTCCGCCTTGGACATACCGCCCAAGGGCAGAAGCAGATGGGAAAGCTCCTCCTGGGTCAGGGAATATAACACGTAGCTTTGATCCTTTGCCTTGTCCAGCCCTTTTTTCAAAAGCCAGCGGCCCGTTGTTCCATCCCGCTCTACACGGGCGTAATGGCCGGTGGCCACGTAGGCGCAGTCCAGCTCCCGCGCTCGGGCCATCAGCTTTCCAAACTTGATGTGCCGATTGCAGTCAATACATGGGTTTGGCGTTTCGCCCCGCTGGTAAGCGGCGGCAAAGCGATCCATGACCTCCCGCCGGAAGCTGTCCTTAAAATTGAACACATAAAAGGGGATTCCCAGCTTGGCAGCCACGCTTCTGGCGTCGTTTACATCGTCCAGGGAGCAGCAGGTCTTTTCCCGGGAAGGCCGTTCCGTACCGTCTATATCCGAATTGTCGTACAGCCGAAGCGTAACGCCGATGGGGTCATAGCCCATTTGCTTGACCAGCAGCGCCGCCGCGCTGGAATCCACCCCGCCGCTCATGGCGATGATGGCCCTCTCCGCCATACCCGCACCTCCTGTTAATTTTCAGCCTGTCGCTAAAGCCCATGATCATCTGGAGTGGCGCTTTGCGCAAATAAAAGCTAAAGCCGGAACACAACGCGCATAAAGGCGGCGCCACAGAACGATGGGCGCCGCCTCTCATTTTTTACCTTCTGTCATGGTCCCTTCTGGGGCGGCGGTCATGACGGTCACTGTGATCCCTGCGGGGGCCGCGATCCTCGGAGATGTCATTTTCCGGCACCGCGCCGTCCAAGTCGATCAGGGCGTCGCGGCGGGAAAGGTTCAGCCTTCCCTTGTCATCGATCTCCAGCACCTTCACCTTTACGGTGTCACCCACATTTACCACGTCGGTCACATTTTCAGTACGCTTTACATCCAGCCGAGAAATGTGCACAAGGCCCTCTTTACCGGGAGCGATCTCCACAAAAGCGCCAAAGTCCATGATCCTGGTAACGCGGCCGTTATAGTAGGAGCCCGGCTCCGGATCGTTGACAATGGTATCCACAATATCCAACGCCCTGCGGCATTTCTCCAGATCCAGGCCGGAGATATACACATGGCCGTCCTCTTCCACGTCCATAGTGATCTCGCACTCGGCGCAGATCTTTTGGATCACCTTGCCGCCGGTGCCGATGACCTCGCGGATCTTGTCCACGGGGATCTGGGTGGAGAGCATCTTGGGCGCGTACTTGGAAAGCTCGGGACGCACTTCGGGAATAGCCTTCAAAATGACCTCGTCAATAATATAGTTCCTGGCCTTGTGGGTCTTTTCCAAAGCCTCTTTCACCATTTCGGGAAGCAGGCCGGTAATCTTCAGATCCATCTGAATGGCGGTAATGCCCTTCTTGGTGCCGCCCACCTTAAAGTCCATATCGCCAAAGAAATCCTCCACGCCCTGAATATCCACCATGGTCATCCACCGGTCGCCTTCGGTAATCAAGCCGCAGGAAATGCCGGCTACCGGGGCCTTGATTGGCACGCCGGCGGCCATCAGGGCCAGCGTGGAGCCGCAGATGGAAGCCTGGGACGTAGAGCCGTTGGAGGAAAGCACCTCTGAAACCAGCCGAATCGTGTAAGGGAATTCATCCACGCTGGGAATCACCGGCACCAAAGCGCGTTCCGCCAGGGCGCCATGGCCGATCTCCCGGCGGCCGGGGCTGCGGCTGGGCCGGGTTTCGCCTACGGAGTAAGAGGGAAAATTATAGTGATGGATATACCGCTTTGTCTCTTCCTCATCGATGCCGTCCAAAAGCTGGTTGTCCCGGACGGACCCAAGGGTGGCCACAGTGAGCACTTGGGTCTGCCCACGGGTAAACATGCCGGAGCCATGCACTCTGGGCAGAAGGTCCACTTCCGCGGCCAGGGGGCGCATTTCGTCCATGCCGCGGCCATCCACGCGCTTCTGTTCGTCCAGCAGCCAGCGGCGCACCACATATTTCTGCGTCAGATACAGGCACTCTTCGATCTTGGCTTCCTGTTCAGGGTAGAGCTCGTCAAATTTCTCATGGACCTTTTCATAAACGGGCTTTAAGCGCTGATCCCGAACATTCTTGTCATCGGTGTCCATAGCGGCGCGGATATCGTCTTCACAGAAAGCCTTGATGGCCTCAAACATTTCCGGCTCCGGCTTGTTGGAAGGGTACTCGAACTTTGCCTTGCCGATCTCAGCCTGGATGCCTTTAATAAACTCGATGATCTTCTGGTTTGCTTCATGCCCCGCCATGATCCCCTTGTACATGACGTCATCGGGGATCTCGTTGGCGCCGGCTTCGATCATGGCGATGCGCTCGTCTGTGGAAGCCACCGTAACAGCCATTTGGGAAACCTTGCGCTGTTCAAAATTGGGATTGATGACAAATTCTCCGTCCACCAGACCCACAGACACGCCGGAAATGGGGCCGTTCCACGGGATATCGGAAATACTCAGAGCAATGGAGGTACCCACCATCGCGGCAATTTCCGGGGAACAGTCGGGGTCTACGGACATGACGGTGCAGACGATGGATACGTCATTGCGCATATCCTTAGGGAACAGCGGGCGGATGGGACGGTCGATCATGCGGCAGACCAGAGTGGCCTTCTCGCTGGGACGGCCCTCACGCCGCAAAAAGGAACCGGGGATTTTTCCCACGGAATAGAGCTTCTCCTCAAAATCTACGGACAGCGGGAAAAAATCGATGCCGTCCCGGGGCTTGGCGGAAGCAGTCGCCGCCACATGGACCACGGTCTCCCCGTAGCGCACCAGACATTCGCCGTTGGCCAGCTGGGCCATTTTTCCGGTTTCTATCACCAGGGGGTGTCCGGCGAATTCCGTTTCGTACACTTTGAAATTCTCAAACATTTTCTTCAATCCTCTCTCCCCAACACCGGGGTTTTTATAATATAAATTTTTATGATACACCTATTTTGAAAGAAAAAGAATAAGGCTGCTTGGCGAACCGGAAGGCGGCTCGCTTTCACAGCCTTAAAGTCCCTTGTTACTTTCTCAAGCCAAGCTCGGCAACAATGGAGCGGTACCGCTCGATATCAATCTTCGTCAGATAATTGAGAAGCCGTCTCCGCTGGCCGACCATTTTCAGTAGGCCCCGGCGGGAATGGTTGTCCTTTTTGTTCTCGCGAAGGTGCTCGGTCAGGTCGCTGATCCGCTTGCTCAATACGGCGATCTGCACCTCGGGGGAACCCGTGTCGCCCTCATGGCGGGCATATTTTTGGATAATTTCGGTCTTTTCTGCTTTTGTCATACTAAATCACCTTTCCGGCAAAACGCCGTAATTCATTTTTTGCTCCATATCCTCAGGTCAGGGTTGGTGGTTCCGTGATCCGTGGATAAGGTAGCTGAAACTATACACGCAGAAACATCATGCGTGACCATCCTGATTATTTTATCACAGCTGTCCGCCTTTGTAAAGCGTTTTCGCAATTTTTTCCGCTTCCGCCGCGTTGCGCCTGATCTCCTCCTGCAGTGCGTCCAGGGAAGGGAATTTCCGCTCCGGCCGGATAAACGACAGCAGGGATACATGCACTTGTCTGCCGTACAGGTCTCCGGAAAAGTCCGGCAGCCAGGTCTCGGAAAGCACCCTGTCAGACCCAACGGTGGGTTTCACGCCGATATTTGTAACGCCGTATCGCCCCCGCTCGTCCACCTGAACCCAAGATGCGTACACCCCAAAGGGGGGCAGGGAAAAGCCCGCCGGCAGCGCCTGATTTAGGGTGGGGGTGCCAAGCCCGGTACCGATGTGGTTGCCGTGAACCACCTCCAGCGTGTAGCCGAAGGGCCGGCCCAGCAGCCGGTTTGCCAGAGGGATATCCCCCCTCTCCACCGCCTGCCGGATTTTCGTGGAACTGATTTTCTCCCCGTTTTCCAACACGGGCTTCACCACAGACAACTCCACGCCCCGCTCTTTGCACAGGCGCTTTAAAAGGGGAACGTCTCCCAAGGCGTTTCTGCCAAAGCGAAAATCCTCCCCACAGCAGAGCCGGGCGGCATGACAGCGGTCAAACAATACCTCCCGAACAAATTGCTCCGCTGGAATCTCCCGAACCTCGGGAAACCGGAAAGAGCAAATAAATTCCGCGCCGGCGCTTTCCAGCAAAGCCAGCTTGTCCTCTTTCAGCAGGATGGCCCGCCCGCCCGCCGGAGCGCTTTCAAAGGTGACCACTCCCCAGCTCTCCTCATAGGGCGGCTCCGCCGCGGCTCGAAGTACCGCCCGATGCCCCCGGTGCAGACCGTCAAAAGCGCCCAAGGCCAGGGAGCGAGGCAGGGTTTCCCGAATCTCCTCAATGGTATTGACGATTTTCATATCCAACCCTCTTATTATTCCGCGAAAAGCTTTAAAAACTGCAGTTCGCCCCGTTCCAAGTCGGCCCTTGCCAGCCCCAGGAAACGGTCGTTTCCGCCGTAAATGCGCAGGCGGTCGCCGGGAGCCAGCGTTATACGGGGCATGCGCAGGCGGTCCACGGACAGCGCGCCGCCGTTGCAGAACCGGCTGGCCTGGGCAGGGCTGACGGTCACGGCGGGGTAATCCTCAAACAGGCTTTCCACCGGCCGCAGGAAGGTCCGCAGGCCCCCCGCCGGCGCTTCTCGCAGCTGATCCAAAGGGATCGCTTCGCGCTCGGAAAAGCCGCAGGCCTTTGTTCTGCGCAGGGTTGTCATGGTTCCGCAGGACCCCGCCGCCGCCGCGATGTCCTCGATCAATGTTCGGATATACGTCCCTTTAGAGCATGCTACCGCCAGCGTGCCTTCCCTGCTTTGGGGATTGTACGCGCACAGCTCTAAACGGCTGATTTCAATCCTGCGGGGCTGCCGTTCCACCTCCACCCCTTGACGGGCCAGCTTGTACAGCCGCTTCCCGCCTACGGAAACCGCGGAAAACATGGGTGGGACCTGATCGATCTCCCCCCGGAAAGCTTCCAGCACCGTTTCCAGTTGTTCCCGGGAAACCGGCGTTTCGTCCTGCTGAACCACCACTCCGGTAACGTCTCCGGTATCCCGGCGCTGACCCAGGCGGAAGGATGCCATATATTCTTTATTTGTGTCGGGCAGAAGATCAGCCGCTTTCGCCGCCTTTCCCAGCAGGAGGGGAAGCACCCCGGTCGCCATAGGATCCAAAGTGCCGGTGTGCCCGATCTTCTTTTCGTGGGTAAGCCCCCGGACCACTGCCACCACATCGAAGGAGGTGAAGCCCACCGGCTTGTCCAATATTATAACTCCGTTCATAACAGCTTGATTTCCTTTAAATATTCTTCACAGGCAGCTTTCATTTTCATCGCCGCTTCTTCCATAGTACAACCGGAGAAAGAGCATCCTGCCGCTCCTATGTGGCCGCCGCCTCCAAATTTCCGACAGACCGCCGCCGCATCGGCGGGAGGATTTGCCCGGACGGAAACCTTGATCTCTCCGCTTTCCTTTTCCTTAAAGGTAAGGCCCAGTGCTACGCCTTCAATTTGTCTCGGCAAGGATGCCACGCCCTCTAACTCTTCCTCGCAGACACCGGCCTGCCCACAAAGGGAGCGCGTCACATAGACCGCAGCGCATTTTCCGCCGCAGAAAAAATCCATCGACTGCAGAACAAGCTGCTCCGCCTGCACCTGGGCGCGTGTTTTGCACTCCCACATCACCCGGTTGATCTCCCCAGCGTCCGCCCCGGCATCCAGCGTTTCCGCTGCAATGCGGTAGGTGCGCGCGGTGGCGTTTCTGTACCGCAGGCACCCGGTATCAGTAGAAATGCCGGTATAAACGCAGTCGGCCATTGCCCGGTCCGGAGCGACGCCCAGCTCCTTTAACAGCAGCCAGATCATTTCCGCTGTGGCGGCGCTGTCTGGCTCTACCCAGCGATTTTCCGTAAACTCCCGATGGGTGCCGTGATGGTCTATGGCAAGCTCGATTTTCGTTTCATACGCTTCACGGATACTCCCCAGAAGGTGGACATCCGCCACGTCTACCGTCATCACATGAAAGCTCGGATCCGTCCAGGCGCTTTCATCCAAAGCCAGCCCCTGAAACAAATAGGAAAATTTGGGAGCAATAGGGTCAGCGCAGCGAAACTCCGCCCGCTTCCCCATGCTCCGCAGGCCCCGGATCAGCGCGCAGGCAGAACCAAGGGTGTCCCCGTCCGGGGAAGCATGGCTCAGGATTAGGATGTGATCCCATTTCCGCAGAATGGCAGCGGTTTCAGCGCAGTTCAGCATACGATATCACCCGCGGTACAGGGCTTTGTACCGTCCCTTTCCAAAAATTTTACGACTCCTCCGGCTTTTCCGGCGCATCGGCTCCCAGATCGTGCAGAACCTTTGAAATGTGGGCGCCGTATTCGATGGAATCCGTTGGCTTGAAAAGAAGCTCCGGCACATGGCGGAGCGTCAGTCTCCGGCCTATCTCCCGGCGGATATAGCCCGCTGCCGATTTCAGCCCCTGCACCGCTGTTTTTGTCCGATCCATCCCCTCAACGGTACTGACGTAAACCGTGGCATAGGAAAGGTCGTTTGTCACCTCTACCCGGACCACGCTTAAGAGGCAGTCCCGCACCCGGGGATCCTTCAGATCCCGAAGGATGGCGGACATCTCCCGCCGGATGTCCTCGGTAATCCGGTCGATTTTATAGCTTGGCATATTTTCCATCCTTTCTTTTCAGATGGCGTTTACCTGAAGATCCTCTACTTAACTGGCTACCAAAACCCAATGACTACTCACGGTATTCTTCCATTTCATACGCTTCCAGAACGTCCCCCTGTTTGATATCGGAGAACTTTTCCAGCGTAATGCCGCAGTCGTATCCTTCGGCCACTTCCCGGACGTCATCCTTAAAGCGCCGGAGAGAAGCGATCTTGTCGTCCGCCACGATAATGCCGTCCCGAACCACCCGGACCTGGGCGCTGCGGGTGACCTTGCCCGAGGTGACGTGGCCGCCGATGACCATGCCCACATTGGAAATTTTGTAGGTTTCCCGGCATTCGGCCCGACCCAGGAAATTCTCCCGATATTTTGGGGCCAGCATGCCCTTCATGGCGGATTCGATTTCCTCAATGCAGTCGTAGATTACCCGGTAAAGGCGCATATCCACGCCGTCCCGTTTGGCGTTTTCCTCCGCTACCGGGTCGGGCCGCACGTTAAAGCCCACGATGATCGCGTTGGACGCGTTTGCCAGCATGACGTCGCTTTCGTTCACGGCGCCCACTGCCCCGTGGATGATGTTCACCCGCACTTCTTCGTTGGTGAGTTTCTCCAACGACTGGCGGACCGCTTCCACAGAACCTTGCACGTCGGCCTTGACAATGATTTTCAGTTCCTTCATATCCCCCTCTTTCATCTGCTCGAACAGGTTGTCGAGGGTAACCTTTGTCTGGGCGCGGAATGCTTCCTCTTTTTGTTCGGTCAGACGCTGCTCCACCAGTTCCCTGGCCAGGCGTTCATCGGAAACGGCATTGAAAGTATCGCCGCCCACCGGCACATCGTTTAATCCAGTGATCTCCACCGGCACCGAAGGCCCGGCTTCCTGCACCTTGCGGCCCTTATCGTCCATCATGGAGCGCACCCGACCCACAGTGGTACCGGCTACAAGAATATCCCCCGTGCGCAGGGTGCCATTTTGCACCAGCACAGTAGCGATGGGTCCCATGCCCTTATCCAGCCTTGCTTCCACCACGGTGCCCTTGGCCGCCCGATCGGGGTTGGCTTTCAACTCCATCATGTCCGCAGTGAGAATGATCATTTCCAGCAGGTCGTCGATGCCCTGCTTGGTATGAGCGGAAACCGGGACGCAAGGGGTCTCGCCGCCCCAGTCCTCGGGCACCAGCCCGTATTCGGTGAGCTGTTCCTTAACCCGCTCCGGATTGGCGCCGGTCACATCCATTTTATTGATGGCCACAATGATGGAAACGCCCGCCGCTTTCGCGTGGTTGATGGCCTCCACGGTCTGGGGCATAATTCCGTCGTCCGCAGCCACCACCAGTACAGCGATATCCGTGACCATAGCGCCCCTGGCGCGCATGGTGGTAAAGGCGGCATGCCCGGGGGTATCCAGGAAAGTCACGTCCCGACCGTTCACCTTCACCCGGTAAGCGCCGATGTGCTGGGTAATGCCGCCGGCTTCGCCCTCGGTGACATTGGTGTGGCGGATCACGTCCAAAATAGAGGTCTTACCATGGTCCACATGGCCCATGACCACCACCACGGGGGCGCGGGGAATCAAATTGGCTTCATCGTCCTCGCTGTCATCGATGATCCGCTCCTCAATGGTGACCACTACCTCCTTTTCCACCTTGGCGTGGAATTCGTCGGCCACCAGCACAGCGGTGTCAAAATCGATGGTATCGTTGATGGCTGCAAACACGCCCAGGCCCATCAGCTTTTTGATCACCTCCGGGGCGGTGACCTTCAAGCGCAGGGCAAATTCCCCTACGGTGATTTCATCCGGCACCTCGATGGTGATGTGCTTTGCCTTTCTTTCCTGGGCGATGCGGCGCAGGCGCTCAGCTTCGGTTTCCCGCTTGCCCCGGCGCTGCTGGCCCCGGCGCTGCTGATTGCGGCCCATGAACTTCTGTTTGCTCACCATATTGTCCGTTTTGACCTTTTGATCGGCCAACCGGTCATATTTTTCATTGTATCGGTCAATATTCACATTGGAGGAATGGGTATCAACCACCCTGCGCACCCGAGGCTTGCGCTCTATCACCTCCACGGGAGCCGGTTTCTCTGTGGGAGCGGGCTTTTCCGGGACCGGCTTCTTTGCCGCGGGAGCAGCCGGTTTCTCCTTTGTTTCTTTCTTTTCCCTTTTTTCGGCAGGGGGTTCCTGCACCGGGGCTGCTTCCGGTTCCGGCTCTTCCTCCACGGAAACGGAAACCTCGGGGGACTGCTCCCGTTCCGCGAAATAGGCGTCGAGGTTTTCCATATTCCGCTGCTGGGTAAAGGACTCGAACACCACGTCCAGTTCTTCCTCTGTCAAGGCTGTCATGTACTTTTTCGGTTCCTCAAAGTACTTTGCCAGGACATCGATCACTTCCTTGTTGGGGATATCCAGGTCCTTCGCCACTTCCCGCACTCTGTATTTAATCATCATATGGTTCGTTCCTCCTTCTCTCGCTCCATCTGTTCCGCCGCGTTCAGCAAGGCCCGGGCAAAGCCCTGATCTGTCACCGCCAGCACACCGGCCCTGACGCCGCAGGCGCGGCCTGTTTTTTCCATATCCGCTTTCAGCCTGACCGCGGGAATTCCCGCCCGCTTTGCTTCATATTCCAGGTTTTTGCAGGTTTTTTCGGAAACATCGCTAGCCGCCAGCAGCAGCCGGGCCGCACCCCTCCGGGCCGCCGACACCGAGGCTTCAAATCCCGCCTCCAGCTTTCCGGCCCGTCGGGCCAGTCCCAGCAGGGACATCACCTTGTCATTTGCCACTTTGCCCGATCTCCTCCTCCATGCGCTCATAAACTTCCTCGGAAATTTTGCAGGAAAAGGCTTTTTCCAGCCGCCGGGCCTTCCGGGCCGCCCGCAGGCATTCCGGGTTCCGGCACAGGTACGCCCCCCGGCCGGGCTTTTTCCCGGTGAGATCCAGGGAAATCTCCGGCGGAAGCGTATTCCCGCTTTCGTCCTGCTTTTCCGGTGCCTTCACCACCCGTACCAGCTCTTTCTTTGGCTTCATTTCACCGCAGCCGGTGCACATCCGCATGGGGATTTTTTTTGGCTTCAAACCGCCTTTCATGACGTTTCCCTCCTCACTTTTCAGCCTGGAATTAAGGATTACTCTTCCCCGTAAAAACCGCTTTCCGGCTTGATATCGATCTTCCAGCCGGTGAGCTTTGCCGCCAGCCGGGCGTTCTGTCCCTTGTTCCCAATGGCCAAAGAAAGCTGGTTATCCGGCACGGTCACCCGGCAGGAGCGGTTGCTTTCTTCCGTGATCTCCACCGAAAGCACAGTGGCAGGGGAGAGGGCCGCCGCAACAAAGGTCTGAGGGTCATCGCTATATTCCACAATGTCGATTTTCTCACCACCCAGCTCTTCCACGATCTCGTTGACCCGGGCGCCCCGGGCGCCAATGCACGCGCCGACAGCGTCTACATCGGGATTGTGGCTGAGCACCGCCATTTTGGTGCGGGAACCGGCTTCCCGGGAAATTGCTTTAATCTCAACTGTGCCGTCGTAAATTTCCGGCACTTCCGTTTCAAACATGCGCTTGACCAGGTCCGGATGGGTCCGGGAGATCATGGCTTTTGGGCCTTTGTCTGTCTCTCTCACATCGACTACATACACCTTTATGTAGTCGCCCTCGCGCACATTTTCCGCACCCACCTGCTCTGTTTTGGGCAGCACAGCCTCTGCCTTGCCGATCCGCAGGGAGATAGCGCCGGTCTTGGGGTCGATGCGCTCTACCAGGCCGCTGACCAGCTCCTGATGCTTGGACTGGAACTCCTGCATCATCTGGCCCCGCTCACTGTCCCGAATGCCCTGGCGGATAATGTTCCGGGCGGTCTGGGCCGCTACTCGGCCAAACTGCTTCGTATCCAGCTTAATGCGCACAAAACCGCCCACCTCGGCGGTGGGGTCGTCCTCCCTGGCCTTTTCCAGCAGCACCTGGCGGTTGGGATTTTCCACCTCTTCTACGATTTCCTTTTTCAAAAACACGTCGAACTTGCCTACGGTGGGGTCGATCTCCATTTCTACATCTTCGTTGCCGTAGCTGTTTTTACAGGCGGTGGAGATTGCCTTTTTGATTTTATCCAGCATAAACTCCGCCGGAATTCCCTTTTCCTTTTCCAACAGTTCCAGGGCCAGGAACAGTTCTTCATTGCCCTGCTTTTCGGGTTCTTTTTTCTTTGCCATTTTATCAATCGCTCCTTACTGTATTGGATATGGAGATTTTATTTTTGACGGAAAGGACCTGCGTCCCGCTTACAGCTCCTCGATCACATTTACGGAAACGCATTCCTTTTTTTCCAGGGTGACACTGGTTTCCTCATCCAGTTGTATCTCAAACTCACCGTTCGGCTCCGCGCGGAGCAGGACGCCCTCCAGCTGTCTGCTCCCGTTTTCCAGCGGGCGGTGAAGCTTTACCCGCACGGGCTGGCCAAGATACGCCTGGAAATGCTCCGGCCTTGAAAGCTTCCGCTGCCAGCCGGGGGAAAAAACCTCCAGCTGGTACGCTTGGGGGATGGGATCCGCTTCGTCCAGCGCCGGATCGATCAAATGGGTCATATCCACACAGTCATCGATAGACACCCCACCTTCCTTGTCAATGAACAACCGAAGATACCAGTCGGCTCCTTCCTTTACAAACTGCACGTCCCACAGGGTAAGTCCCAGGCTTTCCGCCAGCGGCTGGGCCATTTCCCAAACAATTTGGGCGGTGCCCTTCTTTTTATTTTCCGGGGTCAAGCGAGCTCCTCCTTTTCCGGGCGGTGCGCAGTCTGCGGCACCTGGCCCTTACGTAAACAAAAGAGTGGGCCGCCCCACTCTTTCAACATCGAACCTATTACCATAAGAGATTATAACACCGGAGAATTGGAAAATCAAGTATTTTCCGGGAAAAATCACTCCAGCTGCCTGGAAAGGAACATCGCGGCGGCTTTTACGCTCTCGGCGGCTTCCGCGCTGATGCGTGCCGGGGACTTTTCTCCCTTAAGGAGGATCACCGCGCCCATCACATCTCCCACGGACACCACCGGAAACACCGCCAGGGCGGCAGCAGGCGGATCCTTTGACACCAGCACCGTGTTTTCCCCATTTGCCAAAAAGCTGCGCCTGCTCTGGATCAGCTCGTCCAGTTGAGAGGCCACCGGCTTGTGGAGCAGCTCCTTTTTGGCGGAGCCGGCAATGGCAATGACCTGTTCCACATCGCAAACAGCGGCGGCGTGGCCGGTAAGACTGACAAGGGCTTCGGCGTAAGCGGTTGCCAGCTGGGACATTTCCCCCACTGGCGAATACTTTTTTAAAATGACCTCGCCGGACACGTCGGTGTAAATTTCCATCGGCATGCCTTCTCTTATTTTCAGCGTGCGGCGGATTTCCTTTGGAATCACAACCCGGCCCAGGTCGTCGATTCTCCGCACAATTCCTGTTGCTTTCATCGTGCTAACCACTTTCCTTTCTCTTCTGCTGCAGACCATTCTGCGTGTGGTTATTATTTGCACTGGCTCCGGGTTTATCCTTTTTCCCAAAAAAACGGAGTTTCGAAAAAATTCCCGCCCGGATTTGACAAGCGCGGATCGTCAGGCCCCGGCGGGAAAGCTTGCTTTATAACTGCTTTTAAGACAGACCTGGCGGTCATTGGGCTGAGGCGTCCGCGAAAAACATGGCGTTTTCCAGAATCTCGTCGGGGATTTGCAAGCCCAAAGCGTCCAGGGTGGTTTGGTTCAGATACGTTCCAAACGTGTCAAACACTGCAACCGGTACTTGAGACACCGATTTCCCCGCCATCAATTCTATGGCCATATCGGCGGCCTTGCGGCCCAGCTCAGCGTAATCCACGCTCACCGCGGCCAATGCGCCCCCCTGCGCCAAATAGTCCGTTCCGGCATACCAGGGCTTTTTGGCTTTGACCACCGCTTCCGAAATGGCGGACGCGGCGCCGGCTACCACGCCCCCGGACGGGGTGTAAATCGCGTCGACTTTTTCCAACAGGGAAAGGGCAGCGGACGGAACCTCGCCGGCGTTGTGCACCGAGCTTTCCTCTATGGCGATTTCATTCTCCTCGCAGAAGCTCTTGATGGCTTTCACGTCGGATGCGGCGTTGGCAGAAGCGGGATCATACAGCAGACCCAGGGTTTCAAGGTCCGGATCGATCTGCAGGGCCAGCTCTATGGTCCGGACTGCCGAGGACGCGTCCTGTACGCCGGTTAGATTCCCCTCCGGCGCCTGTAGATTTTCCACACCCAACTCCTTTGGGTCACCCGCAGCAGCAAACAGCACCGGAATTTCGGCCTGCTTCGCTTTCTCCTCCGCGGCCTTTGCAGCGTCGGCGGAAATGGCCACGATCAAATCTGTTTCATCTTCGACAAATTTTGAGCAGATTTCCCCCGCCTTCACGCTGTCGCCGCCGGCGTTTTGATAATCGATGCTGACCTGATCCTCATTGTAAGCCCATTCTTCCAAACGGCCCATAAACGCTTCCCGGATCTGATCCAGCCACGGGTTTTCCTCAAACTGCAGCAGGCCGATCTTATAGGGGCCGGACGGCTCACTGACCGTGGAGGAAACCTCCGGCACGGATTCCGCCAGGGAGGACGTCTGCTTTTTCAGAGAGCAGCCCCCGAAAGCCGACAGCAGCAGGATGGCGCAAAGCACCGCGCAGATTAATTTTTTCAACTGTTTCATGGGCGCACACTCCTTCAGCACTTGTAAAATAGGCCATGAGACCGGAGAAACACATATGCGGGATTTCAGTCCTTTTTAGTCCTCTATGGCGCCGTTGGCATCAAGGGTCGGCAGAAGGCCGATCAGCTTATCCAGCTCGCTTCTGCGCACCTGGCCGCCAAACTGGCCGTTGATCTCAGCGGCATAACGATCCTCGCCCACGGCGTAATATTCCACGGTATCGGTCCCGCCGTCAAACTGTTCATACCGGATAGTCAGCTCCGGCGTGCCGCCGTACTCCGGCTTGTCCGTATTCAACGCCGCCACGGCGATCAGCTGCTTGTAAAAGCCCTGATAATTTTCATAGTCCACCGTTTCCCCTCCGGCATTTTGGATGGTAAGATCATAGGTAATGCTGTCCTCCGTGGAGGTTTCCTCGTTCTTGGTCCGGGTTACATCGTAACGGTAGACCATGTCCCCTTCCACGGTGAGGGTAAGCCGTTCCACGTTCGTGATGTTCTCAATCCAGATATAGCTCATTCGCAGCTTCATAACAGTGGTATCCGCCCAAGCGGACACCGTATCGTCCGAAACAGTGTAAATCACATCCCGGTCGTCCAGCAGCAGATAGCGGGTGCCTTCCTTGTCCGCTTTGCTCACGGAAAGGGTGTGCGTCTCGTTGTTCAGATCAAATTCAGCCGTTGCCGCCGGCTCTGCCAGACCGTATTCTTCCAGCTGTTCTTCGGTAGGCTTTGCCGCCGCCACACCGGTGGCCGTGGGTGCCTTCAGGGATTCCACCAAAGTGGTAAAGGTACCGTTGCCGGATTCCGCCAGCACAGGGGAGGACATCATATAAGTGCCAGTCTGGCCATCGTGATAGGTGATTTCTATCGGCTCCGGGAAGTTGGCTCCGGAAAGCTTTAAATTGTATAAAATGTCCTCCAGTGTTTCCGTAGAAGCGTTCCCGTCCTCATCGGTAGTTTCCTCAGTCCTGTCCCCTATGGTGTAAAGCTCCGTGTTAAGATAGCCGCACACATTGCCGAAAAGCTGGCTTGCCAAAGCGGACGCGATATACACACTGCCGTCCTTCAGCACATAACGCCCGGTAGATTCCGCTGCCGTGCCGCCCAGCACCAGCTGGTCGGAGCCGCCGTCCTCATAGGTAAGCGTAACACGGGTGGCGTTTTCCCCGGAAAGGCCGAAGTCCTCCAGATTGTCCCGGCTCCCCAGATTTTTGGAGGAATGGATGGACACCAGGGAATTGACGCTGTTATTCACGGAAGAATACACCACGTCCAAGTCCTCAAATCCCTCTACGGTGAAATTTTCCCCATCACCGACAGGAACCAGCGTGTAGCTGCCCTCCGGGCCTTCCACCTCGACGGAAGCCACCTCAGCCGAGTCCCGCTCCATTACGGTTTCCTCGGCGGAGGAAGTCTCCGAGGAAGAAGCGGGGGCTTCCTCCTGCTGGGCCGGGAACAGCAGCAGCGCGGCCAGGCCGCCGCCCAACACTACCAGCACCGCCAGCATGATTAAAGTGTATTTTAAATTCTTCTTCATATGGTTACCTTGCCCCTATCCGACGTTTCTATCCGCCTCTGGCTTACAGGTGCCTGCGCCGCAGGAACACCACCAGGCCGACGATTAAAATCACCAGCGGAAGTCCCGCGGTAAATACGCCCAGGCCCAGCAGCAAAATGGTGCTTTGGGAGACTGCCACATCCTGCACATTGGTCTGCACCTGGGAAGTGGACACAGTGGTCACCTGGCTGGCTTCCGTACCGGTGCAGAACTGCATCAGATCCCGGATATAGTTTTTATCACTGTAAGCTGTAGCGGAGATGAAGCTGTCCGTAAAGACATAAGAGGAACCAAACACCACTACGCTGTGGCGGCTGTAGTTGCCGTTGCTCTGATAATTTTTCACGCCCATCGCTGTCAGGATTTGGGATCCCGTTTCGGGATCGTCGGGAATCTCTGTCATGTCCGCCGTGTAATGGAAAGAGCTGTCGGCAGAGGTCCAAAGCGCCTGGGTAGAGATATCCACGTTGCCTTCAAACAGCAGGGTAAGAGGACGGTTTTCCGCAACCACCAGATTTTGGTAGGTGCTATCCTGTAAGATCTCCGTCTGATCCACATCTGCCAAAAGGAAGCTGGGATTAGAGGACAGCATGCGGGAGGCGTCGGTTTCCGCCACCATGCCTTCCTCCACCTTGATCCCCCATTCCTCCAGGAAGTTGGAAAGCCTGGGAAGCTCCGCCTGGGTGGAGTGGAAGGTCACCCATACCGTAATGTCCTGCTCCTCCTCGGCATTGTCCAAAAACGCCCGGAGCTTGTTGATCTCTTCTTCGGTATAGTCTGTGGTGGGAGTGGGAATCATCACCGCCTGGACGTCATCAGGGATTTCATCCGTCAGGAAGTTAATCTCCCTGATCTCAAAATTCTGGCTTTCCATCAGCTCGGTGAAGCCGGTCAGGGAATCGGTGGAAAGCATTTCATCGTGGCCGGTGGCAATGGCGATCACGGGCACCGTTTTCAGATTGACCAGCTCCAAGGCGCCGGCCAGGGCGCTGTCCACCATCGAGTAAACCTCCACCTGATAGGTGCTGGAATTCTGCGTCACGTCGAACAAATCAGTGACGTTCAAGACCTTGTAGCGCTGTTCCGTGCGCACCAGCACCGTACCGGAGGTCAACGCCTCCTCGGCGTATTGGGAAATAAAACCGGGATTGGTATCCGGGTCGACAAATTCCACGGAAATCTTGGAGTTCGCTTCCCGCAGCTTTTCCGCCAGATTCGCCACCTGACTGTATTCCAGGCCGTAGCTGGAGTAAAGCTTGTCCTTCCGGTAGGAATCTTCCGCGCCGATCAGGAAAATCGAGGTGTCCTGCTCAACGCTCTTGGCGATTTCCAACGCCTGATCGGACAGGGAATTCAGTTTATTGGCGGTCAGATCCACGTCCAGAGAGGGGAACCGTTCCGTCAAAAGGCTCACCAAAATGTTCAAGACCACCACAATCGCAATGAACACCACGCTCATCAGAGTCGTCATGCCGCCCCGCTTCATTTTCATGGCGGCACCGCCGGATCTCCGCTTTTTCTTCTGTTTCGGAGTTCCGGCAGGTTCTTCTGTTTCAAGCGCAGTTTCCCGGGTTCCCCCGGATTCGCCTGTTTCAGGCTGTTCTTCGGCCGGTTCGCCGGTTTCGCGTTCTTCAGTTTCAGCCTCGCCGGTTTCCGGTTCCGTCTGATCTACTGCTTCGGTTTCAACGGCTTCCACATCCTCGGGAAGCTTGTTTTCATGATTCGTTTCCACTGCGGATTCCCTCCTTCCTTAGTTCCAACGGCGGCTTTCCAGCCGGCGGGCGGTGAGGAATACAAAAACCGCCATCACGCTCAGGAAAAACACCGTGCTGGAAACGCTGAAGATCCCCTGGGTAAACACGGAATACCGGTTGTTAAAAGAGATCCAGTCCACTACCGCGCTGACCACCGAGTTGGAAATGGCAGACGCCAGGCTATCGATAAACATGAGAAAAACAGCGGCCACAAAGGTACCGATCGCAGCGATTACCTGACTGACGGTCAGGCTGGAAATAAACACGCCGATGGAGATCATGGCCCCGCCGTATAGCAGGGTACCCAGGTAATTCCCGATGATCTCTCCCCAGGCCGGGGAAGAGAAAAAGCTTATGGCTACCGCGGGCAGCAGGCCCAGGGTAGTGGCAATGAAAAACACAAACAGACAGGCCAGGAATTTTCCCATCACAATGGCGGTAACGCCTACAGGGGCGGTAAGTAGCGCCTGGTCGGTCTTATTTTTCTGGTCGTCGGTCATACTGCGCATGGTGATGATGGGGATGATCATCATGCTGAAAGTGAACATGGAACCATACACAATACTGCTGATATAGCTGGTGGAACCGGAAGCCATGATTTGGAAGTATAGCCAGCCGTACAGAGCCGCCAAAGCCGCCACGCACACATATCCCACCGGGGAATTGAAATAAGCGCGGATTTCCCGCTTAAAAACAGCTTTCATGCTTTTTTCTCTCCTTTCTCCTCATCAACGTCCTCCGCCGGCGCATCGCCGCTGGTCAGCTGCAGGAACAACTCCTCCAAAGTGAGGTCCGAATTTTTCAAAGCCAGCATGGGCCAGCCCTTCCGGGACATCAAGGCAAACAGATCCCGGCGCAGGTCGGCATCGGGATCGCACTCCACGCTCAGCTCAAATACCCCCGGTTCCTTTTCACCCAGAGAAAGGACCTCCCGCACATGAGGCATGGCCTGGATGGCGTGGAGCATTTCCCGCTCGGGGCCTTCCGCCCGCAGGAGGAGTCTGTGGTCCTGGGAAAGGTCGTGCGCCAGGGTATCCGTAGCGCCGTCGGCCACCAGCCGCCCGTTGTTGATGACGATAATCCTTTCGCACACCGCCTGTACCTCAGACAAAATGTGGGAGCTTAATATGACGGTGTGGTTTTTCCCCAAGCCTTTGATCAGGCTGCGGATCTCGATGATCTGCTTGGGATCCAGGCCCACAGTAGGCTCGTCCAGAATCAGCACCGGCGGGTTGCCGATCAGCGCCTGGGCGATGCCGACGCGCTGGCGGTAGCCTTTGGAAAGGTTTCCGATCAGCCTGCCGTACACGTCCTCGATCTTCACCAGGCGGCAGATCTCCGCCAAATGCTGCTCCCGGGGCAGCTTGGTTTTTTTCAGCTCGTACATGAAGTTCAAGTATTCCTTTACCGTCATATCTGCGTATAGTGGCGGTACTTCCGGGAGATACCCAATCATGCGTTTTACCTCGGCCGGCTCCTCCAGGATGCTTTTCCCAGAAACCAGCACCTGCCCGGCGGTGGGGGAGAGATACCCGGTGATAATGTTCATCGCCGTGGATTTTCCCGCGCCGTTCGGCCCCAAAAATCCTACGATGGAGCCTTCTTCCACTTTAAAACTCACGTGATCCAGCGCCAGCTTTGCGCCGTAGCGCTTCGTGAGGCCTTTGACCTCTACCATATCCGTGATGCCTCCTGTGTTTTCGTTTTCGTCCGGAAAAAAGCTAACTAATAAATAGTACCCCAAAACCGGGACATTTGCAACACTTTTCCCGGCCGCAAGGTCAGTTTTCTTAAATTTTACTTCATATTTGTGAAATTTCCGTGAAGCCGCTGTGACTGTTCGCTCCCGGGAGCAGCGCGGTCAGCCAAGACCGGCGGTTTCACCATTGTTCACTTGACGGGAAAACCGATCCACGGTAAAATAAGTGAAAGCTTTACAGAAAATGAACAGGGGGGATCCATATGGCGGAGATCCGGCCTTTCAAGGCGCTGCGGTATAATTTGGAGAAAGCGGGGGAGATCGGCTCCCTAGTCTGCCCGCCCTATGATGTAATCGGGGAGGAACAGCGCCGGGCGCTGGCGGAGGGAAATCCCTATAACGTAATCCAGCTGGAGCTTCCCCAGGGGGAGGACTGCTATACCCAAGCCGGCAAAACCCTGGAGCAGTGGATGGACCAGGGCGTTTTGAAAACCGACATGGACGAGGGGATTTACATTTACGAAGAGGAATTTCTGGACAAAGTGGACCGGGGAAATGTTAAAACGCTCCGGGGCATGGTCTGCCTAGTGCGGCTGGAAGATTTTTCCGCCAACGTGGTTTTGCCTCACGAGGAAACGCTGAGCAAGGCGAAGGAGGACCGGTTCCAGCTGATGTGCGCCACCGGCTGCAACTTCAGCCAAATCTATTCCCTTTACCGGGACGAAACCCACATCACCCGGGGCAGGCTGGACGCCTTGACGCAGACCTGCCGGCCGCGGTATCAGTTTTCCGACGGCCTGGTGACCCATCGGCTGTGGGTGGTCAACGATGAAGTGGCCATTTCCGCCCTGCGGGAGGACTTTACCGACCGGAAGCTATACATCGCCGATGGCCACCACCGATATGAGACCGCCCTGCGCTATCGGGATCATCTGCGGGACCAGGGGATCTACCTCCCCAACGCCGGGTTTGTCATGATGTTTCTGGCGGATATGGGGGACAGCGGGCTGGTGGTGTTCCCCACCCATCGACTGGTACGGGGCCTGCCGGACTTCCGCGCGGACATTCTGCTCGCCGCCTGCGACCAATACTTTGACGCAGCCGCTCAAAAGGATCGGGCGGAAACGGAGCGGGCGCTGGAGGAAGCCTACGGGGAAAGCCGCCACGCGTTCGGTCTGTTTGATGGCGTTCGCTGGCATACCCTTACCCTGCGGAACCCTGCGGTGCTGGACGCCCTGCTGCCGGGAAAAAGCGAGGCTTACCGCCAGCTGGACGTGACCATCCTGCATACCTTGATCCTGGAGGGTGTGCTGGGGATTGACAAGGCAAACATGGCGGCGCAGAAGAATTTGACTTACACCCGTTCCGCAGAGGAAGCGGAACGTTCGGTGGAAACCGGGGAAAGTCAGTGCTGCTTCCTGTTAAACCCCACCCGGGTGGAAGAGATCGGCGCGGTGGCCGCCGCCGGTGAAAAAATGCCGCAGAAATCCACTTATTTTTATCCAAAGCTCATTACCGGCCTGGTGATGAACCGGTTCCAAGAACCGGAGCCTGCCGATGAATTTGACCGCTCTTAAGGAGAATCCCATGAAATTATTTGAAAAGAAAAAAAGTGAAAACCTGATTTACGACGGCAAGGTGATCCGGGTCCACGTGGATGAAGTGGAACTGGAAAACGGCGCACTTGCCAAGCGGGAAATTGTGGATCATCGAGGCGGCGTGTGCGTTGCGATCCTCACCCCGGAAAACGAGCTGATCTTCGTCCGGCAGTTTCGGTACTCCGTGGGGGAAGTCCTGCTGGAACTGCCCGCCGGGAAGTTGGAAAAGGGGGAGGACCCCTTTGAAGCCATGAAACGGGAACAGCTGGAAGAAACCGGTACCTCGGCCGAAGAGTACGTTTTCCTGGGAAATGTCTATCCCACCGCCGGGTACTCCGGGGAAGTCATCCGCCTGTGGGCCTGCCGCCTGACCCAGGACGGCGGCGCCCTGCACCTGGATCGGGATGAATTCCTGGAAAACCGGCGCATCCCCCTGGATCAGGCGGTGGAAATGGTGCTGAATAACGAGCTTCCTGATGGAAAAAGCCAAATCGCCATTTTGAAAACTGCGAAGCTGGTGGAACAGGGGAAGCTGTAAGCGCTCCCGGTTGAGTCCCAAAGGCAAAAACTCGCCCGGCAGGTTATTGCGCCTGCCGGGCTTTTTGGTACAATAGAAACATGGAAGCTTCCATCTCGAAAACTAAACCCTTGGAGGAAATCAAAAT
>CAYSQF010000009.1:32114-34445 GCA_964433105.1 uncultured Acutalibacter sp.
ATTTGGCAGTATGCGGTCCAGGGCATTGACGAGCACATGAACACCGAAATTGAGGATTATCTGGACGACGATTACACGCTGGAGTGCTTTGTGGCAGAAGCTGTCATCGCTAACCTGAAAAATGGCAGATATGTGGATCTGACAGATGTGAAAAACGGCTTTAAGCACAAGCATTTTGCAGACCTGGTCTGCCAGTACGCCGCAAAATACGGAATCAAATAGCGGAGCACACGAAAGGGCCCAGCGGGAAACCACCCCCGCCGGACCCTCTTTTTCTCTTCTTATTCTTCTGTTTCTTCTTCTTCGCCGTCTTCGACTTCGCCGGGAGTTTCATTTTCTTCGGACGGCACTTCCGCGCCCTCGTTTGGGTCGCCGCCCTCTTTAATCTCCCCATCGTTTACCTCGTTTTCTTCGTGAGGAACGCGGGCCAAAGTGACCAGCTTGCTGCCCTCTTGCAGGCGCATCACCTTCACGCCCTTGCTGGGCCGGGCGCACAAGCGGATAGAGGAAGCCATAATGCGGATAATCACACCGTCCTCGGAGATGAGGATTACGTCATCGTCCAGATCCACCACCTTAATGGCCGCTACATCGCCAAACCGCTCCACATGGTAATTGAGCAGGCCTTTGCCGCCCCGCTTCTGAATGCGGTAATTGTCCGGGCCGGAAAGCCTGCCATAGCCAGTTTCCGTCACGGTCAGCACCAGGCCGCCTTCCCGCAGGATGGACATGCCTACAATGTGGTCTCCCGGCTTCAGATCCATCACCTTCACGCCCCGGGCCGTACGGCCAATTTCCCGGACATCCGTTTCGTGGAAGCGGATGGCCATGCCCTTCCTAGTAGCCACCAGCAGCTGGTCGGAACCATTGGTAATGCGCACCCAGGAAAGGACATCCCCTTCGTCCAGATCAATGGCAATCAGGCCGCCCTTTCTGGCGGTGTTGTAGGCGGAAAGCTTAGTGCGCTTGATTACGCCGTTTCTCGTCACCAGTACCAGGTACTTGTCCGCATCGAAGGCGGTGACCCGGATCATAGAAGTGATCTTTTCCTCCGGTCCCAGTGGCAGCAAGTTCCGGATATTCATCCCCCGGCTGGCGCGGCTGCCCTCGGGCACCTCGTAGCACTTCAGCCGATACACCCTGCCCTGGTCGGAGAAGAACATGACATAGTCGTGGCTCCCGATAACAAACAGCTCGGTGGCCACGTCCTCTTCTCTGCGGCTCATGCCTGCAACGCCCCTGCCGCCCCTTCTCTGGGTATGGTAGGTATCCATCTTCTGCCGCTTAACATAGCCGTAATTGGTCAGGGTTAACACACACTCTTCCTCTGGAATCAGATCCTCGATGTCGATCTCTCCGGCCACATCCTGAATCTCCGTTTTTCGCTCGTCCCCATATTTGTCGGCCAGGGCCTGCAGCTCTTCTTTCAGCACGTCCCGGACCATTTCATCGGAATTCAGCAGCTGCTTGTAGTAGGAGATTTTTTCCTCCAGCTCCTTGTACTCGTTCTCCAGCTTTTCCCGGTTCAGCCCCTGGAGGGAGATCAGCCGCATATCGCAGATGGCCTGGGCCTGCACGTCGTCCAGCCCAAATCGGTTCATCAGGTTTTCCTTTGCGTTGTCGTAGCTTTCCCGGATGATCCGGATCACTTCGTCGATGTGGTCCTGGGCGATGAGCAAACCTTCCAACAGATGGGCGCGCTCCTGAGCCTTGCGCAGGTCAAAGTTCGTCCGCCGGACTATAATCTCCTTCTGGAAGGAAATGTACTCGTCCAGGATGTTTTTTAGGCTCAGCACCTTTGGCTGCATTTGGTTGTTGACCAGGGCCAGCATGATCACAGAAAAATTGGACTGCATGGCAGTCTGGTTGAACAGGCGGTTCAGCACCACCTGGGGGTTGGCGTCCTTTTTCAGTTCGATCACAATGCGCATGCCGTTGCGGTCCGTCTCGTCCCGCAGGTCGGAAATGCCATCCAGGCGTTTGTCCTTCACCTGCTCGGCCATAGTTTTGATAAGCTGGCGCTTATTCACCTGGTAGGGCAGCTCATTGACGATGATACGGGTCCGATCCTTGCCGTACTCCTCAAATTCCGTCCTGGCCCGAATAGTAATCTTACCCCGTCCGGTGGCGTAGGCGGCCCGTATCCCGCTGCGTCCCATAATAATGCCGCCGGTGGGGAAGTCCGGCCCCTTGATATGCTCCATCAGCTGCTCCAGGGTGGCCTCCGGGTCGTCCAGCTCACAAATCACCGCGCCGATGACTTCCCGCAGGTTGTGGGGTGGGATATTGGTCGCCATACCGACGGCAATGCCGCTGGAACCGTTGACCAGC
>CAYSQF010000010.1:0-27703 GCA_964433105.1 uncultured Acutalibacter sp.
TTGCGGGATCACTAGTTTTCAAGACTAGCTCCTTAAACCACTCGGACACCTCTCCTTATCGCGCAGGTATTATAATACCACAGCTTTTTGGGAAATGTCAATCCTTTTTCACAAAGTTTTCAGATTGCTTTCAAGCACATTTCTAAAATGCAGAATAGAATTTCCTCATTGAAGCGCTTTCACTCAAAACGGTTTTTGCCGCGTGAAGGAGGAATGTCCATGAAACAGTTGGAAGGCTGCCGTCACGAATTAAAATACCAGATAGACTATGGGTCTTACCTGGCGTTAAGGAGCCGTCTGCGAGCTGTGATGCAGCCTGATACGCACACGTGTCCCGATGGCCGCTATCTGATCCGCAGTGTGTATTTCGACAACGGGGATGATAAAGCACTGCGGGAAAAGGTGGACGGTGTCCCATACCGGGAAAAATTCCGAATCCGCTACTATAACGATGACTTTTCTTTTCTTATGCTGGAAAAGAAGGTTAAATGGAACAACCTCTGTCAAAAGCGGTCTGTGCGGCTCAGCGCAGAGGAATGCCGCGCCCTCTTTTCAGGCGACAGAAGTTGGATGCCGGACCACTCCGCGGAGCTGGTTCGGGAATTGTATCTCCAGATGACCTGCCAGGGCTTAAGGCCCAGGGTGTTGGTTTCTTATGTCAGAGAGCCGTATATTTACGATCCCGGCAATGTGCGGGTTACCTTTGATTCCCAAATCCGCACCAGCTTGTACCATCTGGATTTTTTAGAGACTGATCCGCAGGATATCAGCGCCGTCGATGGGCCGGGTACAATGATCCTGGAAGTGAAGTATGACGCTTTCCTGCCGGAAATCATCGCGGATCTGCTTCAAATTGAAGGCGTCCGGCAGCAGGCTTTTTCCAAATACGCGGCATGCAGAAGATACGGATGATGAAATCCAACCATATAAAAATAGCTTAAGGAGTGTGCTCACCATGACTTTTAACGATATATTTAAATCCAGTTTTTTAGAGAACGTAAGCGACTTTTCCTTTATTGATGTTTTGCTTGGCATGGCGGTTTCCCTGGTGCTTGGCCTGTTCATTTTTCTGATTTACAAGAAATCGTTCACTGGAGTCATGTATTCCACCGGCTTTGCCCTGACCCTGGTCGGATTGACGCTGGTGACCACGCTGGTCATTATGGCGGTCACGTCCAATGTGGTGCTGTCCCTGGGGATGGTGGGCGCCCTATCCATCGTCCGGTTCCGGGCTGCTATCAAGGAACCAATCGAGATTGTATTCCTATTTTGGGCTATCGCCGTTGGCATTGTCATTGGTGCCGGAATGATCCCGCTTGCAATTATCGGCTCCGTGATTATCGGGATCATCCTGCTGCTGTTTGCCAATCATAAGGTCCGGGAAAACCCCTATATCCTGGTGTTGAACTGTGTGGACGAAAACACTGAAAACCTGGCCCTGAGCCTGCTGGAGCAGTGCACGCAGCGGTATGTGGTAAAATCCAAAACCGTCAGCCGAGCCGGTATTGAGCTGACCGCCGAGCTTCGTACCAAAGACGCGGGCACCGCCTTTGTCAATCGGATCAGCGAGCTGCAAGGCGTAAAAAATGCCACCCTAGTCAGCTATAATGGAGAATATATGAATTAAAAGCGGAAGCCTCTTTACAAGAGTTAGTACAACCGTATGGAAAGGGTGGTTTTAACATGATTGCAAGCAGGCATATCACGAAGATCGTTTCAGCTCTGACGGCCCTCGCTGTCTGCTTCTGCCTTTGCGCTGTGGCTTTTTCCGGTGCGCTTACCGCATCGGCGGAAAGCGCCGGTATTTCAATGGACTACGAAAAGGAGTTGTTCGATACCGACAGCCCCATTACTGTAAACATTCTGATGGACGATGACCAGTGGGAGGAAATGCTGGCAAGCGCCATTGAAGAAGAGTATTATCAATGCGATGTGGAGATAAACGGCCAGACCTTTTACCGTGTAGGGATCCGTCCCAAAGGGAACACAAGCTTGACATCTATCGCTTCGGACCCGGACACGGATCGGTATAGTCTCAAGCTTGAATTTGACCAATATGTAGATGGCCAGACCTGCTTTGGCTTGGATAAGCTGGTGCTCAACAACAACTATGCCGATGCCACTAACCGGAAAGAAGCCCTGGTTTACGATATGTACCGCTATTTAGGGGCAGACGCTTCCCTGTGCAATTATGCGGAAATTTCTGTGAACGGGGAATACTGGGGCGTGTATCTTGCTTTGGAAGCTGTGGAGGACAGTTTTATGCTCCGGAACTTCGGGGCGGAAAATGGGGCGCTCTATAAACCCGAAGGTGTCAATATGGGCGGAGGCGCCGGAAATCGGCAGGAAAATGTTCAGCAGGCGGGGGAAGACCCGCAGGAAAAGGCAGACGCTCAGGGGGCGGAAGCCCCTCAGGGAAATATTCCCCAGATGCCGGAAAAGCCTGGTTTTGGCCAGGACGAGGGCGCTTTTCAGGATAACGGAGACGCTCCTCAGGGCGACGAGGATGTTTCTCAAGGCGAAGGTTGGGCGCAGGACGGTACTCCCGGTGGATTTGTGGGGAAAATGGAAGAAAGCGGGTTTGGAGAAAGCGGTGGGGCCGACCTAAATTACACGGACGACGATTTGGACAGCTATTCCGCCATTTGGGACGGTGAGGTAACTGATACGGCCAAAAGTGACCGCCAGCGAGTGGTGGCGGCGCTGAAAAGCGTTTCGGAAGGCAGCGACCTGGAATCCTGCCTGGATGTGGATAATCTGCTGAAATACATGGCAGTCCATGTGTTTTCTGTCAATCAGGACAGCCTGTCCGGCAACATGGCCCACAATTATTACCTTTACGAGCATGAGGGACGATTGAATCTGTTCCCTTGGGATTACAACCTTGCCTTTGGCGGTATGGGAGGAGGGGATGACGCGTCCTCGGTAATCAATGACCCCATCGACACGCCCTTTGCAGGTACAGACTTTTTCGACGCTTTGCTGGAAAACGAGGAATATCGCTCCCAATATCATCAATATTTGAACCAATTGGTGGAAGAATATGTGTTTGGCGGCGGTCTGGACACTTTCTTCGAGCGAACCGCCAACCAGATTGACACCCTTATTGAGAACGATCCCACGGCGTTTTATACCTTGGAAGAGTCCCAGGTGGCTTCTCAAATGCTCCGCCAGATTGTGGAGCTTCGCGGAGAGTCAATTCGCGGCCAGTTGGATGGTTCCATCCCTTCCACCGAGGAAGGCCAGCGGGAGTATCCTTCTGCGCTGATCGACGCTTCCAGCATAGACTTGAGCGTTATGGGCACTATGAATCAGAATGACCGCGGCAGGCCGGACTTCACTGAAGAAGATATAGAACCCGCTGCGGCTGATCCAACAGAAGGCGGGGATGCGCAGGAAGACACTGCGGCACAGACGGAAGGCCCCGGGCAAATGATGGAAATGGGGCGGGGATTTAACCCCTCAGCCGAAAATGTTTCCCCGGATATGGGAAATTCCTCTATAGTGGGAAATTTGATTACCTACGGCGTTTGCCTGGTTATTTTGGCATTAGCCCTGCTGTTTGTGTTGCTCTACCGCAGAAAATCCGTTCGGCGGTGAAAATAGAATGGGAAGCTTTCCGTGTGGAAGGCTTCTTTTTTCGATTTTATTCAGATAGAAGCTTTGAATTTCTGCAGGCATTGCACAGGGCCATTGCCGGCAGGGAAAGCCCGCACCACAGAAGGGAATAGGGAAGGCAGACCTGTCCCATCACATTGAGGGGCATATTGGAATAGTCCCATACGTTCAGGCCCAGCAGGCAATTGAATACCAGCCCCACTGTGAATTCTACCCCTGTAATGATGGCGGAACCCGCAAAGCATCGGGACACGATCCGCTTGCCCCGCATTTTCTCACAGCAGACCTTGTTGATCAAAATCATGCAAAGCCCACCTGCCAGTGCCATAGAATAATGGGTTCGCCCGCGCCAAAGGATCTCCAGCGCGGGATACCCACAGCTTCCCGTCAGAAAGATTAGCTCATTTTGCATGCGCCGTCCCGATTGTTTTATCATTCGCGCTCACTTTCCTTTCCTTGCCCGCTTAAAACCTGCCATAAAAAATCGTGACTGTAGTATTTGCACCGGAGCGGGTTTTACCCATGAAAGCGGAAAGCTGCCGGAAATTGGCGGCGCAGCCCCAAAATTTGGAGGGCATTTTCTCCTTGAAACCTTTGGAAGTATTTTATCTTTCTTTTTGGAATCACTTGTATTTTCTCGTGAATTTTCCTATAATAAAGGCTGAAAAAGGCCGGACGGCCTAAAATGATTTCGAACAAAAGAAAGGATGGACTGTCATGAGGATTTTAGTAACCGGCGGCGCCGGATATATCGGTAGTCATACCTGCATCGTACTGCTGGAGCAGGGGCACGATGTGGTCATTGTGGACAATCTCTGTAACAGCAAGCGAGTGGCTGTGAAGCGCATCGAAGAGCTCAGCGGGAAAAAGGTAAGCTTTTACCAGGAAGACGTTCGGGACAAAGAAAAGCTGCGGGAAGTGTTTCAAAACAAGAACATCGACGCTGTAATCCACTTTGCGGGCCTTAAGGCGGTAGGCGAGTCCGTTGCAGCCCCTTTAAAATATTATCAGAACAATCTGGAATCCACGTTGACGCTTTTACAGGTTATGGAGGAGTTTGGCGTCAAGAATTTTGTATTCAGTTCTTCCGCCACTGTGTATGGCGAGGAAGCTATCCCCCCCGTCCGGGAGGATTTCCCTGTGGCGGGCCATGCTGCCTGCCCCTACGGCACCACAAAACTGATGATTGAGCGGATTTTGATGGATTACACTGCGGCAAATCCCGGCTTTAATGCCATTCTCCTGCGGTACTTCAACCCCGTGGGTGCCCATGAGAGCGGAAAGATTGGGGAAGATCCCAATGGTATCCCTGCCAATTTAACGCCCTATATTATCCAGACAGTGGTCGGAAAGCGAGATAAGGTTCATGTGTTTGGGAACGATTATCCCACCCCGGATGGCACCGGAATACGGGACTATATCCATGTCATGGATCTGGCGGAGGGACACGTTGCCGCATTGAAGCTCATAGAGCAGGGAAACTGCGGGCTTCGTATCTACAATTTGGGGACCGGCCACGGCTATTCGGTTATGGAAATGCTCCAGGCATTTTCTGAAGCTGCCGGGAAGGATATCCCCTATGTAGTCGATCCCCGGCGGCCTGGTGATCTGCCAGTCAGTTATGCCGACTGCTCAAAGGCCTATGAGGAATTGGGCTGGAAAGCAAAAAGAACTTTGCGCGACATCTGTATAGATGCCCTGCGTTGGCAAAGGATGAATCCAAATGGTTTTGAGGAATAATAGCAAACTGGTACTGGCTTCCGCGTCCCCCAGCAGAAAAATGCTGCTGGAGCGGGTGGGACTGGCCTTTGAGGTGGTGGTTTCCGGAGTGGATGAAACCATCCCTCCGGGTTACACCCCCGCGCAGACCGTGGAATGCTTGGCGCGGCGGAAGGGGGAAGCCGTCCTGCCGCTGCGCCCGGATTCCCACATTATTTCCGCCGATTCGGTGGTGTGCATTGATGGTATGATCTTAGGCAAGCCAAAAGACGATGAGGACGCAAAGGCCACCCTGCGCCGGCTGTCCGGTCGGATCCACCAAATTTACACTGGGGTCTGCTTGTTGTCCGGCGGGAAGCGGGAAGTGTTTCACCAGATCACCCAGGTCCATTTTTATCCATTGACCGAGGAGGAGATATCCTGGTATGTGGGGATGGGGGAGTCCAGAGGCCGCGCAGGCTCTTATGGAATCGAGGGCTTGGGTGTGGTGCTGGTGCAGTCCATAGAGGGGGACTATTCCAATATTGTGGGCCTGCCTGTGGCGGAAACTCTGCGCCGCCTGGAAAAAATGATTGCCTGTTAAGGCAGCGCCCTATTATCTTGTAAGAGCAATAAAATCACAAAGCGCCCAGCTTTACGTACTATGGGAGCGAGAGGTGATTTTTTTGCGATACATACGGAAAAGACGGTTCCCCATCCGATACCGGCGTATGGGAAAACACAGGACGGGAAAACGACTCTTTGCCGTGGCGTTGGTTTTGCTTTTCCTCTGGACCGCTGTCACTGAAGCGGGACTTTCCTCCGTTTCCCAGGAACTTACAGAAGAAGCCGCCAGGGAGTACCTGCTCACCAGCATCAATACCGTTGTGCGGGAAGAGTTGGAAGAGAGAAACGCCGCCTTTGTTACGGTGAGCCGATCCGGAAATGGGACAGTTTCCGCGGTGAATGCCAATGTTTCGGCGCTGAACAGCCTGAAAGCCGGCATTATAGCCCGGCTCTCAAAAGCGCTGAACGGCAAGGCTTCCGCCTGGGTGCCGGTAGGCAGCTTTACGGAGGTTGGCGTCCTCAACGGCAGGGGGCCAAAGGTGCCTGTAAAGCTCAATTTGGAAGGGTCCGCCGATGTGACATTTCAAACAGAATTCCGTTCGGCGGGGGTCAACCAGAGCTGCCATAGAATTGTGATGGCGGTGACGGCTCGCGCCTATTCCCAGTCAAAACGGTTTGAAATCCAGGTGGAGGAAGAGACCTCTACTGTTCTGGCGGAAACTGTGGTGGTTGGGGAAGTGCCGGATATTGCCTATGCCGGTATCGGCTGAGAAATTGGAAAGCGAAAGGAAAACAGGTTTGTTATGGAAAAAAAGGAAGCTACGCTGGAAATTGAAAGCCTGCGGGCGCAGATACGCTATCACGGACAAAAATACTACACCGAGGACGCCCCGGAAATCAGTGATTACGAATATGACATGCTGTACCGCCGCCTGGAAAACCTGGAAGCGGAATTTCCGGAGCTGGTTACCGAGGATTCTCCTACCCGCAGGGTGGGCGGCGCGGTGTACAATACGTTTGCCCCTGTAATCCATGAGGTGCCTTTGGAAAGCCTGCACGACTCCTTTTCCGAAGAAGAGTTGCGGGATTTTGACCGCCGGGTACGGGAAACCGTCCCTGCGCCCGAATATGTGGTTGAACCAAAGTTTGACGGCCTGTCCGTGGCGCTGGAGTACAGGGACGGCTTGTTTGTCCGGGGGTCCACCCGAGGCGATGGCGTGACCGGAGAGGATGTTACGGAAAATATCCGTACCATCCGCACTGTGCCGAAAAAGCTGAAGGAGCCTGTGCCGTTTTTGGAGGTGCGGGGTGAAGTTTATATGTCTGACCAAAGCTTTGAACGGCTGTGCGAACGGCAGGAACTTTTGGAGGAAAAGCCTTTCAAAAACCCTCGGAATGCGGCGGCGGGCTCCTTGCGGCAGAAGGATCCAAAAATCACCGCCAAGCGGGAATTGGATATTTTTGTATTCAATGTGCAGCAGGCCGCCGGGGAAACGTTCTCCCGGCACGATCAATCCTTAGAGCGCCTAAAGGAATTGGGATTCACAGTGCCGCCCCTTTATTTCCGCTCTGACAGCATGGAGGAGATTCTGGCCTTTATTCGGGAAATCGGCGAAAAGCGTGGAACCTTTGATTTTCCCATAGACGGCGCAGTGGTCAAGGTCAACGATTTTCTTCAGCGGGAAGAATTGGGAAGCACCGCGAAGTTTCCCCGTTGGGCTGAGGCGTTTAAATATCCGCCCGAGGAAAAGGAAACCACCTTGGTGGACATCGAGATCAACGTGGGCCGCACCGGCGTGTTGACTCCTACCGGAAGGTTTGAGCCTGTAACGCTGGCCGGTACCACCGTGAGCAGGGCGACCCTGCACAATCAGGATTTCATAACGGAAAAGGATATCCGCATCGGTTCCCGGGTGATCTTGCGGAAAGCGGGGGAGATCATCCCGGAGGTGGTGGCGGTGGTATCCAACCCGGAGGATTCCCAGCCTTTTTTCCTGCCGGAACGTTGCCCCTCCTGCGGAGAAGCGGTTTTCCGGGTGGATGGGGAAGCGGCCACGCGATGCACCAATCCCCAATGCCCTGCGCAGCTGCTTAGGCATCTGATCCATTTTGTTTCCCGGGACGCAATGGATATCGACGGCTTGGGGCCTGCTAATCTGGAACAGCTGCTCCAGGCAGGGCTGGTCAAGTCTCCGGCAGATCTGTATACACTGGAAACCTTCCAGCTGGAAGCCTTGGAGCGGTTTGGGAAAAAAAGCGCGGAAAATATTGTGAACGCGGTGGCGCGCTCAAAGGAAAACGATCTGTATCGGCTGGTGTTTGCCTTAGGGATCCCCCATATTGGGGCAAAGGCGGCCCAGCTGCTGTGCAGGGCTTTTCCAAGCATGGAATCCATCCGAAATGCCGGGGAAGAGGAAATCGCCGGGATCGACGGCTTCGGTGGCGTGATGGCGAAGGAAGTCGTGGAGTTTTTCTCCCGGGAGTCCACCCAGGCTTTGGTAGGCCGACTGGAGGAACTGGGGCTTAACATGCTCTCCCGGCAGGAAAAGAGAGGGGATGCGTTGGCGGGCAGTACTTTTGTGCTGACCGGAACCTTGCCGAATATGGGCCGCAAGGAAGCAACCGAGCTGATTGAAAAGCATGGCGGAAAGGTGACGTCCTCTGTGTCCAAGAAAACCAGTTATGTGGTGGCCGGAGAACAGGCTGGCAGTAAGCTGGACAAAGCAAACGATTTAGAAATACCGATCCTCAGCGAACAGGATCTTTTGGAAATGCTGGAAAAAGAGTAGCCAAAACGGCGTGAAAGGTGGAGCTATTATGAAGGTTCAATTTCAGGCATTATATGGACAGGAAGCGGAAACTATAAAGACAAGGTACGAGGAGATTCACCGGGGCTTTGAAGAAACCTTTGGCAAAAGCGCGGACGGAGAGTGGTTCAGCGCTCCCGGCAGGACGGAGATCGGCGGCAACCATACCGATCACAACCGGGGCCGTGTGCTTACCGCCGCCATCAATCTGGACATTGTGGGGCTGGCAAAAAAGACGGAGAGCGGAGTGATCCGTTTGAAATCCGCGGAATATCCCCGAATTGACCAAGTGGATCTGAGCGATATGCCGCGTTCCGCCAGGGGGGACCAGGAGGGCGGCTCCCAGGCGCTGATCCGGGGGATCTGTGCCAAGTGCATGGATCTGGGGTATCAAGTGGGCGGCTTTGACTGCTACACCATGACTCGGGTGATGAAAGGTTCTGGCCTGTCCAGCTCTGCCGCCTTTGAAATCCTGGTAGTCACTGTCATCAGCCATTTGTACAACAACGATGGGATCGACCCCGTCACTGCAGCCATCATTGCCCAGTACGCGGAAAATGTGTACTTCGGCAAACCATCCGGTCTGCTGGATCAAATGGCAAGCTCTGTGGGGGGATTTACGTCCATTGATTTTGCCGATCCGGCAAAGCCTGTGATCAAACAGGTGGATTTTGATTTTGCTTCCTGCGGGCATGCCCTCTGTGTGGTGGACACCGGTGGGAACCATGCGGATTTGACGGACGAGTACGCTGCTATTCCTGCAGAGATGAAGCAGGTCGCGCATTTTTTTGGAAAAGAATATCTTCGGGAAGTGGATGAAAGAAAATTTTACGACCAGCTGCCCCAGGTGCGAAAAACGGTGGGAGACCGTGCGGTTCTGCGCGCCATGCATTTCTTCGATGACGATCGGCTTGCCGCCGAAGAAGCTGCAGCGCTGCAGTCCGGTGATTTTGCCGCCTTTAAGAAGATGGTACGAACTTCCGGCCTTTCTTCCTTGGAGCGCCTGCAAAATGTGTTTTCCGTGACTGCGCCTCAGGAGCAGGGCCTGTCTTTGGCGCTGACCCTGACGGAGCATGTGCTGGGGCCTGACGGCGCGTTCCGAGTACATGGCGGCGGCTTTGCCGGTACAATTCAGGCTTTTGTGCCCTTTGAAAAGTTGGACGAATACCGGGCTTTGATGGAAAAGGTGTTCGGCCCGGGAAGTTGTCATGTCCTTTCCATTCGCCAGCCCGGCGGCACCAAGGTACTGGTGTGATTTTCCTTAGATTGATTCACATGGCGCCGCCTTGCAGTTTTTGGGGAAATGTGTTATACTTTTGCCATATGAAAATTTGGGAGTGTTCGCCTTTTGGAAAATCGCCAGTTTCAGCCCATGACTTATTTGGAGGACGTGGCTGAGCTTATGAAAACCAGGGTGGGCGGCAGGGTGCCGCTGGCCTACGTCCGCACTTACGGATGTCAGCAGAATGTGGCGGACAGCGAAAAAATCAAGGGGATTTTGGCCCTGATGGGCTTTTCTTTTACAGATGGGCCGGAAAACGCCGATTTTGTCCTATTTAACACCTGCGCTGTCCGGGAACACGCGGAGGACCGGGTGTTCGGCAATGTGGGTGCGCTGAAAAACAACAAGCGCCGGAATCCCAACCTGCTGATTGCCGTGTGCGGTTGTATGACTGAGCAGGAGCACGTGGCTCAGCGGTTGAAAGAAAGCTTTCCCTTTGTGGATATCGTTTTTGGTACCAATATGATCCACCGCCTGCCGGAATTGATGTACAACGCTATTGTCGGTTCCCGCCGGGTTTTTGCCCAGGGCGGTGAGGCGCCTGGAATCTTGGAAGGCCTGCCCGTTTTGCGGGACAACGGCGCCCGCGCCTGGGTCACCGTCATGACGGGGTGCGACAATTTCTGTTCCTATTGCATTGTCCCCTATGTGCGGGGCAGGGAACAAAGCCGGGAGCCGGAAGCAGTTTATCAGGAGTGCAAAGAGCTGGTGCAGGCGGGATGCAAGGAGATTACCCTGCTGGGACAGAATGTAAACTCGTATGGCAAAGGCTTGCGGGAGCCTGTCAATTTTGTACAGCTGCTTCGGCGGCTGGACGGTATCGACGGCGATTACCGAATCCGCTTTATGACGTCCCATCCCAAAGACGCTTCAGAGGAACTGTTTGATCTGATGGCGGGAAGCCGGCATATTCCCCACTGTATTCATCTGCCGTTCCAGTCCGGCAACGACCGGGTGCTTCGGGAGATGAACCGAAAATATAATCGGGAGCAATATCTTTCCCTGATCCGCTACGCCCGCCGGGTTATGCCGGAGATCAGCTTTACTTCTGATGTGATCGTGGGCTTTCCGGGAGAAACCTATGAAGAGTTCCAGGATACCCTGTCTTTGATCAAGGAAGTGGAATTCGCAAACCTTTTTACCTTTATCTATTCTCCCCGAAAGGGAACAAAGGCTGCCGCCATGCCGGATCCTGTTTCCCACAAGGAAAAGACGGAGTGGTTTGCAGAGCTTCTGCGGGTGCAGGAGGAAATCGCTGCTCGCCGAGGGCGCGGGATGGTCGGGACCTGTGAGCGGGTACTGGTGGAGGAATGGGATGGGAAATCCCAGCTGCTTTCCGGCCGGACTGCAGGCGGCCTAGTGGTTCTTTTCCCCGGGGATAACAGTCTGGTTGGGCGGTTTGTCGAAACCGAGATCACCGAAGCAAAGGGCTTGCAGCTCAAGGGGATTATAGTGAACTAACTTTTTTAAATACTGTATGAAATTGACCTTCTAAAAAATCATTTTTGAAAGGACGTATCAAAATGGAAATTATTGAGTTGACAAGAGAATTGGGAAAAGCCCTGCAAAACGATCAGCGGTATATCAATATGCGGGTGGCCCAGCAGCAGAGCGACGAGGACGAGACGCTGCAGCAGCTGATTGGCGAATTTAACCTGAAGCGCATGGCAATCAACAACGAAGCCCAGAAGGAGGACCGCAGCGAAGAGACGCTCCAGCGCCTAAACCGGGAGCTGAGGGAGGTCTACGCCCAGATCATGCAAAACGAGCACATGGGAAAATACAACGACGCGAAAACCGAATTTGACGCCCTGCTCCAGCGTGTTACCGGCATTATCGGGCTGTGCGCTGACGGCGAGAACCCCGAAACCTGCGACTACGACGCGGCGTCCTGCGGGGGAGACTGTTCTTCCTGCGCGGGGTGCCATTAAACAGCTGGTCTGCCGGACAGAGGACCATAGGACAGCTTAGAAAGGATTGGGTTAGGACTCATGGCGGATTTCTCCCCAATGATGAAACAATATTTCGAGATGAAAGAAAAGTATCCAAATACGATACTTTTCTTTCGCTTGGGCGATTTTTACGAAATGTTTTTCAACGATGCCAAAACCGTTTCCCGTGAGCTTGAGCTTACGCTCACCGGCCGAGAGTGCGGCCAGAATGAGCGCGCCCCCATGTGCGGCGTACCCTTCCACAGTGCGGAATCCTACATTGCCCGGCTTGTTGCGAAGGGGTATAAGGTGGCAATCTGCGAACAATTGGAAGATCCAAAGCTGGTCAAGGGTCTTGTAAAGAGGGACGTGATACGGGTCATCACCCCGGGAACGGTGCTGGAAAACAGCATGCTGGACGAAACGAAGAACAACTATATCTGCTCTCTGTGTTACCGGGGAAATACCGCTGGAATTTGCTTTGCGGATATTTCTACCGGTAAGCTTACTGTAGACCAGGTCCAGGCGCCGGACGTTCCCGCCCTGACACATCTGCTTACAGACCGGCTGGCCCGGTATATGCCCAGCGAAATTTTGATCGATCCTCAGGCCGCTGATCTTGTTGCCCTCCGGGATTTTATCCGGGACAGGGTCCACGCCGCTGTGGAGTGTATGGATTCTGCACTCTATGAGGATTTTCCCACTGCGGAGCAGGCGGTTTCTACCCAGTTTGGCGGCAGGAATTTGTCGGAACTTTCCCTGGCGGACAAGCCTGTGGCGCTGTTTGCCCTAAATGCCTTGCTGGATTACCTTGCCCGCACTCAGATTACCGGCCTGGAACGCATGACGGAAATTGAGCTGGACGGGGAATCCGCTGTGATGGGCCTGGATTTGAACGCCAGAAGAAATCTGGAACTCACCGAGACTCTGCGCAATAAGGAAAAACGTGGTTCCCTGCTTTGGGTACTGGACCGTACCAAAACGGCGATGGGAAAGCGGCTGATTAAATCCTGGCTGGAGCAGCCGCTGTTAAGCCCTGCCAGGATTACTCTGCGGCAAAATGCCGTGGAAGAGCTGGTGGAGAATCCCCAGCTGCTGGACGAGATGACTTCCCAGCTTACCGGTATTTACGACTTAGAGCGGATCATGACTAGGATTGTGTACGGCTCCGCCAACGGCAGGGAGCTTCGTTCTTTGTGCACCGCACTGGAAAAGCTGCCCGGCTTGAAAAATCTGCTGGATGGCTGTGAAGCCACGCTGTTAAAGAATTTGAACGGGGAGATCGACGGTCTGGAGGATGTGGCGGAGCTGATTGAAAGGTCAATCGTGGAGGATCCGCCTTTTACTATCCGGGAGGGCGGCATCATCCAAAAGGGCTACAGTCCGGAATTAGATGAAATTCGCAGGGATATGAATGGCGGCACGGAGTTGGTAGCCGCTGTGGAAGCCAGGGAGCGGGAGCGCACGGGAATCCCCAAGCTGAAAACCGGTTATAATCGGGTGTTCGGCTATTACATAGAGGTGTCGAACTCTTATAAGGACCAGGTTCCGGAGGATTATATTCGCAAGCAGACTTTGACTAACGGGGAAAGGTACATTACCCAGGAACTGAAAGATTTGGAAAACCGGATCTTGGGCGCCCACGACAAGTCGGTTTCCCTGGAAAGCAAGCTCTTTGATGAAATACGTCGTCATGTGGCGGATCAGCTTGCCCGGGTGCAGTCCTCGGCAAAGGCTGTAGCGGCGCTTGATGTGTTGGCGTCCTTTGCGGTAGTTTCCGTGAAAAATGACTACACCCGCCCTGTGATCAACATGAGCGGCAAGTTGTACTTAAAAGACAGCCGCCACCCGGTGGTGGAAGCTTTGCTGGAGGATGCGCCATTTGTTCCTAACGATGTGGACATGGATATGAACGACAACCGGGTGGCCATCATTACCGGGCCAAATATGGCGGGCAAATCCACCTATATGCGACAGACTGCCATTATCACTATCATGGCGCAGATCGGCTGCTTTGTACCGGCAGCGGTGGCGGAGATAGGCATTGTAGACCATATCTTCACCCGTGTGGGCGCTTCCGACGACCTTTCGGCGGGACAGTCCACCTTTATGATCGAGATGTCGGAGGTGGCGGATATCCTGAAAAACGCCACGGCCAACAGCTTGATTATTTTTGACGAGATCGGCCGGGGCACTTCCACTTTTGACGGCATGAGTATTGCACGCGCCGTGCTGGAATATGTGCACGATAAAAAGTTGTGCGGAGCCAAGACTTTGTTTGCCACCCATTATCACGAATTGACCGAACTGGAGGGAATTTTGCCCGGCGTAAAGAATTTCAACATTGCCGTGAAAAAGCGCGGGGACGACATTACATTCCTGCGGCGGATCCTCCGGGGCGGGGCGGACGACAGCTTCGGTATCGAGGTGGCAAAGCTGGCCGGGTTGCCAGAAAAGGTCATCAAGCGGGCAAAGCAGGTGCTTGCCGATTTGGAAAACGGGGCGGCGGTGTCCCGTGGACAGCCGGCTGCACAGCGGTTTAGCGAAGAGCCGGTTCAGCTTGTGATGGATTCTGTGGAGGGAGAGATTCTGCAAAAGCTCCGTGCTCTGGATGTAAACACCTTGACGCCTATTGAGTGCATGAACGTACTTTTTGAATTGAGGAAAATGTTGGGAGAATAAAAAGTGCGATCGGAATTCCAACCTTCCTGGCTGCCTGGGCGGTAAAGGAAGGCTAAAGAGCTGACTTGAAACCACAAACCGCGGCCGCGTGCCAAAGGATCGGGATTTTTGATACAAGGAGAATAGCATGCCGAAGATTCAAGTACTGGACAAACAGGTGGCGGAGCTTATCGCCGCCGGTGAGGTGGTGGAGCGCCCCTCATCCGTCATCAAGGAGTTGGTGGAGAACTCCATCGACGCCGGAGCCAGCGTCATCACGGTGGAGATACGCCGGGGTGGGATCACCTTTATGAGGGTGACAGACAACGGCTGCGGCATTGCCGTTGAGGATGTTCCCGTTGCGTTTCTGCGCCACGCTACCAGCAAGATTGCCCATGCGGGCGACCTTGATTCCATCATGACACTGGGGTTCCGGGGGGAAGCCCTGGCTTCAATTGCCGCGGTATCCCACGTAGAGCTGTTGACCAAAACGGAAGACAATCCTGTGGGGACCCGTTACCTTTGCGGCGGCGATGAGGAGCCGATACTGGAAGAAGCGGGATGCCCGGAAGGTTCCACCATCATTATCCGGGACTTGTTTTACAATACCCCCGCACGCATGAAATTTTTAAAAAAGGATTCCACCGAGGGGAATTCCGTGGCCGGTGTGCTGGATAAAATTGCCCTTTCCCATCCGGAAATCTCCTTCCGATTTATCCGGGACGGCAGGGAGCAACTGCGTACCCCGGGGGACAACAAGCTGTCCTCTGCGGTTTATGGTGTATATGGAAAGGAATTTTTGGCGACACTGATTCCAGTGGAATATGAATACGCTCATATCAAGGTATCCGGCTTTGTCAGCTCTCCCGCCGGGAGCCGTCCCAACCGGTCCATGCAGAACTTCTTTATTAACGGCAGGTATATCCGGAGCCGCACTGCCGGAGCGGCGTTAGAGGAGGCCTGCAAAGGCTCTATTATGGTGGGAAAATTTCCCGCTTGTGTTTTGCATCTTTCCCTTTCCTTTGGCGCGGTAGACGTCAATGTGCACCCGGCCAAGCTGGAGGTACGGTTTGTCAATGAACGCCCGATTTTTGACGCGGTGTACCACGGGGTGAAATCCGCCCTGAACGCTGGGGACAAGCCGAAGGTGATGGAGCTGAAAAAACCTGCCGTGCAGCCCTACGCTCCCGTGCCCGAAAAGCATGAACAGATCCGACTTTCGGAATCGTCCCGGCCGAAAATTGATGCCCAGCCATTTGATCGCCCTGTTTTCCAGGACAGCGCTCCCCGGCGGGAGACATCCTTTCACTCCTATGCGGACAGGGTTTTAGAGCCGGAGCCGGAACCCGCGCCCATCGAGTCTCCACAATCCATAACGCCCGTGAAAGCGGAAACGTGTCCGGAAAAAATCACGCCTTTCCAGGAACCGCCCCGCCCTATTGTGCGGGAATTTCACTCTCGAATTCTTGGAGAAGCCTTCGGTACATACTTGGTGGTGGAATACAGCCCGGAAGAGTTGATGTTTATCGATAAACATGCGGCCCATGAACGGCTTTTGTACGAAAAGCTGAAATCCTCCGGCGGAGAGGGGATTGCGCAGACACTGCTGGAGCCTGTACCCGTTACCTTGGAAAAGGACGAATATACCGCAGTGCTGGCCCGCCGGGAAGATCTTTCCAAAGCGGGATTTGAAATAGAGGATTTTGGCAACGGGACGGTGCTGGTAAGGGCGGTTCCCATGCTTCTCGGGGGAGAGGATGCCGCTGGTGCCGTCATGGAGATCGCCGGGTATCTCAGCTCTTTTAAAAAGGATTTTACCACGGAGCATTTGGATTGGGTTTATCATAATGTAGCTTGTCGCGCAGCCATAAAAGCGGGGGACACGACTACCCGTGAAGAGCTGATTGCCTTGGCGGAGGATCTGGAACGCAACCCGCAGGTGCGTTACTGCCCGCACGGCAGGCCAGTGTATATTCTACTGAAGCGAAAAGAAATTGAAAAGCAGTTTGGCAGAGCCTGAAAGGCCATAGACAGGAAGGGGTGCGGCATGGAAGAAAAGATACCTGTTGTGGCAGTTGTCGGCCCTACCGCCGCCGGAAAGACCTCTTTGGGGATCGCTCTTGCTAAGCGTTTTTCGGGAGAGATTATTTCCTGCGATTCCATGCAGATTTACCGGGGGCTTCCAATCGGAACGGCCCAGCCATCGTCGGAAGAGCTGGCGGAGATTCCGCACCATCTCATTTCTTTTTTAGATGTTTGGGAACCGTTCAGTGTCTCAGATTATGTAAACCTGGCTTCCAAAGTCATTTTGGAACTGCGAGGCCGGGGAAAACTGCCAATTTTGGTAGGAGGAACCGGGCTTTATGCCCGCTCTCTGCTTCGTGGGTTTGTCTTTGAGGAACACGCCCGGGACAATTCCCTGCGTCGGGAATTGTTCCAACGAAAAGAACGGGAAGGACCGGAGTCCCTTTATGAAGAACTGAAAGTACTGGATCCCCGGGCGGCGGAGGAGATCCATCCCCACAATGTGAAGCGGGTGATTCGGGCGTTGGAATATTGCAAGTTGACAGGCGAGCAATTTTCTTCCCAGGCGGAGCGTGCCAGACAGATAGAATCTCCCTATCGCAGTCTGATGCTGTGCCTGTCCTTTCAGGATCGGGAAAAATTGTACGCCCGCATTGACAGCAGGGTGGACCACATGCTGGAGGAAGGCCTTTTAGAGGAAGCGGAAGCTTTTTATCAGCGTTGTGCCGAAGCTGGCGCTCCACCGACGGCGGTACAGGCAATTGGTTACAAGGAACTGTTTCCCTATTTTCGCGGTGAGTGCCCGCTGCAGGACGCCGTGGAGGACTTAAAGCGGGAAAGCCGCCGATACGCCAAACGGCAGATAACCTGGTTTGGCAAAGAGCCGGGCGCCCATTTCCTGTACGTGGACCAGTGGGAAACGCCGGAAGCGTTAAGGCGCGAGAGTTTCCGCCTGTGTGAAGCGTTTTTAACGGGAAAGGAGGGAAGTCCCTTTGAACAGTAAAAAAATACAAACCCTGGCGGCGGCACTCCTCACTTTTTTATTGCTGCTATATGTGGCATACCAGGTCTATCTTACAAACCACAAGGGGATCGTCACGGAAACCGCCATGTACGGCACGGTTTCCGATACCCTGCAGGCCCGGGGCTTTGCCATTCGGGACGAAACGGTCATCACCGATTCCTACAACGGTGTGCTCAGCTATCGGGTGGCGGACGGTACCCGTGTTTCTGCCGGAGGCGTGATTGCCGATGTTTTTGCCAGTGAAGATGATGCGGCTGCCAAAAACAAGCTGGATTATATAGACCAGGAGATTGCCGGGCTGCAGTCCCTAGCAAAGCCTGCCGATTTTTTCGATGCCAATCCTTCCACGATCAGCGGGCAGATTTATACGGCTCTCGGTGACATTTTCTCTCAGGTGCGGAACAATAATTTTTCAGAAATCTCCGAGTTGAAAGAAAATCTTCAGAACGCTTTGTGCCGGAAACAGTTAATTACCGGCGAAGAAGAGGCGGAAGACTATGAGCAGCGTGTTCAGGTTCTGCAAAGTCAAAGGGACGCTCTTGCGGCTTCTGTCGGGGAAGCCATCGACAGCATTACAGCGCCGACCGCCGGATATTTTATCGGCAGCACGGACGGCTTTGAAAATGTGGTTGATGTGTCTGAGATTCAGAAAATCACCCCAAATCAGGTGCGGGACCTTCTGGGCCGGGAGCAGGGTACAGGTCTCGGGTCGTCCGTGGGGAAGATTTGCTCTGATTTTACCTGGTATCTTGTTTGCGTATTTTCCAACGACGACATGTGGCGCTTCGAGGACGTTACCAACGTCTATCTGGATATCCCCTTTGCCAGCACTGAGACAATCCCCGCTGTGGTGGTTGCCAAAAACTATGACCGGGAAACCGGCGATACCGCCGTGGTATTTGCCTGTTCCTATATGGATTCCGATATCGCTTCTGTGCGCAATGAGATGGTACAGGTCAGCGTGCGGGAATATTCCGGTGTTCTGGTCAATGAAAAGGCCCTGCGCTTTGAGGATGTAACCTATTATGAAGAGGACGAAAACGGTAATGAGATCGAAAAGGTTCAGCAAAATGTGAAAGGAGTTTATGTCCAAACAGGGAAGCAGCTGAAATTTGTCCAGATTTTTACTGAGAAAACGGTAAACGGCTACGCTATTTGCAAAACGGAACTGTCCGAGGAAGAGCAGGCCGCTCTGCGGACAGATTCCACGATTCAGCTTTATGACAACGTCGTGGTAGAAGGGACGGATCTCTATGATGGAAAACCAGTACGCTGACCGTTGTGCAGCTTTTGATGAAAATTATCCTAGGATTCTGGAAGAAATTGCCCGGGCTGCAGAGCATTCTGGCCGCAGACCTAGCGAGATCACACTGCTGGCTGCTACCAAAACCGTGCCATTGGAGGTGATTAACCACGCCATTGGGCAGGGGCTGTCCTGTATGGGGGAGAACCGTGTGCAGGAGCTGTTGGAAAAATATGACGGGCTTGACTGCGCCCGCTGCGATGTGCAGTTTATTGGCAGGCTGCAAACCAACAAAGTGAAGTATTTGCTGGGGAAAGTCAGTTGTATCCAGTCGGTAGACAGCTTGAAGCTGGCTGGAGAGATTTCCCGGCTGTGTGTGCGGAACGGGAGGAAAATGGACATCTTGGCGGAGGTAAATATCGGCCGGGAAAAAAGCAAGGGCGGTGTTTTGCCCGAGGAACTTCCGGAGTTTGTGGATCAGATCCGGGAACTGCCGGGGCTTATGGTCCGGGGTTTGATGGCGATCCCACCGGATTGCAGGGAAAAAAGGGAGCTTTCAAAGTATTTTTCTTCCATGAGACAATATTTTGTTGACATAGCGGCTAAAAGAATGGATAATGTATCTATGGATTGTCTGTCTATGGGGATGTCCTCAGACTACCCGCTGGCAATCGAATGTGGAGCGACAATGGTTCGCGTTGGCTCCGCGCTTTTTGGAAAACGGGAAACAGGGTGCCTGGTTTAAGCCGTGCTTGCTATGGGACAGGTTTCCGAGTGACAGGGAAGGTGATGTGAAAATGTCGGGTTTTCGGGACAAACTGCAGAGAATGATCAAACCGCCGGACGACGAATATGAGGATTATTACGATGAGGAAGAGCCGGAGAGCGGCTACGGCAGCGATTATGATGAGCCGCGGCGTTCTTCTTACGCTTCATTTTCCTCCCGTACCGATCCACGTGGGAATAAGGTGGTAAATTTCAATTCCAAATCCCAGGTTCAGATGGTGGTGTGCAAGCCGACTTCCTTTGGCGAGGAAGCCCGCAACATTGCCGATGAGCTTTTGGAGCGCCATACGGTGGTTTTAAATCTGGAAAAGGCGGAAAAGGATACAGCGCGGCGCATTGTGGACTTTTTAAGCGGTGTCGCCTATGCCAACCATGGCAAATTGAAACCTATTGCTTCTAATATCGTCATCATTACGCCCTATAATGTTGACCTTACTGGGGAAGATGTTTTGGACGAGTTGGAAAGCAGCGGCATTTATTTCTAACCGTATGCTGGGGGACGCGAAAAGCCTTTTGGCCGCAAAGCTGCGAGACGGCATGACTCTTTCCCGAAACCGCCCATATTTCTTAGGCTTTTTGGACGAAGGCGAGATCATTTTCTGCCAAGAGTTTTTGTGCCGGGAACGGGGCATCAAGTTCCTGCTTTGGGGCGGCTATGAGGAAGCGGAGCGCCGGATTTTGGGGATGTTCCCAGAATATATGGAGCCAGTTCCCGAAGCTTTTCCCCTGACGTCTCTGGTCTTTACCTATCGGGAAGAGGACAGCCTTTCCCACCGTGATTTTTTGGGATCTTTTATGGCTTTGGGGATTGAGCGGAATGTGGTGGGGGATATTTTGCCGGGGAAGGGTCGGTGTGTGGCGTTTGTCCGCCTGGAAATGGAAGCCTATTTTCTTCAAAATATCCGGAAAATCGGGCGTACAGGCGTTCAGATCAGCAATTGTTTAGACGGCCCGTTGCCCTTGGAGCGGGAATTTCAGGAGCTTTCCGGTGTGGTGGCTTCTCAGCGCTTGGACTGTCTTGTGGCATTTTTATGCCGTATCAGCCGGGAAAAGGCGGTGGGCTTGATCACTTCCGGGTTTGTGGCGCGCAATCATAGCGAAATACTTTCCGTATCGGAAAGGACAGCGGAAGGTGACGTTATTTCTGTCCGGCGGTATGGGAAGTTTATTATAGATCGTCTTGGCCCTTTGACGAGCAAGGGCCGTTTAGCGGTACAGTGCAGGAAATACAAATAAGGGGGAAACTGCCGAATGTTGACGGTAAAAGAAATCAATGATGTAAGCTTTGGCAAGGCCGGATTTTCCGGGTATAAGCCGGAGGATGTGGACAATTTTATTGATGAAGTCGTCGCGTCTTTCCAGCAGTTGGAAGCGGAGAGGGACGAAGCGCTAAAAAACGCGCAGACGCTTTCGACGCAAAATGCCAGCCTGACCTCTCAAAATGCCGAAATCCAGGAAAAGCTGGCGATCCTCGCCCAGCGGATCGAAACTTATCGCGAGGATGAGGATGGCATTAAGGACGTGCTTTTAAGCGCGCAGAAAATGGCGAAAGACATTGTAAGGGAAGCCAAGGATAAGGCGGCGATTATCCTGCAGGATGCCAAGGACACCGCAAAGCATACCCTGGATGACGCCAGGGACGAAGCTGCTCGGAATGCGCGGGAATATGTTGCGCGGACTGAGGAGAAGAAGGAAGAACTGGAGGAGATAAAGCGCCAGGTCACCGCTTTTCGCGCTTCCTTGTTGGAAATGTATAAAAAGCATCTGGAATGTATCAACCATATTCCCAGCTTCCGGCAGAAGGAAACAGCGGAAGAGCCTGTTCCAACCAGCGAAGAAGCCGCGGAACCCGTTCCGGACGAGCCGGTTCCTGCTCCCAATGAGCAGGTAGAACCGGCCGAACCCACTCCTTCCCCAGAAGAACAGCCTGTTCCCCAGGATCCGGCGCAGCGGTCGGAGCCTCGGGAGAAGCAGCCTCAGCCAGAGCGTCAGTCTACTGCACCCACCCTTCACGACAGGGTAGATTATAGCCGGGAGCAGACACGCCTTTCGGATGACCCGAACGACTATCGGGACGACCTGTCCGAGGTGGGGATTGACTTAGGGGCCTACAATGATATTCCGGAATCCTTAAAGCAGGAAAAAGACAGCCATTATAGCAATTTGGAATTTGGAGACTCTGTGGATTTAGGGAGAAAGAAGCACAGAAAATAGTGGTGTTTTCCTGCAAATTAGCAGGCACGGCGTAGCTTTGTTGTACACCTCTGTAAGTGCCGTACTTGCTTTTGCATGGCACCGTTTAAGGAAAGGAAGTATTTTTTGGAACAGAAGCCCCTTTTTCGGCGCCGTTTGCACAGCGTCATTGTGTTGCTTGTTGCCGTGGTATTGCTGGCTGTGGATCAGATTTCGAAATATTATGTTTTGCGGTTTCTTCGGCCTGTCGGTTCCATTTCGGTGATCGATGGGCTGTTGGAGTTTTCCTATTTGGAAAATACTGGGGCGGCGTTTGGGCTGTTTCACAATATTCCCTGGGCGATTTTTGTTTTCAACATTTTGGTTTCGCTGGTTCTTTTGATCATTTTGTTTCGGTATCGGAATCATACTTTTTTCAGCCTGGCCGCTTTAGCTTTGCTGCTTTCCGGCGGGATTGGCAATTTACTCGACCGAGTTTTTCATGGCTTTGTTGTGGATTTCATTCACGTTTTATTCTTTGGCTATGTTTTTAATTTTGCCGATTGCTGCGTTACGGTGGGTGCGGTGTTGTTGTCGATCCATGTCCTGTTGGCTGCCTGTCGGGAAAAGAAGGCGGGAAACACCCCTGCTGATTCCCAGGAGCACCCCGTATGAGCGGGGAGCTTTTCTTTACCGTGGAGGATGGCCCCGGCATAAGGCTTGACAAATGGCTGGCGGATCATATGGGGGAAATGACCCGTTCCGCTGTGCAGGGCTTGATCGAATCCGGCTGTGTCAAATGTGAAGGGAAACCCCTGGCAAAAAGCACGAAACTTTCTCCAGGGGCCGTTGTTTCTGTTATTGTACCGGAAATAAAACCGCTGGAAGTTACAGCGGAGAACATCCCTTTGGAGATCGTCTATGAGGATGACGATCTGCTGGTGGTCAACAAGCCGAAGGGGATGGTCGTTCATCCGGCGCCGGGAAATTCAAATGGCACTTTGGTCAACGCTCTCCTATACCACTGCGGTGATTCCCTTTCTGGCATCAACGGTGTGGCCAGGCCTGGCATTGTCCACCGCATTGACAAGGATACCAGCGGCTTGCTGATTGTGGCAAAGAACGATTTTTCCCATGTGCGACTGGCAGAGCAGATTAAAGCGCACAGCTTTACCAGAGAATACAGGGCCGTGGTGTATGGGGTTATAAAGGAGGATCACGGCACGGTAAACCGTCCGATTGGCCGCCATCCTGTGGAGCGGAAGCAGATGGCCGTTTTGCCGGATTCCCCTTTGGCGCGCCGGGCAGTCACGCATTTTGAAGTGCTAGAGCGGTTTTCCGGTTTTACGTACCTTCGTCTGCAATTGGAAACCGGGCGAACCCATCAAATCAGGATCCATATGGCATCTTTAGGTCATCCTGTGGCGGGAGACCCAATTTACGGCCCCAAAAAGGTGATCACTTCCCTGCACGGACAATGCCTGCATGCGGGCTTGATTGGGTTTGTTCACCCGCGCACCGGCGAGTATATGGAATTCACCGCGCCCCTGCCTTCTTATTTTACCGATTTTTTGGATAAGCTGAATAGCCGCATGGACTAAAGGGGGTGGATGCTGTGAAGAACGCAAAGGAAAAGGAGTTGGCAAGACGGGAGCACTTGATACGTTGCGTGGTTATGCTGGTCTTTGTCTTTTTGGCGGCAATCGTTGCCGTGGGTGTTTATTATACACGTCCGATCCAGATTAACGTTGTCACGACGGCGTTTAATGCCAGCTCGGAACAGACTTTCAACGTTTCTTCCGACAGTTCCAAATCCAAGGAGGAAGAAACCGTTGCTATAATAATCTCTTCCCAACTAGAGAGCGATGCTGAGGAAGTCTTAGTGGAAAAGAGCATCAATCTCAATACTGCGGGTACAGAAGAATTGGAGCGGCTTCCCGGGATCGGGCCGGTGCTTGCGGGGCGTATTATTCAGTATAGGGAAGAGAACGGCAGTTTTCTTGAGATCGAAGAGCTGAAAGAAGTGGGAGGAATCGGTGAAAAGATTTTCATGAAAATTTCTGATTTCGTGTATGTGGAATGAGATTGGCAGTAATTCGTTTTGAGCACATCTGAGTAAAATCCAATTCTATCCTAAACACAACATAGGAGGATAGATTTATGCGTATAAAGGAAACACCCTTTAAGCGGTTTCAAACGCCAAAAATCCCACCCAATACCTGCTAAAAAGCAGTATAGAGTGGGATCTTTTGTTTTACGCTTTCTATATGTTATGTGTGGGCCAAATCACTGGGGAACCGTATTCCCGCCCGCTGCCGAACCGCTTCCATCAACCTGGAAACCTCCAGGCTCAAAGCAGTGCAGCGCTCATACTCGGCCCGGGAGACTTCTGGTTCCGTGATATACCGATAAAAATCTTTGGCTTCCCAGCCCATCAGCTGATACTTTTCATCCTCACCGTGCAGGTTTTCCACAGTTTTGTCCCTGTGCTGCAGGGTGACCCCGGCAATCCGGGAGATGGATTCCACCGCCACGGTGCCTTCCGTGCCCTGAAAATCAGAATTTGCCCCTGCCTGTCCCAGTTTGGAATAAGTTAAGGTTACCAGCATATCGGGATATTTCAGCGTTATAACTCCAGCGCCGTCAGTGCCGCTTTTCAGCATAAGCGGGTCAACGGAAAAGCTATCCGGTTTGCCAAACAGGGAAAGTGCCGGATAAACACAATAAACGCCCAAGTCCATCAGCGCCCCGGTTTCCATTTTGGGGTTGAAAATATTGGGAAGCTCACCGGCTAGATAAGCGTCCAGCTTCGAGGAACGCTGGCAGAAGTCCAGCTTTGCCACGGTGATTTTTCCAATGCGGCCAAGGGCTTCTTCTAAAATTTTTCGCTGAGGGAGATGCAGGAACATGATGGCTTCCAGAAAGACCAGACCCTCCTTCTTGGCGATTTTCTGAAGCTGCTCTACCTTTTCCGCCTGAGCGCACAAGGGCTTTTCGCAGATTACGTGTTTCCCATGCTCCAGCAGGAGCTTGCAATGGCCAAAATGCAAGGCGTTTGGGCTGGCTACATAAACTGCGTCCAGCAGGGGGGAGCAGGCCATTTCTTCCAAATTGGTAAAAACCAGTTCCGCGCCGTATTTGTCGGCTAACTCTCTGCCCCGGCTTTCCTGCCGGGAATAGACGGCGGTTAATTTCCACAGCCCGCTGTCCAAAGCGCCGTGAATGTATTCTTCAGTAATCCAACCAGTGCCTACAGTTCCAAATCGAAGCATGTAAGTTCTCCTTCTAGTTTAGAAATTCCTTAGACTTCGTTCCAATACCGTTTCAGATTGGCAAGGCCAATGCGCGCCGCATCCATCGGATCCTCCATGCCCTCAAATTCAATGGCAATAGTGTTGTCGTATCCAGCGGCCTTCAAGGTGCGCAGGCACTGCTTGACAGGTACATTTCCGTGGCCGATAATCGTGCCCCGCAGGTAGTTCCCAGCCCTGGTCCGGAAAGAGCCCTCGCCGGGGTCGGCGTCGTAGAAGCTTTTCCACACAAAGTCTTTCGCATGGACATATTTGGTGTAAGGGGCTACCCGGGCCACCGCCAAGGATGGATTCTCGTCTGCGCACATAAAATTTCCGATGTCGCACAGCAAAGCAAAATTCGGATGGTTAACCGCGTTGACAAGCTTTTCCACCCGCTGTGAATCCTGGGAAAAAAAGCCATGGTTTTCCGTCATGGTCATCACATTTTTGGACGCCGCATAAACTGCCACTTCTCTGACAGCGTCCGCCAGCATGGGGATCAGGGATTCGTAGCTGCAGTATTTCCCGGATTTTATGGAATAGCCCTGGGTGATGTCGTGGCGCATTCTGGGGGCACCCATAATGGCGGCAAGGTCAACATAGCTTTTGACCCTGGCAATTTCCTTTTCTCGATCGCCGTCACTGCCGTTTAGAAAGTCAGCTCCGATGGCCAGCGAGGAAATCTCCAATCCGCACCGATCCGCTTCCGTCTTAATTTTCTCTGCCCGCCGTGGCATTTCCTCGGGAGCACAGTCGAAGTTTACAAAATCCACGGCTTCTATCGCATCGAAGCCCAGTTCTTTGGCTTTGGCAATACATTCCATCGGAGTGATGGACCCTTTGCGAATCGCACTGAAAAAGCTGTAAAGGCTGATAGAATATTTCATGTTATTCTCCTTTTTTAAAACTGTCAATCGCCGAAGCTGATACCGATCTGCCGGGCAGCTTGGATTTCGTTGCAATCAACGGGAACGGTTTTCAGCTTCCCGGCTACGTCTCCCAGCGGCACGGGGACGGTTTTACCGTTTACCATGCCCACCATAACGCCAAAGGTCTTTTCCTTGATAAACCTAGCGGCCGTGGCGCCCAAACGGGTGCAAAGCACCCGGTCATAAGCGCAGGGACTTCCGCCGCGCTGGAAATGACCAGGTACACAGACACGGACCTCATTGTCCACTTTTTCCTCCAATTCCTCCGCAATGCGGTAAACGATAGAGGGATATTTAAAGTCGGCCCTGGCTTTTTTGAACTCCTTTTTGGAAAGGGCAGCTTCCTCTTTGGAAAGGGCACCCTCCGCCACAGCCAGAATAGAGAATTTCTTTCCCTTGTCGATACGGCTTTTCAAGGTTTTGGCGATTTTATTGATGTCATAGGGGATTTCGGGGAGCAGGATCACGTCTGCGCCCCCGGCGATTCCGGCGCTCAAGGTAAGCCAGCCCACCTTATGGCCCATCACCTCCACAATGAAAATGCGTCCGTGGGAAGTGGCAGTGGTGTGGATGCAATCGATGACATTAGTGGCGATCTCCACCGCGCTGTGAAAGCCAAACGTCACATCGGTACCCCAGATATCGTTGTCGATGGTTTTAGGCAGATGGATCACGTTCAAGCCTTCTTCCCGCAGAAGATTGGCGGTTTTTTGAGTGCCATTTCCACCCAGGATTACCAGGCAGTCCAGTTTCAGCTTCTTGTAGTTTTCCTTCATGGATTTGACCTTGTCCACACTGTTTTCGTCAATGACCCGGATGGTCTTGAAGGGCTGACGGGAGGTTCCAAGCAGGGTGCCGCCCAAAGTGAGAATTCCGGAAAAATCGGAGGGCTCCATCAGCTTGTATTCCCCAAAGATTAAACCTTTATATCCATCTTTAATGCCATAGATTTCCACATTGTCGCCAAACTCCTCATATAGTCCTTTTGCTACGCCGCGAATTGCCGCATTCAAGCCTTGGCAGTCGCCGCCGCTGGTTAAAATTCCGACTCGTTTCATAAAGTGTTTCCTCCTTAATTATGTTTGAAATTTTTTAACACAATCTTCTATTTGACATCGTCCGCGGAGTGGATGGGAATCAGAGGGCTGTCCACGGAAACTTTTTGCAGGGCTTCCAGCCGTTCCTGTGCCTGTTTGTAGAAGGTAAGCTGGCTGCTGAACGCCGATTTTCCCCGGCGGCTGACGTGCTGGTAGCTGGTATCCGGCAGCATATACCTGGCATTGGTGTTGTCGTGCAGGAAGGTGTCCAGGATTCCAAACGCCCGCTCCTTTAAATCGGGGTCCTCAATGGGGAATACCAGTTCGATCCGGCGATCCAGATTCCGGGGCATCCAGTCCGCGCTTCCCATATAGATTTTAGGCGAGCCGGCGTTTTCAAATTTGAAAATACGGCTGTGCTCCAAAAGCTGCCCTACAATGCTGATTACAGTGATGTTGTCGCTGATCCCCTGCAGCCCTGGGATCAAACAGCAAATGCCCCTGACCACCAGCTTGATGGGTACACCTGCCTGGGACGCCTCGTACAGCAGGGAAATGATTGCGGGATCCACCAGAGAATTGACCTTTGCGGTAATGCCGCTGGGGAGGCCCTGCCTTGCGTTGACAGTT
>CAYSQF010000010.1:27713-31468 GCA_964433105.1 uncultured Acutalibacter sp.
ATCATCCTGACAAAAAAGCTCCGCATGGTGTGGGGAGCCACAACAAAGCGGCGGTATTCCGGGGGCCGGGAATACCCGGTGATGACATTAAAAAGGGAAGAAGCGTCCGCGCCATACTGACTGCTGCAGGTAAATAAGCCCAAGTCTGTGTATATCTTGGCGGTGGAGTCGTTGTAATTGCCGGTCCCAAGATGCAGGTAGCGACGGATGCCGTCCTCTTCCTGCCGGACCACCAGAGCAATCTTACAGTGGGTTTTTAGCCCGTGCAGCCCATAGATGACATGGCAACCGGCCTTTTCCAGCTTTGTGGCCCAGTTGATATTGTTTTCCTCGTCAAACCGGGCTTTCAGCTCTACCAGCACCGTGACCTGCTTACCGTTTTCGGCAGCTTTAATCAGTGCGGCAACAATGGGGGAATTGCCGCTGACACGGTACAGGGTCTGCTTGATAGCCAGCACATTTTCATCCTCAGCAGCCTGCTCGATAAAACGCACCACGCAATCAAAACTTTCATAGGGATGGTGCACCAGCCGGTCCTTGTCCCGGATGGCAGCGAAAATATCGTCGTATCCCCAAAAATCCGCAGGAGCAACAGGGCGGATCGGCTTGAAGCAAAGGCTTTCAAAGCCTTCCACACCGGCAAATTTGGAGAAGAAAGTCAAATCCAGCGGTCCGGGAAGCTCGTAGATCTCATTTTTCTTGATTTTCAGCATCTCAATGAGAAAGTTCCGGATATTTTTATCACATTTCTGCAAAATCTCCAGCCGGATGGGGCGGCCGCGTTTCCGGCGTTTAATGGACTTTTTCACTTCGCTCATAAAGTCCTCGGCTTCTTCGTCAATTTCCAGATCGGAATCCCGGGTAATCCGGAAAGGGCAGGCAGCCTTGATTTCGTGCAGCTCAAACAGTTCGGCCAGATTGTAGATGATAATATCCTCCAGCAGGGTGAACGCCCTCCCTTCCTGGGCGGGCAGCTCCAGAAAACGGGGAAGGATGGCAGGCACCTGCACAATTGCAAAGCATTTTTCCTTTTCTCCCGGCTCCTTAGATTTTAAATAGACCGAGATATTCAAAGACTTGTTGGCGAGTTGAGGGAAAGGTCGGCTGCCATCCACAGCCAGCGGGGTGAGCACGGGGAACAGCACCCGGTGAAAATATTCTGAAATGTACGCCAGCTGCTTTTCGTCCATTTCCTCACAGGACAGAAACTTGATCCCCTGGTGCGCAAGTGCTGGTACGATGGACCTGTGAAGGCAGGAATACTGCCGCTCCATAAATTTGTGGGTTTTGACCTCCAGCTCCCGCAGCAGCTCGTCGGGCGCCAGGTCAAAATCGTTTTTGGGCTTGTAGTTGGAATTTGCCTGCGCCTTGACGCCGGCAACGCGCACCATGAAGAATTCATCTAAGTTGGAACCGGTAATAGCCAGAAAACGCAGACGCTCCATCAAAGGATTTTCCTTTTTTGTGGCTTCCTCCAGCACGCGGGCGTTAAAGTCCATCCAACTCAATTCCCGATTGTAATAGGGCATCTTTTTATCCGCCATAAGACGATTACACTCCTTTCTGGTTTGCAGAATATTTTACAGCTTTGCTAAATCAGTTCGAATTTAATAGAAAGCTCTGGGGAAAGCCCAAATACATCCTTGAAGAATTGAGCGGATTCCGCAAAAGCCCACTGTTCCAGAAGTGTGTCGCCAAAAGCCTGCGCCTTGAAGAGGACCTGATCCTCTTCAATGGAAATTTTCAAATTTCTGAGCTTTTCCCGGTGGGATTTATCCAAGGCGTTTGCCATGCGGAAAATGGCCGCTAGCTTGGACGTCACCAGCTTTTCGCTGCCGCTCAGCTGAGCAAAGTTTGGATCCTTTTCCGCGGAAAGGCTGTTTGCGATACTTCCGGCGACGAAAGCCGTTTCCAGCACCTCTTCCTCGCTGAGACCAAACAGATCCATGCCCTTGATTAAATCGAACGTGCAGATATTGTGTTGACGGACGCTGACAAAACTTCCGCAACTGTGCAAAAGCGATGCCAATTCCAGTATCACGCGCTTGGAAGGTTCCAGCCCATGAACGCGCTTCAGCTTGTCAAAGATTTGGCAGGAGGTCTCCCGAATATATTGAGAATGGGTCAAATCGCATCTAAAGCGATTGGCAGTGGTTTCCGCACAAGCGATGGCACTTTTCCGCCAGCATTCTGTTCTCGCTGTTTCCGCTTTTTGGGACAGCGCACAGCGAACAATAGCACCGGAAATGTCAACGGTAGGTGCGCAGACAGTTTCCGCTTTCGGGCAGAACCGAAGCATTGCCTGGTAGATGGCAAGGGACGTATAGAGAAGGGCAGCATTTTCCTCGTTGATGCCATACCGCAGGCCAATGCTTTCCGGCGTCATTGTTCGCAGGGAACGGTATAGCTCAGACAGGCTTTTCGCGCTGAATCGGGAAAAGTCTCCGAGATTTACGGCCCCGCATAGCCTGGCCGCCAGATCAATCTGCGAACCAGTCAAAATCAGGTTTTCAGTTTGGAATTCCGAAATGGCAATGCGGTTTAATAAGGTGTCAAGATATTCTTCAATCACCGTATGAAAATCCTCAGATACACTGTGCAAGCCCTGAAGCACATCGTGCAGCTTTACGGCTCCCATAGAGATATTCTGAAAATACAGAATCTTTTCGCTGTCGCACACGGCAACGCCAATACTGCCCGCCCCCACGTGGGCGATTACGGAATTTCCGGCGGGAAGCGCTCCCGCGTTGCTGAGTTTCGTGATGATTTCAGAATAGAGGTAGGCCTTCTCTTCACTGTCATCTAAAACCGTCACGTCCAAGTGATTGCGCACCCGAAGCTGGTCCACCACAAGGGAGCGGTTTTTTGCGTCCCGCAGAGCGGAACAGGAAATTACTTTCGGCTTTTGAATATTGTAGGAACGCAAGGCGGAGGAGAATTTCTCCAATACCGAGGAAAGCTCCCGCAGGCTTTCAAAACTGACAGAGCCGGCCTCAAAAACATCGTGGCCCAGCCTGACGGGGTATTCCAGAAAATCAAGGGTTGAAACGTTGCCCTTGACTATTTGAGAAACGCGCATTCGCACATGGTTCGCGCCAATTTCAATTACCGCCGCGGCATTCGCGCCGTTCTTTTTTGTCAAGCAATCAACTCCTCGTTCACGGCGCATGAAAGCTATACACCGGATTATAATATAAATTATAACAAATTATATCGCAAGATTCAAATAGAGTTTTGGAAAAATGCCTATTATTTTAGCTTTTTTAAATTACTGAGAATTTTTTCTGAAAAGGCTTGATTTTTTCCTTCGGATTCGATATAATATTTAAGCTGTCAGAATACGGAGAGGTATTCTAATTGGTAAGGAGCCACATTGGAAATGTGGTGTGCCGCAAGGCATTGTGCGTTCGAGTCGCATCCTCTCCGCCAGGCCTAGCGGTCGATAATTTGCGATCGCTAGGTTTTTTTATACCTTCAATGCGCGGACTGCGCTGAAAATCTCCGCTTTGATCGGCGCGGGTAGATCCAGCGGTCAGTAAAGCAAGCATTACACTTCATGGGACGCAGCAGTTTTTTGCCTGCGCGATAGCCATTTTTGACTATAAAGCGCCTTTTGAAACAAAGTTTCAGTTGCTCCTATGCTTTTGCAGATGTACTGTCCAACTCCAAATAGAAAGACCCCTGCCGAAAAGCAGAGGTCTGGAGCTGGTGAGCGGACTTGAACCGCTGACCTGCTGATTACGAATCAGCTGCTC
>CAYSQF010000011.1:0-31401 GCA_964433105.1 uncultured Acutalibacter sp.
TTATGCCCCGCTGACACAGGGAAATTTTGCCTTTAGAAATTCCTGGTACTCAGTGTCGCCTTTCGCTTCCTCAAATTCCTGCCGGACAGACTTCTCGATCCACTCCAGCATGGCCCTGCTGTTGTCCTCGTAAAATGAAAGACGAAGTTTTCCCTCCGCCGCCGCTTTTTCCATAGCCTGGTAAGCATCGGGAACAAATTCGCACTCGGCAACCCGCAGCGGTTCACTGGAAACATAAGCGTGGGGGATATCCGCCAGGGATTTGAGATCGTCTCCGCCCTCTACGGCGTACACATAACCGGAAACGCCCTCATAGGTTTCTCTGGTGGCGTTTGGCCAGTATTCGTCCAGCTTCAGGAGACCATCCACCCCAAAGCCGTAGGACCCCCATTTGCGGTAGGAGCTGCGGGGCGGGAAACCCGACTCCCGGCAAAATTTTTCCACAGCGTTGCTCAAATACACCAATACGTTCTCACGATGGTCGGACAGATACACCAAGGGCGTCCCATGATTGGAAATCCGCGGTTCCAATACTTGGATTCCCGCCGTCGGCGAAGCGTGAAACAGCATAAGATCACCTCACAATGCGGATTTTCCCCGCTCATTTGAAACTTTTTACAATTTACAACTGGCCGATCACGTCTGCCAGCAGCTTTTGGACCCGGTAGGCGGAATCCTTTGCAAAGGTGGGAAAATCCACCGAAGCGCTGTCGTTGGCGTTGTCGGAAATCGTGCGCAGCACCGCGCAGGGGATTTGGTTCAGCAGGCAGGCGTGGACAATGGAGCCGCCTTCCATTTCACAGGCCAGCGCCCGGAACTGTTTATGCAGCCGCAGGCCCGTTTCCGGGTCGGCCACGAAGGCGTCCCCGGTGGCGACGATCCCCCGATGCACCGCCCCGTCATAAAAGGCTTTCGCCCCTTCCGCCAGCTTCCGGGAAATCTCCGGGTCGCAGGGAAATTCCAGAAAAAAAGCGTCCTTGCTCCCGACGGGCACCTCGATCTGCCCCAGCGGATCCCCCAAGGCGGTAATGTCGTAATCGTACTGCACGCAGGCCGTGGCCACAACCACGTCACCAATGTGGACATCCGGGCCGATCCCACCGGCCACGCCCACATTCAAAATGGCCCTGGGGTGGTAATAATCCGCCATTACCTGGGCGCACAGGGCGGAATTCACCTTCCCCGCGTGGCACCGGGACACCGCCACATCCACGCCGGCCAGGGTCCCAAGGTAAAAGGGCATAGAGCCGTGTTCCTCCACAGCGCGGATTTCCGCCGCTTTCAAAACCGCTTCAATTTCCACCTGCATGGCGCCAATAATTCCAATGGGCTTTTCCATTTGCTGTCTCCTCTTTACTTTCTTTTAGTCTTTCCCTCAATAAATTTTACAAAGTCATTAAATTCTCCTTGAGTAAAGCCGAACTGATCCACCAGGTAGGCGTTGTCGGGGCCGTAATAAAGATACATATAATGTCCCCGACGATGCAGGGAAACGATCTGGAAATAGGGGAACACGCTGGCGGACTGTATCCCAGACACCCGGAAGCCGTCCTCGTAAAACGTGTACCGGGCGGTTTGGGAAACACCCCGTCCAAACACCTTGCTCTGGATATTCTCAATGGTGCGGGGCATGCTGATGATCCGGTACAGACAGTACACGGTTACGCCCACCGCCAAAACCTTCAGCCACCAGGTGGTTTCAAATGCGAAAGCCACCGCCAGAACCGCTATGCACACCAGCAGATTTCCCGCCAGGGAGGGTAGGTTTTTCCCATAAGCGTGATATAGGCTGAAGGCGTGGACGGCTTCCCGGGTACAATCGGTCTCATTGATAAACCGAGGCTCTCCCGGCAGGGTATCCCCGCCGTAAAGCTTGTGGAACTCGCTGAGCTGCTGGACCATTTCCGCTTTCTGCCGCTTGTCCCGCCTTTTCTTCAAGGGCATGGCAATCAAAGGCGCCACGATCACCGCGACCAGCAGCAGCAACGCGCCCAAAATCAGCGCCAAGTTTATCGGATCCTCCACGGGCCGCTCCAAAATTTCCGTAAAACGCAGGGAATTTACGGCGCTGTCCAAAAGTGTTTCCTGTTCCGGTGTAAAATCGGCGCCCTGGACGTCCGTTAAAAAATTCAGAGCACGGCCGTTCACAATGGTGCCATACTGAATTTGGTGAACCGCCTCTTTTCCGGAGCCGCTGTCAATACGCAATTTAAAAAAGGTCTGTCCGCCTATTTCCAGATAACCTTTTTCAATAGAAATATCTTCTTCATCCGACGAATCTAAGCCGCTGAAAAATTCTTCCCGATCCTCTTCGGTCATATCGGTCAGGCTATAGATCTGCTGTGTGGTGCTGTTGCTTTTCTCTGCCACCTGGAAGCCTACGCCGTCCTCTGTGCGGAAGTCGGCCACAATGCTTCTGTCCTGGTAGCTTTCCAGCTGGGTAGCAGCGTCCCCAATGCCTGCCAGCGTCCAGGACGGATCCTCGGCCGGGGTAGAAGGCGTAAAAGTATAAACGATGTCCTCCGGGACGGTAAACGTATAATCCTCCCCTGTCCATTCCTCTGCGGAAGCAGTCGTGGAAAAAGCTGTGCACAAGAATACCGCCAGCACAACGGCAATCCAGTTTCGTTTCAAACCTATCCTTCCTTTCTGAGCATTTTAATATCCAATAATCCGGAATCCGAAATACCGCAAAGCTTACGTGATGAAGCAGCTCATAAGAGCGACTTCGGGGACAAAAGCGAATCCCGATTTTGTCTATTATATCACAACTTACCGCTGCAAAAAAGAGACGCAATAAAAAATGTTGACGGGCGGCTCGGAAAGTCGTAAAATCTAAGTAGGAACGTAAAAGAGAAAGGATGACAGGCCATGATTACTGCGGTTATCACCGGCGCTTCCAGCGGGTTGGGGAAGGAATACATCAACGCCATTATCGCCCAATATCCCACTGTGGACGCTTTTTGGCTGATCGCCCGCCGAAAAGACCTTCTGCGGGAGATCGCCGAGGAACACCCTGATAAAACTATCGCCGCTATTTCCCTGGACCTTTCCAAAGAGGAAAGCTTGAAAATTTTCGAGCAGCTTTTAAAGGAAAATATGCCGGAGATCAAAGTGTTGGTCAACAATGCCGGGTTTGGCAAGGGCGTGGACTTTTTCTCCTCCAATGTCGGACAGCAGATTGACATGGTGGATTTAAACTGCCGGGCGGTTACCGCTATTACCCGAATGTGCCTGCCCTATATGCTGGATGACAGCCTGGTGCTGAATGTTTCCTCCATTGCCGCTTTCGCCCCAACGCCGAGGATGTCGGTATACAGCGCCACAAAAGCGTATGTTTTGGCATTCTCAAAAGCCATTCATGACGAGTTGCGGCCCCGGGGGATCAAGGTTCTTGCCGTGTGTCCCGGCCCGATGGACACCGATTTCTGGAATGTGGCCGGTGTGCAGGAAGGAAAGTCCCGGCTGATTGACCGTCTGCCGAAGGTTTCTCCCCAGGCGGTAGCGTTTGGCTCTGTCCGGGCGGCAAAGCGGGGTAAGCTGCTATACACTAAGGGGCTGCTTTATAAATTCTACCATGTGGTCTCAAAACTGCTGCCCCACGGATTCTTAATGCAGTTTACGGAAATTTAAGGAGAAAACGCCATGAAGGAGATTTCCCTGGCCCGGGGGGAGATATCCCTGCGCCCTCTGCGGAAAGAGGACGCCCCGCTGCTGTTAAAGTGGATGCGGGATCCGGCAGTGCTGGAGTGGTACGAGGGACGGGATCAAATTTTCACCCCAGAGCGAATCCGGGAAGATTTTTTCACCGAAGAGCCGGGCATGCATCGGTGCGCGGTGGAATATCGGGCAAGGCCGGTGGGTTACGTGCAAATATATCCTCTTTCGCCTGAAGGCATGGAGGAATACGGCTATTCCCATCCGGAACATCGAGCCTTTGCATTGGATCAATTTATAGGGGAGCCAGACTGCTGGAATCAAAAAATAGGCCGCACTTTCCTTTCCCTGCTGGCAGAATATCTGGTACGGGAGGAACATGCCCAGGCAGTCCTGCTGGACCCTCACACAAACAACCTGCGGGCCATTCGGTGTTACGAAGCCTGCGGCTTTCGGAAAATAAAACCGCTTCCCGCTCACGAGCTGCATGAGGGCAAATGGGAGGATTGCTGGCTGATGGAATGGACCCCCGACCTACAAGAATAAAAAAACCGCCATATCCTCTTCCCAAATGAAAAGGACATGGCGGAATTTGTTTTTCCGGTATTTCTGCCTGTCAGGCTGAAATGCTCTGCCGCGCGGTCATTCTAATCATCGCCGCCGGATAATGTATCATTCATCCAATCCGCTGTTGAAGGAATTGGGATCGTCCGCTTCCAGCTGGATGGGATTTCTCTCCATTGCACCCATAGCTGCGGTAACAATAGATCTTTTCTTCCACTTTCCCCAGCGGTAAGCGATGGACGTAAGCACGGCGCCGATTACCCAGGAAATCAGCAGGGAAACGAACAGAGGATCCGGAGTACCGGAACCCATCGCGCCGCCTTCGGGCCGGGTGAGAAATTCCAGTCCATAGGCCACCGGTACACGAATGATCACCGTGGTGATAATGGAAATCCACATGGGAGTCATGGTATCGCCCGCGCCCCGCATGGTGCCGGACAAAATCTGCGTGACCGCCATAGCCACATAGCCCACGGCCAGAATCTGCAGCATGCGCATCCCTGTCTCGATTACCTCCGGCGTAGAGGTAAACATTTCCATCAGATACCGGCCAAACAGCAAAATCAGCCCCACCAGAACCACGGACACGCTCAAGCCCATTTTTAAACCGCTGGTCGTGCCCTTCTCAGCACGATCCAGCCGCCCAGCGCCAATATTCTGCCCGGCATAGGTGGTCATGGCGGTACCAAAGGTAAAGTTTGGCATCATGGCAAACCCGTCCACACGCATAACCACCGTGTTGGCTGCAATCACCGCCGTGCCGAAGGAATTGGTCAAGGACTGGACAATGATCGTGGCAAGGGAGAAGATTGCCTGTGTCAAGCCGCTGGGAAGGCCAAGGCGGACCAACTGGTATACCAAGCTTCTTTGAGGAATCAGCATTTTGGGCTTCAGCGCCACCACATCTTTCATGGTGACCAGCCGAACAATACACAGGGCGCCGGAAATAAATTGAGAGATGATCGTGGCCCAGGCCACGCCTGCCACGCCCCACTGGAAACCCGCCACAAACCAAATATCCAGCCCAATGTTCAAGCCGCAGGCCACCAGCAGGAACACCAGGGGCATAATGGAGTCTCCCAGGCCGCGGAGTACGCCGGAAATAATGTTATAATAGGCGCTCCCCAAAAAGCCAAGGCACAGAATGACCATATATGTACAGGACATATCCAAAATGTCATCGGGAGTCCCCAACAGTTCCATCACCGGCCGGGTTACAAGGGGACCTATAATCATAATCATGGCCGCAGTGATAAATGTCACCGTCAGGGTGGTACCTACCGTCTGGGACAGCCGCTCTTTGTTTTTCGCGCCAAAGTACTGGGATGCCATGACGCTGGCGCCTACGGAAACGCCCATGAAAAGCACCAGCAGCAGGTTCAAGATCGGCCCGCTGGCGCCAATGGCCGCCAAAGCTCCGTCCCCAACGTAATTGCCTACCACAATGGAGTCTACTGTGCTGTAAAGCTGTTGCGCCAGATTTCCAATGAGCAATGGAACCGAAAAACGCACCAAGCTTTTCATAGGGGTGCCCTGTGTCATATCCTGGGCACCAAACAACGCTGAGAGTTTTCCTGCCATATTCTTAACCACAATCCTTTCGCCTGCGCGGCTGTTTGTCATCGATGAAAAATCACCGCTTTACGCCCTTCCTAATGGCTGAACGTCTAAACCTGACACCATTATATCATGTTTCATAGCACATTTCTTTTGTGAAATACTCTAAAGTTGTACCAACAACCTTTGGAACAATTGCACAAAAGAAAAGAAGTGTGTGAAAAATTTCTTCAGCACACTTCCATATCTTTTCTAAAAATACATTCCAGCCAGGCCAGCTTAGTTGATCTGCAGATAACGGGCCAGGGTTTCTGCCATTTCCCCACGGGTCATCGTACCGGCGGGATTCAGCATGCCGTCGGTGGATGTAAGATACCGGTTGGTGGCAGCCCAAGTCATGGCCAGACGTGCCTCATAGGACAGCAGAGCGGAATCCCGGTAGGCATGGTACCGCCCGGCGGGTACGTAAGCGGCGTATCCTCTGGCCTTGGTATACCGATACAGACATAGGGCCACTTCTTCCCGGGTGACGGCGCGGCTGGGATAGAAATTTCTACTCCTGCCCCAAACGCCGGTATTCACCGCCCAGGTCACAGCTTCCGTATACCATTTGCCTTCAGCCACATCTTGGAAGGGGTTTACCATATCCTCTTCCTCGCATTCCAACTCGTAATCCTCCCCGCGAAGCCCCAGCTGCTTGACCAGCGAAACCAGTTCGGCGCGGGTGAGCTTGCGCTCCGGCGCAAAACGGCCGTCGCCCACTCCCTGCAGCATCCCCAGTTCTGTCAGATAGTTCACCGCCTGCGCATAAGAAGCGGTGCTGGGAACATCGGTAAAAGCTGTGGGCAGGTCAGGGCCTTCTTGGCCGCTTCCGACCGCAAAGGTAACCGTTACAGTGTTCTGGCTGCTGGCCTGTGCAAATTCATACCGGGTAATGGCGCCCATTGAAAGCCCGTTGATGACTACCTCTTCCACATGGTACCCTTCGAATACAGTAATTTCAATGGACTTGCCCCCGTCCTTTACCGAAACGGAGCCGCCGTAATTTGTGGTAATTTTAGGCTGGAGCGCCGGATCCTCCGGGTCATCCTCGCCGCTGTTTTCACTGACACTGCCCCGCGCGGTTTCACCGGGCTGTACGGCAACAGACTTGCCCGCCGCGTTTAAAACCGTTACCGGCACAGTGCTGCGATTGATAAATTCAGAAGAAGCATCGTTCAGCTTGATGGAGCCCGTAAAGCCTGCCGCAGAGGTCACCGTCAGAGAACCACTGGCAGCCACCTCCACCGTACCTGTGCCGGTCAAGGGGCCGACCAGGGAAAGGGAAGCGCCTGTGCGCACGGTCAAAATCGACGCGGAAAGCTTTGTGCCGCCGGAAATAGAAACATTCCCGGCAACAGTCAGCGGCTCGGCAATCAGCAGGTCGGTGACAGCCTGGGGCAGCACTACCGTGGCGGTCCCATCTTCCGCCGTATAGGAAAACTCACTGGACAAAATGGCAGGAGTAACCACATTTAATGTCAATTCCTGCAGCGATACTCCTAAAAACGCGTTGGACGCAAGGGATTTTACCGAGGTGGGGAAGCTGAGTTTTTGCAGCTGTGTGCACTGCGCGAAAGCCTTGTCCCCAATGATAGAGATTGTAGAAGGCAGCTCCAGCCCTCGCAGGGAAACATTTTGCAGTGCACCCATCACGGAGTCGCCTACCGCCCCACCAATTTCCGTAACCGTATAATAAGCCATATCATTTTGATTGAAAACCCGCTCAGGAATGGCATACAATCCGGTGTAACCGTCGTAAGACTGCATGTTTGGATCCTGATATAGCTTAACGGTATTGGCGCCGTCCTCCGCCTTCAGCCCAGTGATCACATAGGCAAAGGGCGGGGTTCCATTGACAAAAAAGGCGCCCTTCATATCGGCAGCGGATGCTGTCAACGCAGGTAGAGGCAAGGCAGTAATCAGCAAAGCCGCAGCCAAAAACACCCCAAATAACTTTATCCCGCGCTTTCGTTGTGCAGTTTTCATAACCATGACACACTCCTAATCAAAATGAAAACATGATTCGAAATTAGCTCAAGATAAAGTTTAGCATATTTTTCCCGGGGATACAACAAATTTTTTGCCGATTTTTGCGAAATCGACTGGAAAAATTTTGCAATAAACAAACAGTATTTTCTTCTTTGGGGTTTGGGAGCGCCCGCTTCGAGGGTTTATATACATATTTTTTCTTTTAGCGTCGGGGAAAACACAGATCGAAATCTTTGCAAAGCGAGACGGTTTCTGAAAAATCCGCGCCTTGAAAAAAGAGGCGCGTTCGTGTATGATAATACAAAATCATAATTTTTGGAAAGGCGGCCTTACATTTGAAATGGCTGATCGCGTCTGACATTCACGGCTCCGCGCCCTGCTGCGAACGGCTGGTAAAGGCTTTTCTGCGGGAAAACGCGGACAGGCTCCTGCTGCTGGGTGACCTGTTGTACCACGGCCCCCGGAACGATCTTCCCGAAGGATACTGCCCCAAAAAGGTGATTTCGCTGTTAAACGGGCTGAAAGATCGGATTTTCTGCGTTCGGGGCAACTGTGAAGCCGAGGTGGATCAAATGGTGCTGGACTTCCCCGTTCTGGCGGAATACTGTCTGCTGGAAGCAGCCGGCCGGCTGATTTTTGCCACCCACGGGCACCGATACAATCTGCAAACTCCTCCGGTCCTGAAGCCGGGCGACGTGCTGCTCCACGGCCACACCCACATCCCGGCCAAGGAACGGCAAAACGGCTTTTTGTATTTGAATCCCGGTTCCGTATCCCTGCCGAAGGAAGGCTCTAAAAAAAGCTATATGACCTTGGAAAACGGCACGTTCCTGTGGAAAAACCTGAGCGGCGCTGTTTATGACAGGCTGGACTTGTCCTAGCCGCGCTGATAAAACCGTCCAATCATTATTTATTGCGCAAGGAGACTTTTTCATGGAAATCGTAAAATTTCAGCCCCTGCCCGATTCCGGCGCCCAGGCGGTCGGCTATCTGCACACTCCCATTTGGGAAATGGAAACACGCCGGGAAAGCTTTCCATCGGTGATCGTTTGCCCTGGCGGTGCCTACGCCTTTGTGTCGGAGCGGGAAGCAGATCCGGTGGCGTTGCAGTTTTTTGACCGGGGCTTTAATGTATTCATTTTGACCTACTCCGTGGGGGAAATGGCCAAGGCTTTCCTCCCTCTGCGGGAGCTTTCCGAAACTGTGCGGGCAATCCGTTCCTGGACAGAATGGCGGTGTGACCCTCAGCGTATCGCGGTCTGCGGCTTTTCCGCCGGCGGGCATCTGGCAGCTTCCTTGGGCACCCTGTGGGATGATCCGGAATTTTTAAAACATTACGACAACCATGGCGGGGAAAATCGCCCCAACGCTATGATCCTGGGCTATCCCGTAATCACGGCGGACGAATTTGCCCACCAGGAGTCCATTGAAAATGTCAGCGGCAGCATGCCCGGAACAGCGGAATACGCGTATTTTTCCCTGGATCAACACGTGAGCGGAAAGACCTGCCCTGCCTTTTTGTGGCACACCGCGGAGGACGATCTGGTTCCCGTGGAGAACAGCTTAAAGCTCGCCCTTGCGCTGAGCCGGGAAAAAGTCCCCTTTGAACTGCATGTTTTCCCTCACGGCGGTCACGGCATGTCCGTCTGCACGGAAGAGGTGGGCTGCCCGGACGACTATAACGCCTGCTGGGTCGACCTTGCCGCCGCCTGGCTGAGCCGGGAGTTTGGATTCCGGCTGTAAAATGTGGCCCCGATCCCCAGTCCGGTTTAGCCGTTTTCCCGCCTGTTCTGCACAGACAACAAGTCCTTTCGGCTGCTTAACTATTCTCCCAGCGCAGCGCCGACTGCTCTACATGTCCGCTCATGCGGGAATGCGTCAGGCCGGCGGTTTTGGCGGATGACGTGCTGAAATATATGTATCTGGACAACTTGAAGGTTTCCTGGGAATATAGAAAACAAAGCGTTGGAATGGCGTTGATGGAAAAAGAAGCAGGGGTTGAATCAGCAAGGAAAACATATCGGCGTTTATACCATTGCGCAGGAAGATAAAGCAAATATCATCTTTTACCTTGATCGGTGGTTTCAGCCGCTGAGATCGGTAAATACCTGGGCCAGCGCTTTCCCCAGCAGCCGACCGGAATACTCCGCTTCCGATACCGTATTCACCTCGGTCCCCACCTCGATGAGCATGGAACCGGGCGTGGCATTCATGTTGTACTTGGAGTTGGAAAAATTCAGGGGACGGGCCAGATCCGGATACAGCTCGGTTACCTTTTGCTGGGCGCGGAGGATCAATCGGAGGTTTTCCCGCCAGTTTGGAAAATCACCCCAGCTGCCGTCAGCGTCGCACCCGGCAAGAAACATGACCTGGGCGGCCTTCCGGCCGTTCACAAAGGCGGTGGGCTTGTATTTTACCCCTTCCTGAGTGGTCATGGAATCCCGGTGCAGGTCGATGGTCACCTGGATCCCCGGGTATTCCTCCAGATTTTTCTGGATCACCTCCCAGGACCGGGAATAGGAGCCGTTGTACAGCTCGTCGTTGACCGTCACGTCGTGGACCACCCCAAAGCCCTCCGCTTCCAGGGCGGCTTTCAGCGCTTCCCCTGCGGCGACCACGCTCATATCCCGGTTCCCTGTGCGGGTTTCCATATCCGTGTAATAAAAGCCGGTATAGCTTTTTGAATACGCTTCAGAGGTGTGCGTGTGGTAGATTAAAATTTCCACGCTTCCATCGCCCTTGAAATGCACGGCCGGCTCCTCTTCCAGCTCCGCGGACAGGTCCGTGCCGGAATCTGTGGTGTCCCGGACAAAGAAATCAGCGATCTGCGTGCCGCCGTCTATGGTGATTTCTTCCACCGGGGAGGAAGCCCGATCAGGGTCCGGAGAGACGGAAACCCCCGGCAGCTCGTCGTTGTGAAAGGGGACGATGCCATCGTCGGCAAGCAGGGGATCCTGCTGGGGCGCTTCCGGATCCTGCCCGGAAACGGCCGATTCGGGGGAAACGGCTCCCGGAGCACTTTCCGGCCCCGCCAGCTCCGCCGGCCCCCCGGCCCTTTCCAGTCCCGCGGCAAACAGCAGGGCACCCGCACCGTTTTCGGCGGTCCAGCTCTGTAAAGCTGATCCCGCACACCACAGACAGACGGCAAGGCAGCCTAGGGCCGCCAGATTTTTTGCTGCCCGGGCTGCTGAAAACTTTCTCATACGCGGCCCCCTCTCTCCACTATTTCTATGAACCGGGCGGCAAAGATATTTCTGAAAATACAACGGGCGCGGAGGGCCTGCACCACAAAAAACCAGCGGCGCCGGAGTTTTCCTGCACCGCTGGTTTTCCTAAACTTTTATTTGAATCTGCCGTCCCGGTTTTTTCGCAGATCAGTAATTTTCAGGTTTGATCTGAAAATAGGATTGGGGATGGGCACAGACGGGGCACACATCCGGTGCCTTTTTCCCAATGGCGATATGCCCACAGTTCCGACACTGCCAGATCATGTCGCCGTCCCGAGAGAACACCAGGCCATCCTCCATGTCCTTGACAAGCTTCAGGTAGCGCTCCTCGTGTTCCTTTTCGATTTTCGCCACGCCCTCGAACAGGGACGCAATTTGGGTAAAGCCCTCTTCCCGGGCAGTTTTGGCAAACCCGGCATACATGTCGGTCCATTCGTAGTTTTCACCCGCGGCAGCATCCTTCAAATTGTCAAGGGTGCGGCCAATGCCGTTATTTAAAAGCTTGAACCAGATTTCCGCGTGGGCTTTTTCGTTGGCGGCGGTTTCCTCGAAAATGCCGGCGATCTGTTCGTATCCGTCCTTCCGGGCTTTGGACGCGTAGTAGGTGTACTTGTTCCGCGCCTGGGATTCCCCTGAAAACGCCGCCATCAGATTTGCTTCCGTCTTGCTACCCTTTAGTTCTGCCATTGATAAATACCTCCGTTACATTGATGTTTTATACCGCTTGTTCAATTGTGAATTTATCGTTAAAGCTGTTCCGGGCCGGTTGAAAGTCGCCGAAAAGAGGTCTATACTTACTAATATAATTATGGAAAGACGGTGCTTTTTTATGCTGATGGAACGGTTAAGAAGGTTCATGATCGGCCGGTACGGGGGCGATCAGCTCAACGTTGCCCTGCTGCTTCTGGGAGTAGTATTGTCCCTTTGCGCTCAGTTATTCCCCGGTGCGCTGTATTGGGTGGTCTATGTGGCGGCGGACGCTTTGCTGTTTTGGGCGCTGTTTCGCATGTTTTCCCGGAATATCCCGGCCCGGCAGCGGGAAAACCAGGCTTTTTGGAAGCTATGGGGTCCTGTGAAGAGCTGGTTCCAGTTTCAGCAGCGAAAGTTTCGCCAGCGCCGGGAATACAAGTATTTTAAATGCCCGGCCTGCAAGCAGCGGCTGCGGGCACCCAGGGGCAGGGGGGAGATCGAGGTCACCTGCCAAAAATGCGGGAAGGTGTTCCGCACCCGGTGCTGAGCAAAGCGGTGTTTTGCAGGAAAAGAAAAGGGCTTTGAAAATCCAAAATCTGCGGGAGGAAAAGAAAATTTCGGCGGCGGGCGGCGTTTAAGTCGCTGCCAAGCGGCTTTACTTTTTTGGGGAAAAATGGTAGGATAACAAACAGGAAAAGGAGAGTGGAAACGGGGGAAAGGCATGGAGGGTTCGGTGTGGGGTGCCCTGGCGGCGGTGGGGCTGCTATTGTGGTTTCAGGCTTGTGGGCTGTGCGCAGCCCGGTTGGCCCTGCCTGAGGAAAGCCCTGGTGTCCGGCTGCTGCTGGGAAGCGTGTGCGGCAGCTTGATGCTCCAGTGGTTTCCCGTGCTGTTTGCTTTTTTCCTGGGATTCTCTGTTCCCGCCCATCTTCTTGCGATGTGCCTGGCGCTGGGCTGCGCCGCGGCCTGTCTGTGGGCCGGACGGGGGCGTCCCGGCTTTTCCGGGGTGGGCGGTTTGTTCCGCCGCCGAAAGTTCCTATGGCTGGTTTTTGGGGCTGCGCTGCTTTTTGCCCTGTTGGTGTGGAAATCCTTTTTATTTGAGGACGGGAAAATCTTTTCCAGCCAGGCCACCTATGGGGATATGAGCATGCATCTGAGCTTTATCACCAGCATTGCCAGGCAGGGGGAGTTCCCTCCGGAATATTCCCTGCTGCCCGGCTGTCTGCTTTCTTACCCGTTTTTGGGGGACAGCGTTTCCTCTTCCCTATACCTGCTGGACGCGCCGCTGAAATGGGCATATTTTCTGCCTATGGCCCTGGCCGGGTTTCAGGTGTTTTTCGGTTTTTACCTGTTTGCCTCCCGGCTCATGGGAAGTGCCGGAAAAGCTGCCTTTGCCTGGGTGCTGTTCTTTTTTAACGGCGGCTTTGGCTTTGTGTACTTTTTAGGGAGCCGGGAGGATTTTACCCGGATCTTTACGAAGTTCTACCAGACGCCGACGAACCTGGTGGACCGGAATATCCGCTGGGTCAATGTGATCGTGGATATGATGCTCCCCCAACGGGCTACCCTTTTTGGCTGGGCGGTGCTGTTCCCCGCCTTGTATTTGCTGTATCGGGCAGCTTTTGAGGGGAAGAAGCGGTATTTTTTATATGCGGGTATATTTGCCGGCCTGCTGCCCATGATCCACACCCATTCCTTTGTGGCGCTGGCAGTGATCTGCGGGGCCTGGCTGCATTCGTTCCTGCTGAGGGGTCTTTCCCTGGAGCGGGCCGGGGCGCGGGTCGGCAGGGCGGCGGTTCTGCTGGGGCTGCCCTGTATGGTTCTCATCCAGCAGCTTCTGCGCCGGAACGGGAAATTAGATTCCTCCGGCCTGCTGTGGTTTGCGCTGTCCGCCGGAGGACTGTTTATCCTGTGGCTCTGCTTCCTGGTGGTGAAGGCTGCGCGCCGGGGAGAATTGCGCGCTCTTGCCGGGACGTGGGGGATTCTGCTGATTACGGCCTGTGCGTTGGCACTGCCCCAGCTTTGCTTTTGGACCTTCCGGCAGATAGGAAACGGCAGCTTCCTGCGAGGGCATTTTGGCTGGTCCCTGGGAGAGGAAAACTACCTGACGTTCTATTTGAAAAATCTGGGCCTTGCGGGAGTGCTGGCCTTTTTTGGACTGCTTACGGCGAAGGACCGGGAATTTTCTAAATATTCCCCGGCGTTGTTTTTGTGGTTTCTGGCGGAATTCGTGGAATTCCAGCCCAACGATTACGACAACAACAAACTGTTGTACGCGGCGTTTGCCCTGCTATGCTGCGCCGCTGCGGAAAGCGCCTGCCGGTTGCTGGGACTTGTAAAAAGCCGGGGCCTGCGTGGAACGTTGGCTGCCGCCGGGACGTTTGTCTGTGTCTGCTCCGCAGCACTGACCCTGGGCCGGGAGGCCGTGGCGAAATACGAGCTGTTTGGGGAAAGTGCCATTGCCCTGTGCGAATTTGTGGAGGAAACGGTCCCTCCGGACGCGGTGATTCTCACTGATACCCGGCACAACAATGAAATCGCGGCGCTCACCGGCAGGAACATTGTCTGCGGCTCCCCGGCGTATCTGTACTATCACGGCCTGCCCTATGGGAAAAATGAAGCATTAGCCCAGCGGATGTACGAGGAACCGGAACAGTCGGAGAACTGGTTCCGGGAGTTTTCCGTTGACTATGTTTTGGTCAGCGATTTCGAACGGTCCTCGTACCAGGTGGACGAGGAAGCTATCGACCGAATGTTTACAAAGGTGTACGACGATGGGGTGCGGCGGCTGTACCGCACCGGCTTGGCGGATGCGAAAGGAGGGAGCGCGGTTGAACAGGCTTTCTGATCCCGGATACCTGAGAGATGTTTTGACCCGTCACGGGTTCCGTTTTTCAAAATCCCTGGGCCAGAATTTTCTGATCAATCCCGGCGTCTGCCCTCGGATGGCCGAAGCCTGCGGGGCGGATAAGGATACCGGTGTGATTGAGATCGGACCCGGGGTGGGGGTGCTCACCTGGGAGTTGGCCCAGCGGGCGGGAAAGGTGGCGGCTGTGGAGCTGGACCGTCGGTTGTTTCCCGTACTGGAGGAAACCCTTGCGGACTGCCCCAATGTGGAGTTGGTGGAGGGGGATGTGCTGGAGCTGGATCTTCACCGGCTGATCCGGGAAAAATTTGCCGGGAAGAAAGTTTGTGTCTGCGCGAACCTGCCTTACTATATCACGTCCCCGGTGGTCATGCGCCTGTTGGAAACCGGACTGCCCCTGGAAAACGTGACAGTGATGGTTCAGCGGGAAGCAGCCAAGCGCATCTGCGCACGGCCCGGATCCCGTGAGTGCGGGGCAGTCAGCGCTTCGGTGTGGTATCACTGCCAGCCTGAGGTTTTATTCCAGGTGGGCAGGGGAAGCTTCCTGCCCCCGCCCAATGTGGATTCTGCGGTGATTCGGTTGACGCTCCGGAAGGAGCCGCCAGTACGGGTAGATGACCAGGCGCTGTTTTTTTCCACGGTGCGGGCGGCCTTTGCACAACGGCGAAAGACGGCGGCCAATTCCATTGCCGCCGGGGGAAGGTTTACAAAGGGCCAGGCGGAAGAAGCGCTGGAAACGGCGGGCGCGGCAAAAAACGCCCGCGCGGAGCAGCTTTCTCTGGAACAGCTGGCTGTGCTGGCAAATAAATTGGGAGAAAAGGGGCCGGAACGCCGGCCGTGACATTTTGTAGAAGGGGAACGAAAGATATGGCATTTTCCAGAGATGAGATCGTAAAGCTGCGGAAACAGGTGATGGAAAAGGAGTTTTCCCGGATGAACGGCCGCCAGCGCCAGGCGGTGTTCACTACCGAGGGGCCTGTCCTGGTGCTGGCCGGAGCGGGCAGCGGCAAAACCACCGTGCTGGTGAACCGCATTGCCAATTTGATTCGCTACGGCAAAGCATATAACAGCGGCATGGTGCAGCCTGCCTTTACCGAGGAGGATGAAGCGGCCTGCCGGGCGTATCTCTGCGGAGAAAGGGATCTGCCGGAGCAGACCGTATCCCGGCTTTCCGTGGATCCCTGCCTGCCCTGGAAGGTGATGGCCATCACGTTCACCAACAAGGCGGCGGGAGAATTGAAGGACCGGCTCTGCGGCATGCTGGGGGAAGCAGGGAACGACGTTTGGGCGTCCACCTTTCATTCCGGATGCGCCCGGATTCTCCGGCGGGATGGGGACCGGCTGGGGTTTTCCTCCCACTTTACCATTTATGATACGGATGACAGCCGCCGGCTCATGAAAAATGTCATGGCGGATTTGGAGATATCGGAAAAGGCACTGTCTCCCAAGGCCATTTTGGGGGAGATTTCCCGCGCAAAGGACCAGCTGATCCTGCCGGCGGAATACGAGCAGAACGCCGGATCCGATTTCCGCCTGCAGTTGGTGGCCAGAGCCTATACTGCCTACCAGCGGCGGCTGGAGGACGCCGACGCTATGGATTTTGACGACTTGATTCTCAACACTGTGCGCTTATTCCAAAACTGCCCCGATGTGCTGGAATATTACCAAAATCGGTTTCGGTACATCATGGTGGACGAATATCAGGATACGAACCGCGCACAGTACGAGTTTGTGAACCTGCTGGCAAAGCGGAGCGGGAACTTGTGCGTGGTGGGCGATGACGATCAAAGCATCTACAGGTTCCGGGGAGCGACCATCGAGAACATTTTAAATTTTGAGCAGGATTTTTCCGGAGCGACAGTGATCCGCCTAGAGCAAAATTACCGCTCTACGCAGAATATCTTAGACGCCGCCAACGCGGTGATCTCCCATAACCTGGAGCGAAAGGGGAAAAACCTTTGGACCAATGCCGGAGCGGGGAAAAAGCTGTCCCTGCACACTGCGGAAAACGAGGCGGACGAAGCGGACCGGGTAGCGAAGGTGATTTTGGACGGCGTGGCAGATGGCCGGCATTTTTCCGACTATGCCGTCCTGTACCGGATGAACTCCCAGTCGTCCATGCTGGAACGGAATTTTGCAAAGCAGGGCATCCCGTACCGGATCATCGGCGGTACCCGCTTTTTTGACAGGAAAGAGATCCGGGACATGATCGGCTATCTGAGCGCCATCAACAATCCGGCGGATGAAATACGCCTGCGCAGGATCCTGAACACCCCTAAACGGGGCATTGGGGACAAGACGGTGGACACCGCCGCACAAATCGGCCAGCAGTTGGGGGAGACCTTATTTGAGACACTTTCCAGGGCTGAAGAGTACCCCGCCCTGTCCCGGGCAGCGGGAAAGCTGGCGGCGTTCACAAAAATGCTGGGTTCCTTTATTGAAAAGAATGAAGAGGGCGAATCGCCCAGCCAACTGTACGGAGAAGTGCTGGAAGCTGTGGGATATGAGGAATTCCTTCTAACGGAAGAGCCGGAAAAGGCGGAGGAGCGCATTGAAAACGTGCGGGAGCTTTCCTCCATGCTTCGCCGGTATGAGGAAGAAGCAGGCGAGGAAGCCAGCCTTTCCGGGTTTCTGGAGGAGGTCTCCCTGTTTACAGATATTGACAATTATGACAAGGGTACGGATTCTGTGGTGCTGATGACCATCCATTCCGCCAAGGGCCTGGAGTTCCCGGTGGTGTTCCTGCCCGGATGGGAAGAGGGGGTGTTCCCCGGCAACGCCGTGCTATACGATCCCACCCAGGTGGAGGAGGAGCGGCGGCTGGCCTATGTGGCCCTCACTCGGGCCAAGGAAGAACTATATCTCTACAATGCGGAATCCAGGATGATTTTCGGCTCCACCAACCGGAACAAGATTTCCCGGTTTGCCGAGGAGATCCCGGAAGAATTGGTGGAACGCACCCGCACCCGGGAATATTCCTATGGATCCTCCGGCGTGATGCCTTCCTTTGGGAGTTGGGGAAACCGCCCGGACAACGGAGCGGCCCTGGCCGGAGGGTTCGCTTCCCAGGTATACCAGCCCCACCCGGTAAAGCCCGCGCCTGTGGGAACCTTTAAGGCAGGGGATTCCGTGCGCCACAGAACCTTTGGCCAGGGCCTGATCCTCACCGCTTCCCCCATGGCCAACGACACGCTGCTGGAAATCGCCTTTGACAAGGTGGGAACTAAAAAGCTGTTTGCCAATTATGCCAAGTTGGAAAAAATATAGGGCCGCGCGCATTTTCTTTTCCCGGCAAAAGAAACCGCCGCGCCTGCCAAAAGTGCGGTGCGCGACGGTTTAACCTAATAACTGACAGGAATGTTTCTTAAATTTCAGGATTTAAGCAGAAATATAGCGGGATGGCAGACTGCTCCTTGCCGGGGCTTTCGATCAGCGGCAGCAGGTATTCCCGAAGCTCCGGGCGGATGTCCATGCGCTCCTGGTCGATCCATTCCAGGGGCACGGTCTTTTCCACGTTGGCCACGTTTTCAAGGTCCGTGCACTCATAGCGGACCAGATAAGGCTTGTTGGATACCCTCGTCAGGGTGGCCATTACTCCGGTTTTTCCCGCCACTGCCATAGAAACGGCTTCGGCGCCAATGCGGCAGGCTTCCTCGATGTCCGTTTCCGAGCGGAGATGGGAAGCCGCCCGCTGCAGAATATTCGGCTCCACGGCCCGCACCTTGCAGCCGTATTTTTCCCACAACAGGGCACTTAGCCGATGCGCGGCCCCTGCCAGCTGCCGGTGGCCGAAAGCGTCCGTTTTTGCCGCGGCGGCCACATATTGTCCATCCGCATAGCGGATGCCCTCTGAAACGGCGATGATCAAGTGCTTGTTTGTGCTCCACAGCCCGTCCGTCCGGCGCAGGAAGGCCTTTTCGTCAAATGGCACCTCCGGCATACAGATGATGTGCGGGGCGGTACAACCCGGCCGCCGGGCCAAAGCCGAAGCGGCAGTAAGCCACCCCGCGTTGCGGCCCATGATCTCAATGAGGACTATGGACGGGATGCTATAAATATCGTTGTCGCAGGCGGTTTCCGCCACGATGGTGGCAATGTACCGGGCCGCCGAGCCGAACCCTGGAGTGTGGTCTGTACAGTTCAAGTCATTGTCAATGGTTTTTGGGATGCCCACGGTTCGGATATCTTCCCCGGCATCCCGAAAATAGTCGGCCAGCTTCTTCAAGGTGTCCATGGAATCGTTGCCGCCGATGTAGAAAAAATATTTGATGTTGTGCCGGTGGAAAATGTCCCGCACCCGTTCATATTCCCTGTCCGGCTGCTCCGCCAAACGCTTCCGGCAGGAACCGAGCGCCATAGAGGGGGTGCGCTTTAGGCGCAGAAAATCCTCTTCCCGGGAAAGCAGGGGGCGCAGTGGGACCAGATCCTCCCGCAGGATGCCCTCCACCCCGTTCCTGGCCCCATAGATCTCTTTGATTTCCCCGTGCTTCATGGCGCGCTTCAGCGCTCCGGACAAAGAGGCGTTTACCGCCACCGTAGGCCCGCCGGACTGGGCGATCAGCATGTTCCCTGTAACAGCCATGACTCCCGATCCTTTCCACAACAGATTTTTCGCGGGCTTTCCCGCGTTTCCTTATTTCTAAAACAATCATAACACAGAATCGCTGTCTCGGTAAAGAGGAAAGAGCGAAAAGAAAATTTTTCAGCGTTTTGACAAACGGGGGATAAAACCGCGATGAAACATAAATTTTTTGGCACGTTCCTGTCCGGCGCGGAGGAAATCGTGGAGGGGATGCTCCGCCAGCGTTTACAAGATGTGGAGATTCCCTGCCGGATGGACGGGGCGGTGGAGTTTGAAACCGCCGTACCTTACAGCGATTTAAATCTGTTTTGCTTTAACAACGTGTTCCGGGTGCTGCACCAAAGCGAGACAAATCAAAGTTCGCAGGCGCTGGAGGACTATCTTCGGAAGCTTCCGTTCGTACAGGCGGATTGGGACGCGGTGCGGGAACATCCAGCCAAAGCTAAGACCTTCCGGCTGGTGACCTCGCAGCGAAACCGCCTGGTTTCTGTGGAACGCGGCCCCCGGGACCGATTGGAAAAGAAAATTGCCGAGCTTTCCGGCCTGCGGGTGGACAGGAGCCGACCGGATATGGAGTTCTGGCTGCTTTCCCGCAGCGAAGGAACCTGCTGGTTTTTAAAGCGGCTGTCCCGGCACATGGCCTACGATAAGCTTCTGGCTCCCGGTGAGCTGCACCCCGAGCTGGCGTACATGCTGTGCTGGCTGACCCAGCCCCGGCATACGGACACAGTGCTGGATCCCTTTTGCGGCTCCGGGGCCATCCCTTTGCAGCGGTGTGCGCGGTTTCCCTATACCGGGGTCTACGCCTTTGACACAGATGAAAAAGCGGTAAAGCGTACCTGGGAACGGCTTTCCGGAAAATCCGGGGCCATCGTGGTGGAGAACCGGGATGCCCTGTCTCTGTGCCGCACGCTGGGCGCCAAAACAGTGGATGCCGTAATCACCGACCCACCCTGGGGCCTGTACCGGGACGTGGGGATGGATCTTGCCGAATTTTATCGGCGGATGCTGGAGCAGTTCTGCGCGGTTCTGCGGCCCGGCGGCAGGGCGGTGCTGCTCACCGCCGGCAAGGAAGAGTTGGCCGCGGCGGCGAAAGCTTTTCCCGTCCTGTGTCTGGAAAAGAGGTTTGACATCCTGGTGTCGGGGAAAAAATCGGCCATTTTTGTGTTTTCCCTTTCCGACAGCCAACCCCCGCATAGATAATTTTTCACCTGTTATGTAACAAATCGGCCTTCTGTTCCGTCTAATGGAACAGAGGGCCGATTGAAATTATGCCCCTTTGTCGGAAAGCGCTTCCGCTTCGCTTTGCTGGGCGACCAGGCTGCGAATCAGCGCCAGCAGGTTGGGGATGGACTGGGATTTGTCAAACACCCGGCAGTTCTCCCGCATGGACTGCAGCCGCTCCTTTTCTTGAAGCAGCGAGGAAATCTCCCCGGCAAAGTCGCCGCCTTTGTGCAGACGCACACACATGTCGTGGGTGGCCAGGAACTGGGCATTGTCCTCCTCCTGGCCGGGAATGGCGTCGAACACCGCCATAGGCAGGCCGCAAGCCAGGGCTTCTGAAACGGTGAGGCCGCCGGGTTTTGTCACCAAAAGATTGGAAGCATGCATGTATTTTTCCACTTCGTCGGTGAAGAAGATCAGCCGGGAAGGAATGCGGGTACCTACCGCCAGCTCCTTTTCAAAGGCTTCATATAATTTCTTGTTCCGCCCGGTGATAATGATGATTTGCATCCGCGTGTCGGAGGACTCCAGCTGCCGATATAGCTTGATGATATTGGAAACGCCGAAACTCCCCGCCATAAACAGCACTGTGGGAAGATCGGGGTCGAGGTTCAACTCCTGCAGGGTCTGCTTCCGGTTGCCGGAATTGAAAAAGACATCATGCACGGGGATGCCGAAGGGATACACCTTTTCCGGTGCCACGCCAAAGGCCTGCAGCTCTGCAATCATATCCTCGCTGGCGACGTCGTAAGCGTCAACCTTGTCTGCCACGTAGGCTCGGTGCACACCGTAATCGGTGATGACGCAAATCAGCGGCGCCTGAATCAGGCCGTCCTTTTTCAAGTCGGAAACCATTTCCGTGGCAAAGGGATGGGTGGTGATGATCACATCCGGCTGCTGCTCCTCAATGGTTTTGAACAGAAGCCCGCTGAACAGTCCGCTGAGCTTTGGAACCAGGTTGGAGAAGTGGTTCTGCTTGTTGGTCTGCTTATACAGCCGCCCAAACAGCGCCGGCGCTTTTTTGGCCATGAACAAGTAGCAGTCGCACACGGTCTTGTCCATAATTTTTCCCACGGCCTTTAAGGCGTCCACAGTGGAAACCTGGTATTCCGTGTTGCTTTGGATATACTGCTCCACAGCGTGGGCGGCCCGCAAATGCCCACCGCCCGTGGCGGCGGTCAACAGTAAAATTTTCATACAACTCTCCCCAATTTTGTAATTATCAAAAACCAAACACTTTCCCCATAATTATTTATTATACAATAATTTCCGGATAAACGCCAGAGTAAAATCAGCGTTTTAAGGAATCTGTAAAAAAGAGGGTTTCGTAACCATTTTGAAACCTTTTCCATGCTTTACTTTTGCTCTCGGGAAAGGTATAATAAAATTAAATCAATTATTTTGAGAATCAGGCGCAGAAAAAGCGGGCCGAAGCTCCAAAATGTCAGCGCTTTTATTTGGAAATCTGTGAAAGGATGGAGATGGCCGTGAGACAATGGAAAAAATGGCTGCTTTTGGTGGCGGCCCCGCTGCTTTTGGCCGCGGGGCTTTCCGCCTGTAACCGGGAAGAGCCGGAAAACAGCTCTTCCGCAGTATCGTCGGAAGCTGAGGACCTTTCCGTGTTTCCCCAGGGAACAAGCATTGGCGGGAAGGATATTTCCGGAAAAACTGCGGAGGAAGCGCTGGAGATCTGCCGACAGTCCCTGCAGGAAGCGGTAGATGCCCTGAAAATCACCGTAAAATTTAAAGAGGACACTGTTTCCCTGACAAAAGAGGATTTTCAAACCACGGATGTGCTGGAGCTGACGCTGCCCCGGCTTCTGGAAACTGGGGAAGCCGGTGAGTACCCCCTTTCCTATGTGACCGACCTGTCCGAGGAGGGGAAAAAGAAGCTGGAGGAGGCGGCGAAGGCCTGTTTCACCAAGGGCCAGGACGCCACAGTTTCCGAGTACACCGGAGATGCTTTCGTCTTTACCGAGGAAAAGAAGGGCAGCCGGGCCGATATGGTCACCACCTTGAAAAGCGTGCGGCAGCTTCTTTCCCAAAAGCACGGCGGGGCTATCCAGGCGGCTTTTTTGGAGACACAGCCTAAAATCACCAAGCAGTACCTTTCCGAAAACTTCAAGCTGATGTCCTCTTATACCACGGAGTCCACCAACACGGAAAACGGCAATAGCAATATGGCCCTGGCTCTGAGCCTGGTCAACGGTACGATCCTGCAGCCCGGGGAGACTTTCTCCTACAATGGCACCATTGGGGACAGCACCGACCCCAACGCCGGCTGGAAAATGGCCGGCGGCCTGATGGGCGGGCTGTCTGTGCAGGTGTACGGCGGCGGAATATGCCAAGGCTCTACCACCCTGTACAATGCGGCCTTGCTGGCCGGGATGGAGATTGTTTCCCGAGAGTGCCACAGCAGCCCTTCCACCTACTGTCCGATCGGCCTGGACGCCACGGTGGATTACGGGAATATCGATTTCCAATTCCGCAACCCGTTGGAGACTCCGGTATTTATCGCTTCCTGGATGGACGGCGTAACGCTGCATGTCAATTTTTACGGCTGCTTCCCGGAAGAGTGGGATAACATCTCTGTGGGGAGCGAGCAGACCGGCTATGAGGATCCGCTGTCCGAGGTCCGTTTCAAAGAGGACGACAATTTGACAAAAGGCCAGTATGTCCGGGTTTCCTCCGGAAACAGCGGCTATTCCGCCCGGGCCTGGCGAATCTATTACAAGGGAGATCAGGAAGTGAAGTCAGAGGAACTGCCCTCTTCTTATTATGCGCCGACCGGCATCACCTACTCGGTAGGTCCGGGAACGGATACCGACAAGGTGGACACCACGAAGGAATCCGGTACGACCGACGCCGCTCCTTCGCCCACTCCCACCGTTGCCCCCACGAAGCCGCCTGAATCGAGCAGCAATCCTACGCCGGCGCCGGAGCCGACAGGATCACCTACCCCAGAACCGGAAGGGCCGTCTTCGGAGCTTCCGGATCCTCTGCCCCCGGATGAGAGTTCCGGCAGCGATTCCGATTCAGACGGGACGGTTGACTGGTCCTGATTTTAGAAACCTGGTCCCCAATGCGGCGGCATTGCCGTGTTGGGGATTTCCCAGCGTATGGGAATAAGCGCGAAAGCGGCAAAATCTGTTTCGCGTGCTGCATATGCACCCGCCGAGGGGAAATCAGTCAGCGGGAAATTCAATTGGAATTTTGGAGGGATTTATTTTTGAAAGACGGATTTTTTCGGATTGGAGCGGCCACCCCTGTAGTGGGAGTGGCAGACGTGGAAGCCAACATAGACCGGATCGGCGAATTGATCCGGCAGGCCGCGGCAGAGGGCTGCGGGATTGTGTGCTTCCCGGAGTTGGCTGTTACCGGCTATACCTGCGGGGATCTGTTTCTGGATCGGACGCTGCTTTCTGCCGGGGAGAAGGGTCTGGCCCGTTTGATGGCGGAAACGGCGGAGCTGGATATTCTCTGTGCCGTGGGCGTGCCCGTGGCCCGGAATGGGGCGCTGTACAACTGTGCGGCTCTCTTCCAAAAGGGGAAGCTCCTGGGCTTGCCGGCCAAAAAGAACATCCCCAATTATTCGGAATTTTATGAGATAAGGCATTTTACACCGTGGCCGGATGGCGCGATTCCCGTGACCTTTGCGGGACAGGAAACGATTTTGGGCGACATGCTGTTTGCCTGCGGGAATGTGGATGGACTGATCGTCGGCGCGGAAATCTGCGAGGATCTTTGGGGCACACAGCCCCCCAGCGCCAGATTGGCCCAGCACGGCGCCACCGTGGTTTTGAATCTCTCCTGCAGCGATGAAACCATTGGCAAGGCCGAGTACCGCCGGGATCTGGTCAAGCAGTGGTCCGCCCGGCAGTTGTGCGCATATATTTACGCGGACAGCGGGTTGGGGGAATCCACCACTGATATGGTGTTTGCCGGACACGATCTCATTGCGGAAAACGGAACCCTCCTTAAGGAAAGCGCGCTTTTTTCCAATGGACTGATTACGGCGGAGATTGACCTGGAGCGTCTCCAGCGGGAGCGCCGCCGAATGAACACCTGGAAGCCCTTAACAGTAGACGATGGCGTTTCTCGCGTGCCCTTCCAATATGAGAAGGAAACGTTGGCGGCCTTTGAGCCGTCCCGGCAGTTTGATCAATTCCCCTTTGTACCTAAGGATCGGGCCGGCCTTTCCAGTCGGTGCGAATTGATTCTGACCATGCAGGCCGTGGGCCTTGCTACCCGGTTAAAACACATTGGCTGCAAAGATTTGGTGCTGAACTTCTCCGGGGGGCTGGATTCCACTTTGGCCCTGTTGGCGGCGGCTCGGGCCTTTGATCGGCTGGGGCTTCCACGAGAAGGTATTCACACCCTGTCCCTGCCCTGCTTCGGTACCACCGCCAGGACCAAGAGCAACGCCCGGCGGATCGCGGAGGAACTAGGGGCGGATTTTCAGGAAATCTCCATTGAAAAGGCGGTGCGGCAGCACTTTGCAGATATCGGCCAAAGTGAGGAAACACTGGACGTGACCTTTGAAAATTCCCAGGCCCGAGAGCGCACCCAGGTGGCGATGGACATGGCCAATAAGCTGGGGGGGATTGTTCTTGGCACCGGGGATCTGTCAGAGCTGGCCCTGGGCTGGACCACCTACAATGGCGACCACATCTCTATGTACGGTGTGAATGCGTCCATCCCTAAAACCCTGGTGCGCCATTTGGTGCGGTACGAGGCCGACCGCAGCCCGGAACGGCTGAAGCAGGCGCTATACGACGTTTTAGACACGCCGGTAAGCCCCGAGCTTCTGCCGCCTAAAAACGGGGAGATTGCCCAAAAGACAGAGGAGCTGGTGGGTCCCTATGAGCTGCACGATTTTTTCCTGTATTATATGCTGCGCTTCGGTTTTACGCCGGGGAAAATATACCGCATGGCCTGCCGGACCTTTGCCGGGAAATATGACGGAGCGGTGATCAAAAAGTGGCTGCGAACCTTCTACCGCCGGTTCTTTACCCAGCAGTTTAAGCGGTCCTGCCTGCCGGACGGCCCAAAGGTTGGATCCGTCACTCTGTCCCCTCGGGGGGACTTCCGCATGCCAAGCGACGCCAGCGCCGCAGTGTGGATGGCGGAAATCGAAAGCTTGTGATTTTAATTTGGGAAAGGATGTCCCTATGAACACGGTCAAACATATCCTGGTCACCATTCCCTGCGAGCCTGCGCACCGGACGCTGTTGCGGCAGGCTGCGCCGGAGTGCGAGTTTCGCTTTAAGGGGGCAAGCGCGCTGCGGTCCGAAGGGCTGATCGGTGGTCAACCCTTTGCGGAACTGCTGGACGAAGGCCCTCTCACCGCAGAGGACGCCGCTTGGGCGGAGATCATTTTGGGAAATGTGGAAATAGACATTTTAAAGCAGGCAAAGCAATTGCGGTGGCTCCAGACCAACAGCGCCGGGGTAGAGGCTTATCTGAAACCAGGGATCCTTCCGGAAGGGGCGCTGCTCACCAATGCCACCGGGGCTTACGGCTTGGCGATCTCGGAGCACCTTTTGGGGATGCTGTTTGAGATTCTCAAAAAGCTGGAGCTGTATCGGGACGCCCAGAAAGCCGGGAGCTGGCGCTCTCAGGGCGCGGTTGGCTCAGTGTACGGTTCCACTGTGCTGGTGCTGGGCATGGGGGATATCGGCGGCGAGTTCGGCAAACGGTGCAAGGCTCTGGGGGCAAAGGTTATTGGCGTGCGCAGGAAAAACATGGAAAAGCCCGACTACGCCGACCAAGTTTGTCTCACAGAGGAGCTGGACAGCGTACTGCCCCTGGCGGATGTGGTGGCAGTAACCCTGCCGGGCACGAAATCCACCCGGAACATGCTCAGCCGGGAGCGGATCGAAGCCATGAAGGACGGTGCGGTCCTGCTGAACGTCGGACGGGGGACCATTGTGGATACCGAAGCCCTGTGCGACGCCCTGGAAAGCGGGAAGCTTTCCGGCGCGGGCCTGGACGTGACCGACCCGGAGCCGCTGCCCCCGGGCCATCGGCTGTGGAAGCTTCCTACGGCAGTGGTCACCCCTCACATATCTGGCTTTTACCACCTCAGGGAGACCCATGAGAGGATTTTGGAGATCTGCGCGGAGAACCTCCGTCGGTTCCTGGCCGGGGAGCCGCTGCGCAACCAGGTGGATTTTGCCACGGGATATCGAAAACTGCCCTGAAACGGGAGGCTGTCGGCATGGAAATCAAAAGCGAACATTATCTTGACAATTCCGCCACAACCCGGGTACTTCCCGAGGTGGCAAGAGCGGCGGCAAAAATGATGACGGAGGAATACGGCAATCCTTCCAGCCTGCACAGCCGGGGCTTCCGCGCCAGGCAGAAGCTGGAAGCCGCCCGGGAAACAGTGGCAGCCAGCCTAGGAGCAAAGCCGGAGGAGATCGTTTTTACCAGCGGTGGCACCGAAGGTAACAATCTGGCTGTGTTTGGAGCCGCGGAAGCGGGAAAGCGCCGGGGGAACAGGGTGGTCACCACCATGATCGAACACGACTCCGTATTAAACCCCATGAAGGAGCTGGAGCGTCAGGGCTTTCAGGTGGTTTACCTCCAGCCGGACAGCCGGGGGGAAATCTCTGAGGAACAAATCGTTTCCGTAATAGATGAAAAGACTGTTTTGGTCAGCATTATGCTGGTAAACAATGAAACCGGCGCGATTTTGCCCGTCCAGGCGGCGGCAAAGGCACTCCGGCGGGCAAAGGCTCCCGGTTTGCTCCATGTGGACGGGGTGCAGGCTTTTGGCAAGCTGGAATTTTTCCCCAGAAAGCTGGGGGCGGATTTGGTTACCATCAGCGCCCATAAAGTTCATGGGCCAAAAGGGGCAGGGGCCTTATACGTGAGGAAGGGCGCGCGGATCCTGCCCCGGCTGTTTGGCGGCGGGCAGGAGCGGGGGCTGCGGTCCGGTACGGAAAGTGTTCCGCTGCTCTGCGCCTTTGGGGAAGCGGTGCGGCAAATGCCCCGCCCGGCAGAGTTGCTGCCAAAGGTGGAAAGGCTGAACCGGCTTTTGCGGGAAAGCCTGCGTGCCCTGCCGGGGGTGGAGATCAATTCCCCGGAGGACGCCCTGCCGTACATTTTGAATTTTTCCGTCGGCGCTGTCCGAGCGGAGACTATGCTTCACTTTTTGTCGGAGCGGGGGGTCTATGTGTCCTCCGGATCCGCCTGTGGCAAGGCCAGACCCAGCCATGTGCTTATGGCGATGGGCCTGCCGGAAGAGCGCGTCGATTCTTCCTTGAGGGCCAGCTTTTCCCGGTTTTCCACAGAGGAAGATGTGGAGGCGCTGGCGTCGGCCTTGAAAGAGGGATTGCAAACCTTGGAAAAACGATGAAAAAAGAAAATATTGGACACTGGGAGTTGTGACCGCATGGCAAAGGAAGTTATCCTGTTAAAGCTGGGAGAAATCGCTCTGAAAGGCCTGAATCGCCGGGCCTTTGAGGACGCCCTTTTGAAGAATATCCGCCGAAGGCTCAAAGACGCAGGGGAGTTTTCCGTGACATCCCTGCAGTCCACCGTGTATGTGCAGCCCAAAAATGACCGGGCCGACATGGACCTGGCGGCGGAGAGATGCCGCAAAATTTTCGGCATTGTGGGCTGCGCCCGGGCCGGGGAAACGGAGAAGGACCTGGGGAAGATTTGCGAAAGGGCGGCGGAATATTTGCGCGATGCCCTGGAGGAGGTTTCCACCTTCAAAGTGGAGTGCAAGCGGAGCGATAAGAAATTCCCTTATAAATCTCCCGAAATTTCCGCCGAAGTGGGCGCGTATCTGCTGGAAAAATTCCCCCACCTTTCGGTGGACGTCCATCAGCCCGGTCTGACCGTGCGGGTGGAGGTCCGGGAAGCCTGCGCTTACGTCCACACCGACCCGGAGCCTGGAGCGGGGGGTATTCCGGTAGGCACCGGGGGTAAGGGTCTGATGCTGATCAGCGGGGGATTAGACAGCCCGGTGGCCGCCTGGCAGATGGCCAAGCGAGGGCTGGAGCTTACCGCCGTCCACTTCGCAAGCCCACCCTACACCAGCGAGCAGGCTTTCGACAAGGTGGTGCGCCTGCTGAAAAGAGTCAGCGAATACGCCGGCAGGATCAAGCTGATCACCGTGAATTTTACCCGTCTGCAGGAAGCCATCCGGGACTGCTGCCAGGAGGATCTGGGTACCGTAATTCTTCGGCGGTTTATGCTGAAAGCAGCGGAGAGAGTCGCCCGGGACGAGGGCTGCTCCGCTCTGATCACCGGGGAAAGCTTGGGCCAGGTGGCCAGCCAGACCCTCCAAGCCATTGCCTGTACTGATGCGGCGGTATCTATGCCCGTGTTCCGCCCACTGATTGGGATGGATAAATCGGAGATCGTGAAGCTGGCGTATAAGATCGACACCTATGATATTTCCATCGAGCCGTTTGAGGACTGCTGCACCATTTTCACGCCCAAGCATCCCCGCACCCGGCCCATTCTCCATTTTGTGGAGGAAGCGGAAAAGGCTATCGACGGCGAGGCCCTGCTGGAGGATGCCCTAGGGCGGCTGGAATGCAGGCACATCACGGCTTATGGGTCAGCGGAAGGAAAAGGATGATAAGAAACTCGAAGGAAAACACATAATAAAAATAGGCCGGTTCGCGGGGATGCCCGCTTCAATTTGGGAAGGAAGGAAAAATATGAATGCAGAGATCATTTCTGTTGGCACAGAGCTTTTGCTGGGCCAGGTGGTGAATACGGATACCGCCATTGTGGCCCGGGAGCTGTCCGGTTTAGGCATTAACCTGTTATACTCCGCAGTAGTGGGGGACAACCCCGAACGCCTGCGGCACGCGGTGGAGACGTCTCTTTCCCGGTGCGACCTGTTGATTATGACCGGGGGCCTGGGGCCAACTACCGATGACCTCACAAAGGAAACCGTGGCGGCCGCCGCCGGGAAAAAGCTGGTGCTCCACCAGGAAAGCCTGGACCGTATCCGCAATTACTTCAACGCTGCGTCCGTCACCCCGAACCAGGAAAAGCAAGCTTGGCTCCCGGAAGGGTGCACCGTGCTGTGTAACGATAACGGCACCGCCCCGGGCTGCGCTTTCCAAGCGGAAAACGGCTGCACGGTGCTCATGCTCCCCGGCCCGCCCTCAGAGCTGGAACCCATGCTGAAGCATCAGGCGGTTCCGTATTTAAAGCGGGGACAGAAATCGGTGATCGTGTCACACAACGTCCACATTTTCGGCAAGGGGGAGGCTCCGGTGGCCATGATCATGGACGACAAGATGGATGGGGAAAATCCCACTCTGGCCCCCTACGCCAAAGAAGGGGAATGTATGCTGCGGGTCACGGCAAAAGCGGCGGATGAGCGGACAGCGGATAAAATGTGCCAGCCCTTAATCCAGGAGATCAAAAAGCGGCTGGGAGATTTTGTCTACAGCGTGGATGTGGAGTCCCTGGAGGAACTGGTGGTAATGGAGCTGGGGAAGCAGCATAAGACTCTGGCTTGCGCGGAATCCTGCACCGGCGGCCTGCTGTCCAAACGGATCACGGATATTCCCGGTTCTTCCGCGGTATTCCACCTGGGGTGTGTCACCTACGCGAACGAAGCAAAGGAAGCCCTGCTTGGGGTACCTCATGAGACGCTGGAGACCCACGGCGCCGTCAGCGAGGAAACTGCCCGGGCCATGGCGGAGGGGATCGTTCACCAGGCCAGCAGCGATATCGGCGTTGGCATTACCGGCATTGCCGGGCCGGACGGCGGTACGGCGGAAAAGCCGATAGGGTTGATCTATATCGCCCTGAGCGATGGAAAAAATACCTGGGTGGCAAAGCGCTCGCCCATTGGCCGCACCAAGAGCCGGGAATGGCACCGGCACTGTGCTGCGTCCCAGGCATTGGACATGGTCCGGCGGTATCTCTGCGGCCTGCCCGTAGTCCCGGAGGAGTAACGTGGGACGGGTCACGGGGCGGTTTGCCCCCACGCCCAGCGGCGGGCTTCATTTGGGGAACCTGTTTTGCTCCCTGCTCGCCTGGTTATCAGCGAAATCCCAGGGAGGGGAAGTGCTTCTGCGGATCGAGGATCTGGACTTGGAGCGCACCCGACCGGAGTATACCGCCCTGGCAGAGCGTGATCTTGCCCTGTTAGGCCTTGTATGGGATCGGGGCGGCACGGCGGGTGGGCCGTTTTACTTTCAGGGGAGCCGCAGCACCTATTATCAGGCGCTTCTGGACCGGCTGGACAAAACGGGTCTGGTGTACCCATGCTTTTGCAGCAGGGCGGAACTGCACGCGGCCGACGCCCCCCACGCTTCCGATGGGGATGTGATTTATTCCGGCAAATGCCGGAGGCTTTCTCAAAAAGAAGTGCAGCGGCTTTCTCAAAGCCGTTCCCCCGCTCTGCGTCTGCGGGTACCGGATGAAACGGTTTCGTTTGAAGATTTGCACTATGGGCAAATCCGTCAGAACCTGGCGCGGGAATGCGGGGATTTCATTCTTCGCCGGTCCGACGGCGTGTTTGCTTACCAGCTGGCCGTAGTGGGGGACGACGCCGATATGGGCGTGACTGAGGTGGTCCGGGGCAGGGATCTGCTTCCCTCTGCCCCCCGGCAAATTTTCCTTTTCCGCCTGCTGGGGTTCTCGCCCCCCAGCTTTGCACACGTTCCATTGCTGCTGGCCCCGGATGGGCGCAGGCTGTCTAAGCGAGACCGGGATGCAAGCCTTGCGGGCCTCTTGGAAAAAGGCCGCTCTCCTGAGGATGTGGTGGGTGGCTTGGGATATTTAGCAGGCTTGCTGGATCGGCCAGAACCGGCGTCCGCCAAGGAACTGATTCCCCTGTTTTCCTGGGAAAAGGTGCCGAAGGAGGACATCCTTCTCCCGATAAATTTATTTTAAAAAGCAAACCCCCGCCTGAAGCTGAAAAGCTTTAGACGGGGGTTTATCAATTTGGTTGGATTCTTAAATCCGGAACATCAGGTCGCCGTAGGAGGGATAGGGCCAGTATTCAGCGGAAACCAGGG
>CAYSQF010000012.1:0-30963 GCA_964433105.1 uncultured Acutalibacter sp.
GCAAGCCGAAAAATTATCTGCGCAGGGATTGTTTTCCTGGGCTTCTTGGCAGCAAACGGGGAGATGCAAACCAAAGTATGCGGATTGTGTGTCTGAACAGGCACTGGGACTTGCGGCTTTTTTCTGTGTGTATTATAATGGAACACAGAAATCGGTTCCTGCGGATTAGGTTGCGAGAAATCAAGCGGGGGAAAGGGCGATCGATATGGCGGAAGAATACAGTATTTCTTTGGCTAAAATCATCAAGGATCTGGCGTTACGGGAGATTCATCTTCCAAAAAGCGCGGAAGAAATTTTGATCAAGTCCCGGGATGTAAGCCGCCCCGGCCTGGAATTAAACGGCTTTTGCGATTATTTCGACCCCCACCGTATTGCTGTGCTGGGCCGTTCGGAGATGGCGCTGCTCAGCAGCATGGGAGAAGAAAAGGCGGCAGAAGCAATCCGGCGCTTTTTTGCTCTGCATCCTCCGGTGGTGATTTTGGCCAGAGGGCTGGAGCCTACCGCTTCCATGAGCAGTGCGGCGGAAACCTATGATATCCCGCTGCTTTCCTCGCCAGATTCTACCTCCAATGTGGTGGCGGATCTTGTTTCCCTGCTGAATGTGGAGCTGGCTCCCCGCATCACCCGGCATGGCGTGCTGATTGAGGTATACGGCGAAGGAATTTTGCTGGTGGGAGACAGCGGCGTAGGAAAAAGCGAGACCGCCATTGAATTGATCAAGCGCGGTCACCGACTAATTGCCGACGACGCCGTGGAGATCCGCCGAACCTCCCGGAAAACCCTAGTGGGACAGGCTCCGGAAAACATTCGTCACTTCATTGAGCTGCGGGGCATCGGCATCATCAATGCTAGGCGGATCTTTGGCATGGGCGCGGTAAAGATGTCGGAAAAAATCGATATGTGCATTAACATGGAGCTTTGGGACACCACAAAGGTTTATGACCGCATGGGGATCGACAGTGAATTTACGGAAATTTTAGGAATCCGGGTGCCGGTCATGACTATTCCTGTAAAACCCGGCCGAAATTTGGCGATTATCATAGAGGTTGCCGCAATGAACAACCGTCAGAAGAAAATGGGCTACAATGCGGCCCAAGAGCTGTTGTCCAGCCTAGGAATGGACTTGGCGGACATCCAGGGGGCAGATGTGGAAAAAGAGCTGGATATTTAGCAAATCTGCTTTCTGTCAGAAAAAACGGTTATTTTGGCTGCCCGCCGCATATTTTATTTTTAGAAGAGCTGCGTGATATTGGCCGCTCCTGTAAAGCTATGTGGCATTACATTGTGCCAGGCCCGGGAGGAGTTTTTTTGCGTGGATGCTACGAAATTTTAGACGCCGCTGCGGAACAGCTGCACTGCGGTATTTTGAAGCAGGAGCCTATGTGCCTGCACACCACCTTTCGCATTGGCGGACCGGCGGACCGGTTTCTCACTTTGGAAAGGGAGGAACAGCTTTCCAGTCTATTGCCGGTGTTGGAGCGGGAGCAAATCCCTTGGATGGTTTTGGGAAAAGGCTCCAATTTGCTGGTTTCTGATTTGGGAATCCGGGGCGCCGTGCTGTGTTTAAGCGGCGCATTCCAAGAGATCAGGCTACTGGAAGATGGCCGGACGATCCGTGCGGGAGCTGCGGCGTCCCTGGCTTCGGTGTGCGCCTTTGCCCGTGACAGAGCTTTGAGCGGGTTGGAGTTTGCCTGGGGGATCCCTGGTTCCGCAGGCGGCGCGGTTTATATGGATGCCGGAGCTTACGGTGGGGAAATGCGCGACGTAGTGCGGAGGGCCTTCCATATTACGCCAATGGGAGAAAAAGCGATTGTTGAAGGCCGCGAGCTGCAGTTTGAGTACCGCAAAAGCCGCTATACCGGTGGGCGGGATGCGATTACCGCCGTGGAATACGGACTGACGCTGGGAGATTCCGTTTCCATTTCCGCAAAAATGGAAGAACTAATGTCCCGCCGGAAGGAAAAGCAGCCCTATGACATGCCCAGCGCGGGAAGTATTTTCAAACGTCCGCAGAACGGTTTTGCCGCCGCCTTGATTGAGGAATGCGGGCTGAAGGGCAGGGCTGTGGGCGGCGCGTTGGTCAGCCCAAAGCACGCGGGATTTATTGTCAATACTGGCGGGGCATCCTGCAAAGATGTGCTGGAATTGATTGGCATCATTCAAAAAACAGTGCTGGAAAAGAAGGGCGTGGACCTGGAATGTGAGGTGCGCGTGACTGGAGAAAGATTGTAAAGCAAAATTACTTTACAGAAATGCTGCGAGTCCCGATCATGGGATCAAACCGGGATTTCGCCGGGCGAGGAAAGGGAAGTGGTCGCTAGTATGGAATTCGTGATTGTCACCGGTCTTTCCGGGGCGGGAAGGACCTTGGCTATGCACTCAATGGAGGATATCGGCTTCTTTTGTGTGGACAATCTGCCGCCTGCGCTGATCCCGGTTTTCTATGATCTCTGCACCAAGTCCGAAGGACTGCAAAATCGTGTGGCCGTGGTGACGGATACCCGGGGCGGAGAGCTGTTTAAATCCTTCTTCGCGGCAATGGAGTCCCTAAAGCGGGACAAGAAACCGTACAAGATTTTGTTTCTGGATTCTTCCGACGCGGTGCTGGTGCGGCGATTTAAAGAAACCAGGCGGCGGCACCCCCTTTCTGAGGATCTCAACGGTTCTTTGGAACAGGCGGTAAAGCTGGAGCGGGACATGCTCGGTCCGGTGAAGGATTGCTCCGATTATGTCATTGATACCTCTGGGGTTTCCCCTGCCCAGCTGAAAACCAGGATTACCGAGATGTTTCTCAGCAGCCCCAGCGATTCTCTGTCGGTGCACTGTATCAGCTTTGGCTTCAAGTTCGGCATTCCAATGGAGTCCGACCTGGTATTCGATGTGCGGTGCCTTCCAAACCCATTTTATGACGAAGCCCTCCGGCCTAAGACCGGCCTGGATCCGGAGGTCCGGGATTACGTGATGAAAAATGAGGAAACCAAAGGGTTTGTGTCCCGTTTTACAGACTTGATTGATTACCTTGTGCCCCTTTACAGTAAGGAAGGTAAAAGCCAGCTGGTGATTGCTGTAGGCTGCACTGGCGGGCACCACCGCTCGGTGGCCCTGGCCCAATATATGTGCGACTACCTTAGCTCTAAGGGAATGCACGCCAGCGTGACTCACCGGGATATTCAAAAGTTTTAGGGGGCTTCCTTATGCGCTGCGTTTTGGTTGGCGGCATTCCGGCTTCGGGGAAAACCCAACTGGCGGAATACCTGTCCGAAAACTTGGATTTGCCAATGATTTCCAAGGATAAAGCTAAGGAGCTTTTGTTTGACACAGTGGGGTTTCATTCCCGGGCGGAGAAGGTTGTCCTCGGCACGGCGGCGATGGATCTGTGCTATTATTTTGCGGAACAGCTGCTGAAGAGGAATCGGCCGTTCCTGCTGGAAAACAATTTTGAAGCCGCTTCAAAGCCGGGCATAATGGCGCTGTTAAAGCGTTATGACTGTCGTCCGGTCACCCTGTTTCTGACAGGGGATTACCAGGTGCTGTATCAGCGTTTTTTAGAGCGCAATCTTTCTCCGAACAGGCACCGGGGCCACGTGGTAAATACCTGTTACCCGGAGCCTAACGGGGAGAAAGCCGCTTATATGCCTATCAGCTTTGAGCAGTTTGTTTCCGGGATTGAAAACCGAGGCATGGTGGATTTCAATGTGGGCGGCGACCGGATCGTGGTGGATACTTCAGATTTTTCTAAAGTGGATTGGGAAAGCATTGTTGGGCAGGTTCGGACACTGTTGAAGCGTTAAAGGTGGGACGGACCGGCGGAAGGCTCAGGAGCGCGAAGGATAAAATGTCGTTTTCATCAGATGTCAAAACGGAATTGTGTAAGGTCGAAAACAAGCGGGATTGCTGTGTAAAGGCCGAATGCTATGGTCTTTGGCTTTTTTCCCGATGTTTTGAAAGGGAAGGAGCGTATGTTACCGAAAGCGGGCCAGTGGCCAGGCGGATGCTGGAGTTGGCCGCGGCCGGGGCGGGTGTGTCCGGGGAAATGGACTACGCTTTAAGCCGCCGAAAAAACCGGGCGTATAAAGTGTTCCTGCCAGAGGAGGGCAGCAGACTGCGTCTGCTGGAAACTTTCGGACATACCGGGAAGGAAACCAGTCTACGGGTAAACCGGGCGGCGTTTGAAAACGAATGCTGCCCCCAGGCCTTCCTGCGGGGGGCTTTCCTTTCCTGCGGCACGGTTGTTGACCCCAACAAGGAATACCGTTTGGAATTTTCGGTTCCATATAGGAATCTCGCCAACAGCTTGTACACTCTGGTTCAGGAAGTGCCTGCCTTTTCGGTTACTCCGGCGCTGGCTTCCCGAAAGGGCGGATACGTGGTGTATTTGAAGGAAAGCGGGCAGATCGAGGACATGCTCACTTATTTGGGAGCGCCGGGAGCGGCCATGCAGCTAATGCAGGTTTACATGTATAAGGAAGCCAAAAACGATATCAACCGGAAAGCAAATTTTGAAACCGCCAATATGGACAAAACCTATTCCGCTTCCGCCCGGCAGATCGCGGCCATTGCTGCCCTCAGCGATGCGGGAGCGCTGAGCTCTTTGCCGGAAGGTCTGCAGGAACTGGCCCGGTTCCGGCTGGAAAATCCGGATATGACCCTGCGTCAGCTTTCAGAAAGCTTGGGGATCAGTCGCAGCGGGGTGAACCACCGCCTGCAAAAACTGCTGGAATTGGGAGAGAAGCTGCTGAAAGACGCAGTGTAACCAAGCGGCCCATATATCCCTACAATAAAGGGGAGAGTTTATGCCTTTTGCACATTTGCATCTGCACACGGAATACAGTCTGCTGGACGGCGCCTGCCGGATCGACAGGCTTTTAGACCGCGCCCAGGAGTTGGGGCAGAGTGCGGTGGCTATCACCGATCATGGTTGTATGTATGGCGTAATCGATTTTTACAAGGCCGCCCAGAAGCGGGGAATCAAGCCCATTCTAGGCTGCGAGGTATACGTGGCGAAGCGCACCCGGTTTGACAAGATCCACGAGCTTGACAGCGAAAACCGCCACCTGGTCCTGCTTTGCGAAAATAACACCGGATACCATAATTTGATTGCTATGGTATCCAAAGCCTGGACGGAAGGTTTTTATAACCGCCCCCGGGTGGACTTTGAGCTGCTGGAGCAGTATCACGAGGGCCTGATCGCTTTATCCGCCTGCTTGGCTGGGGAAATCCCCCGTGCCCTGTCCCGGAACGACTACGCTGGCGCAAGGGACGCCGCCCTGCGGTACCGGGATATTTTCGGCCCTGATAATTTCTATTTGGAACTGCAGGATCACGGCTTGGAGGAACAAAATTATGTAAACACACAGATCGTTCGCCTGTCTCGCGAAACCGAGATCCCGCTGGTGGTAACGAACGACTGCCATTATATCGAGCAGGCGGATAGCGCTATGCACCATGTGCTGATCTGCATTCAGACCGGCCGCACGGTAGAGGATCAGGATACGCTGGAATTCGGTTCGGATCAGTTTTATTTCAAAACCGAGCAGGAAATGCGAGCCTTGTTCCCGGATCTGCCAGAAGCCGCTGATAACACCTGGAAAATCGCCCAGCGGTGCAATGTGGAGCTGGAATTTGGAAAAACGAAGCTGCCCCGGTTTGACACCCCGGACGGCTCCGGTAACCAGGAATTTTTTGAGCGGCTGTGCTTTGACGGCTTGAAGCGCCGGTATGGGGAAGATCCGGACCAGAGCTTGATAGACCGTTTGCGGTATGAGATCGGCGTGATTTCTCAAATGGGTTATGTAAACTACTACCTGATCGTTTGGGACTTTGTCCGCTATGCGAAAAGTGTGAATATTCCCGTGGGGCCGGGCCGCGGCTCCGGTGTAGGGAGTCTTGCCGCCTACTGCGTAGGCATCACCAATGTGGACCCCATCCGCTACGGTCTGCTGTTTGAGCGCTTTTTAAACCCAGAGCGGGTCACTATGCCGGATTTTGACATCGATTTCAGCGATGAGCGCCGGGATGAGATCATCGGGTATGTGCTGGACAAATATGGCGCGGACCATGTGGCACAGATCGTCACCTTTGGGACGATGGCTGCCAGGGGCGCCCTGCGGGATGTGGGCCGGGCGCTGAACATCCCCTACAACAAGGTGGATCAGGTGGCAAAGCAAGTGCCGATGGAATTGAATATCACCCTGGACGAAGCCTTGAAACGCTCCCAAAGCTTCCGTTCCCAGTACGAGAGCGACGACCAGGTCCGGGAACTGGTAGACATGGCCCGGAAGCTGGAGGGGATGCCGCGCCATGCGTCCACCCATGCGGCGGGGGTGGTTATTACCGATAAGCCGGTTATGGAATATGTGCCGCTGGCGAAAAACGACGACGCGGTGGTGACCCAGTTCACCATGACCGCCATTGAAGAGCTGGGCCTTTTAAAAATGGATTTTTTAGGCCTGCGGAACCTTTCCGTGATTGACAACGCCCAAAAGCTCATTCGCCGGGAGAACCCCGAATTTTCCATCGAAGCAGTCCCAGACGACGACCCCGCCACGTTCCGTATGCTGTCCGATGCAGATTCCGTCGGCGTGTTCCAGTTTGAATCCGGCGGCATGAAGCGGCTGCTCAGTCAGGTGCAGCCGGAAAGCATCGAGGACCTTATAGCCATCATTTCCCTGTACCGCCCCGGCCCCATGCAGTTTATTCCCCAATACGTGCAAAACCGGAAAGAGCCTTCCCGGGTGGCCTACCTTCACGAAAAGCTCCGGCCTATTTTAGATGTGACCTACGGCTGTATCATTTACCAGGAACAGGTGATGCAGATCTTCCGGGATCTGGCAGGGTATTCTCTGGGCCGCGCGGACATTGTGCGCCGGGCCATGTCAAAGAAGAAGCACGACGTGCTGGAAAAGGAGCGCCAGGTGTTCCTCCACGGCCAGAAGCGGGAGGACGGCAGCTGGGAGGTAGAAGGTTGTCTGAACCGTGGTGTGGACCAAGCCACCGCCGAGGAGCTGTTCCGGGAGATTGAGAGCTTTGCGTCGTACGCTTTCAATAAATCCCACGCAGCAGCATACGCGATGGTGGCCTATCAAACCGCCTATCTGAAGTGCCATTATCCTCGGGAATATATGGCGGCCCTGCTTTCCAGTGTGCTCGGCTGGACAGGAAAGGCCGCAGAGTACATGGAAGAATGCAAGCGAATGGGCATCGCCCTGTTCCCGCCCCATGTCAATGAAAGCGCCGTTGGCTTTACGGTGGAGAAGGATGGCATCCGCTTTGGCCTGCTGGCTGTGAAAAACCTGGGCCGTGCGGTGATTGCCCGGCTGGTCGAGGAACGCCGGATCGGCGGCCCGTTTACCTCGTTCTATTCCTTCTGCAGGCGCATGGCGGGAAAGGATTTGAACCGCCGGGCCATTGAAAGCTTGGTGAAATGCGGTGCCCTGGATGGTTTAGGAAATAACCGCCGGGAAATGCTGATCAGCGTGGAAGCGGTGCTGGATTCCCTAGATGCGGAAAAACGCAGAAACATTGAGGGACAGATGGGCTTTTTCGACACGCCGGACGCGGAAAGCGGCGGGGATCAGCCCTTGCAGAAGGCGGAGGAATTTCCTGTCAGGGATCTGCTTGCCATGGAAAAAGAAGTGACAGGGATGTACCTTTCCGGGCATCCCATGATGGATTACAGTGATTTGTATCAAACAGGCGCCTATGCCAGGAGTGATCTGATCCTGCAAAGCGGGGCGGGGGAGTCCCGGGAATACCGGGACGGCCAGCAGGTGGTCCTGCTGGCCATGGTAACGGAGGTTCGCAGAAAGTCCACCCGGAACGGGGGGACAATGGCTTTCCTTACGCTGGAGGACATGTACGGGGCGATTACCGGCCTGGTATTCTCACGGACTCTGGAGGAATATGGGAACCTTTTGTCTGAGGGATCTGTGGTGGAAGCCTCCGGTCGGCTGAGCTTCACCGAGGACAAGGAACCGGAGCTGGTGTGCGCCCAGTTTTCACCGCCGGGACAGGCGGCGGGCCAGGGAAATCCCGGCGGCCATGAGCGCAAGGGCCTGTTTTTAAAGGTGGATTCCAAGGAGGATCCAAAATACCGGAAGGCTATGCAGTACCTTGCCATTTTTGACGAGGGCGTTTCCGACGTGTACCTGTGGTTCCGGGATTCCGGGAAGCTGTTAAAAGCCCCCGCAAAATACAGGACGGCGATGAACGACGTACTTTTGAATGCACTACGGGATCTGCTTGGAAATGAGAATGTGGCTTTCCGGCGGTAGCTGCATGGTTTCTGTTCCTCGAGAATTGGAACTTTTTCGGGAAAACTTGGCTTGCCCTCTTGATAATTTTTGGGATTTTGATATAATATTGCTAACAGAAATTTCCGGAAAGGGTAAAGTTGACAAACCCTTCCGGTTGGGAAGCACTTTTATTTAGTGGTTCCTTGAAATACAGAATTGGTTGGAGGAAGAACATAATGGTTGCCAAAAGTATTGCAGTTCTTACCAGCGGGGGTGACGCCCCCGGCATGAATGCGGCGGTACGTGCCGTGGTTCGTTCCGGTCTTTCCTTCGGCATGAAGGTGTACGGTGTGGTTCGGGGATATAACGGCCTGCTCAACGGCGATGTCAAGGAAATGAGCATGCGCAGCGTGTCTGACATCATGCAGCACGGCGGTACGGCGCTGTTTACGGCCCGCAGCCCCGAGTTCAATACCCCTGAGGGCGTGCAGAAGGCGGCGGACACCTGCCGGCGGCTGGGGATTGACGGCGTGGTGGTCATTGGCGGTGACGGCTCTTTCCGCGGCGCCAGGGATCTGACCGGTGCGGGGATTTCCTGCATCGGTGTTCCCGGGACTATCGACAACGACATTGCCTGCACGGATTACACCATTGGCTATGATACGGCTTTAAACACCGCCATGGAAATGATTGACAGGATCCGGGACACCACCGAATCCCATGACAGGTGCAGTGTGGTGGAAGTGATGGGCCGCCGCTGCGGGGACATTGCCCTGCACACTGGCATTGCCGTTGGCGCTATGACCACCTTGGTGCCGGAGGTGCCCTATGACTTTCAGCGGGATATTGTGGACCGCATGAAGGCCGCTCAGCGAACCGGCAAGAAGCATTTTATCGTGGTGGTAGCCGAGGGTGTGGGCCATGCGCAGGAGCTGGCTGAGCGCATCCAGGAGGAGACCGGCATTGAAACCCGCGCTACCATTCTGGGCCATGTCCAGCGGGGCGGCTCTCCCACTGTGCGGGACCGTGTAGTTGCCAGCCGCATGGGGTATCATGCCGTGGAGCTTCTGCAAAAGGGTATGAGCAACCGTGTGGTCGCCTTGAAAGGCGAGCAGATCGTGGATTTCGATATTACCGAAGCCTTGAATATGCCCCGGGTGTTCGATGAGAATTTGTACCACATTTCCGCCAGGCTCTCCATTTGATCTGAAAGAAAACAGCAAGGGGACTTGCTTTTTTGCAAAGAATAGTGTATCCTAGCTTTTGCGGCCCGGCGAAACCTCGCCGGGCCGTGGTCAGTTACAACATCCTGACCTTAAACAAAATGAAGGGTGGGCTGTTTTCCCGCCCGAAAAGAGAGGAACATGTTCAATGCAAAGCTCGAAGAAAATCCGTTCGTTGGTCCAAGGTGCCCTGATTGCGGCGCTGTATGTGATTCTTACCTATGTAATGGCCACGGTGAATATGGCTTATGGGCAAGTACAGTTCCGTGTTTCGGAAGCCCTGACCGTGCTGCCGTTCTTTACACCGGTGGCTATTCCCGGCTTGACGCTGGGGTGCTTTTTGGCCAATCTGGCAAGCCCGTTGGGTGTTGTGGATTGGATCTTCGGATCGCTTGCCACCCTGCTGGCCGCCCTTGCCACCAGGACGCTGGGTAAGACGGGATGGAAAGGTGCTCCTTTTTTAGCGCCCTTACCCCCGGTGATTGTCAACATGGCAGTGGTAGGGCTGGAGATCGCCTGCCTGTCCGATGCGGGATTTTCCTGGGTCAATTTCTCTTGGGCCGCCTTTGGCGCGGGCGCGCTGTCCGTAGGGCTTGGGGAATTGGTGGTCTGTTACGGCCTGGGGTTGCCCCTGCTTTTTGCTTTAAAGAAAACCGGGATCCCGGATAAAATATTTGCTTGAGACCGTTTTCCTAAGGAAATTTTACAATGGCGTGTCACGGATGCCGCGCTAACTCCCCATTGGAAGGGAAGGGTAACAGATGGCGGAAAAAAGTGGGAATAAACTTCCGCTGAAGGAAAGGATCAGGAACACGCCGCCGGTGCGGATAATCGTGGTCAGTTTTGTACTGCTGATCCTGGTCGGAACGGTGCTGCTTTTGCTGCCGATTTCTTCTCGGGAGGGCGGTACCGATCCCTTAAGTGCCTTATTTACCGCCACTTCCGCTACCTGTGTCACCGGTCTCGCCGTGGTGGATACCACCGCCCACTGGTCCATCTTTGGACAGGCGGTGATTTTAACGCTGATCCAGCTTGGCGGGTTGGGCCTTTCCACCTTTGTCATCGGTTTTACACTGCTGCTCCGGCGGAAGCTGGGAATACGGGAGCTTCTGTTGGCCAGCGAATCCTCCGGCGGCAACGCTATGGACGCGGTGTCCCTGTTGAAGCTGATGTTGGGCTTTACCTTTGGCTGTGAAGCGTTGGGTGCGGGCCTTCTGATGCTGCGGTTGGTGCCCATGCTTGGCATGGAGGGGATTTGGCCTTCCGTTTTTGTGGCCGTGTCGGCCTACTGCAATGCGGGATTTGACATTTTGGGCGTAGTACCGGATAACGCCAGTTTGACGGCTTTTGCCGGCGATCCGCTGGTCGGCCTGACGGTTTCCGGCCTGATCGTGATCGGCGGTCTGGGGTTTGTGGTGGTGCAGGATATCTATCAATGCAAAATTAAGACCCGATTCCACCGGAAGAAACCGGGACGCCTGCGGTTTTATTCCCAGATCTGCCTGCGGGCCACCCTGGTCCTGCTGATTTTGGGAACCGTTGCCTTTTTCCTGTTGGAATATGGGAACACCATGTCCCACTTGAATTTTTTTGAAAAACTTAACGCTGCGGTGTTCCAGTCCGCCAACACCAGGACAGCTGGCTTTTTCTCGATAGATATCGCCGGAGAAAGGGATTTTACCAAGGTGTTTACCTGCATTCTTATGTTTATTGGCGGCTGTTCCGGTTCCACTGCCGGCGGCATTAAGGTAAGTACCTTTGTAGTGCTGGCGGTGACGGTGCTTTCTACGATGCGGGGCAAAGAAGAGCCGGAGGTTCTGAAGCATCGGTTCCCGGCTGGAATGGTCCACAAGGCGCTGACAGTTATGCTCCTGGGTCTGTTGGTGGTATTTGTGGACGCTGGAATCATCAGCAACCTGAACCCGCCCATCCCCTTTATAGACTGCCTGTTTGAGGCGGCATCCGCTTTTGGCACAGTAGGGCTTAGCGCCAATGTCACGTCACGTCTTGAGCCAATTTCCAGGCTGTTGCTGTGTTTGACCATGTTTATTGGCAGGGTAGGACCAGTTTCTTTTGGGCTGTCTATCCTGATGCGCCGCCGGGGAGAGGGGGATTCCATCCTCCCGGAGGGCCGCATGCTAATTGGGTAAACACTGTAAAAAATGAGCGCCGAACCTGGTTTTTCGCCAGGTCCGGCGCTGTGTTGTTGTGAGGGATCGTTTGCGAATGTTCCTAATGCAGCATGGAAACCGCATCGGCAATGGTTTTTTCCATGGCTTCCCTGCCGTATTTATCCACTTCCGCTTTGTTTTTCTCGCCATGGGTCAGGCATCCTGCACCGCCGATGCATCCGCCGACGCAGGCCATTCCCTCGATGAAATTGGCGTCCAGCAAGCCCTTGCTCTTTTTCAGCAGGGCCGCCCGGCATGCTTCGATGCCGTCGCAGGAGCAGGTTTTCAACTTGAAATCTTCAAGCCCCTGTTCCTTCAGACCTTCGGCGACCGCGTCGGCAAGGCCGCCGCAGCGGGCAAAAATCCGGCCAAAGTAGGAAGCGTTATCCAAAACGCCCTCTCCCAGGGCGGTGATATCAATATCCCGGCTGTCGAACAGAGCCTGCAGTTCTTCGAAGGTCAGGGCGGCGTCCACATAGGGCTTAACGCTTTCCTTCTGCACTTCCATTTTCTTAGCGGTGCAGGGGCCGATGAAAATCACTTTGGCGTCCTTATCTGTTTCTTTGATATATTTGGCGATGGTAGCCATTGGGGAGAGATTGTGGGAGATCATGGGGATCATGTCCGGGAAGGATTTGTGGATGTAATCCACAAAGGCGGGACAGCAAGAGCTTGTAAGGAAGCCCTTTTCCGCCAGTTCCATCGATTCTCCCTGGGCTACCATATCCGCGCCTAAGGCTGCTTCTACCACCGTATGAAAGCCAAGCTCCTTCAAACCGGTAATCACCTGCCCCAGCTTGGCGTAAGAGAACTGGCTGGAGATCGAGGGAGCCACCACAGCGTACAGCTTGTAGCTCCTGCCCTGATGGCTCTTTTTCAACAGGTCCACGCAGTTGAGCATATAGGACTTATCCATAATGGCGCCGAAGGGGCACTGATACACGCAGGCACCGCAGGAGATGCACTTTTCATTATCGATGATGGCAGATTTCTGTTCGTTCATGGAGATAGCCTTCACCTTACAGGCGCTTTGGCAGGGACGCTTTCGGCTGACAATGGCCGTATAAGGGCAGACCTTTGCGCAGGCACCGCACTCCTTGCACTTTGACTTGTCAATATGAGCCACGTGATTTTGATCGAAGGTGATCGCACCAAACCGGCAGGCGTCCTCACAGCGGTGCGCCAGGCACCCGCGGCAGCCGTTGGTTACTTCATATCCACCCACCGGGCATTCATCGCAGGCAATGTCGATGACCTGTATGACATTTGGGTTGTCCTTTTCGCCGCCAATGGCGATTTTGACCCGCTCGGCCAGGATGGCTCGCTCTTTGTAAACACAGCAGCGCATGGTGGGCGTGTTGCCGGGAACGATCGCCTTCGGAATGTCCAAAAGGGTATCGAACAGGGTGTCGTTCCAAGCTCGCCGTGCCACTTCACGGAGCACCTTGTATTTTAGGTACTGAACCTTTGTATCAAATTTCCGCATTTTGGTCCCTCCTTAAAAATAGCTGACCTTGATGCGTTTCCCCATTTGCCGCAGACATTTGGAAAGCTCTTGCACCAGATTCATTTTGATGTTGAAATTGATGGGAAGATCGGGATTCTGGTGGGCAGGGTTCACTGCCCGGCCAACGTAGAAGTTGATGTCAGTGGCCTCTTCAAAAAGCAGGCGGCAGATGAGAGACGCACCATCCCGCTTGAAGCTCCACTCCTTATAGTTGGCGTTGTCCTTCAAATAGTCTCTGGCGCATTCCAGCACCTTGTTTACGGTGATGACCCCTTCCGTGACCAGATCCACGCCCTCGATCTCAGCAATAGGGGGAACGTCTGATTTTTCAAAGTTCAGGCTGGCCCGCAGCGGCTTGTGGAGATATTTGGCAGCGATGGTAGAAGTGGTCCCGCCGCAAATAATGTGCTTTCCCTCTTTGGAGAAGAACAGGGACATCATCCGGTCGCAGTCATCCCGGTTGAAGGGCGGCCCGAACAGGATATTCATCGGCTCCCTGCGCCGGACCTTTACCACACAGGCGGTGGCGTCATCTCCGGGTCTTCCACCATAGAGCTTAAAGCATTCGTCCACGAGCATGGTGGAAAGAATTTTGGCGGTGTAGCCGCCGATGCAGGCCGTTTCCATATAACTGATGATATCTTCCTGCTTCCAGCCGAAATTGTAGGCGATGCCGATGCCAGCGTGGGGGCAGCCATCGCTCATGGTGATAAAGATATCGTCCTCCTGAAGTTTGATGGACGAACGGCAGATCTTCTTCCCACCAATGTTCATTTCGGTTTTTGGGTAGTTATAATTTACGCCATCCCGCAGAAGAATTATCAACGGGTTGTCATACTGGATCAGCTCCGCAGTCTCGTTTTCAATCAGGTGGATAATGGTAAAAGTTGAGTAGGCCACGCCCCGTTCGGAGCATACCGGCAAAGTGGCGGCAATGGTGGCCACACAGTCCTCCAAAGGCAGGCCCTCCGCCATCATGGTAGAAATGATCTTAGAGGTAAGGGTGGAAAGAATGCTGGCCTTTACGCCGCTTCCCAGCCCGTCCGCCAAGACGATGACGGTGGAGTTTTCACCCTGCTCTACAATGTCCACATGGTCGCCGCAAAGCTGTTCGCCATAGTGGTTCACGCTTTTATATCCGATATCGGTACACAGGTTATTCATCAGAAATGCTCTCCTTCAGCTTCGAGAGGGCAATCTTGGTTTCAGCGGCAGTTTCACCCAGCAGGGAAGCAATCTCCTGCACGATCCGCATCTGCTTATCCACCACCTTGTCCGCGGTTTCCACGGTCTGGCGGCTGATGCTTTCCTTCTTTTTCCTCTCCAGCTCCTCATCGGTGACGTCCCGCATGATGCAGATCAGCAGCCGGTATTCACGATCATAGACGATGGTCTGCTCCACGTACTTCTCATATTCCGCCAGGTAGGTGCGCTGGTTTCGGATACCCCTGCCTGTATGCAACACGTCTATGAACGCCTTGGGGTCCAGAATGCGGACCACCGGCTCGCCCAGCACATCTGAAGCGGAGCGGATATTCATGATCTTTCTGGCGGCGGTATTGATTTGCTGGACCTCCAAATCCTCGTTGAGGACTACCAGCCCGTTAGGAGTGTTGTTGACCACATTGTTGGAGAAGCTCTCCGCCCGGTCCTTCAAATAGGGCAGGCACATGGAAATTTCCGCTTTGCCCTGATAGATGGCGATGGCTTTTTCCCGGCAGGTATTGTAGCCGCAGGAGCCGCAGTTCAATTCATCGGAGGGCTTGAATTTTCCCATCTGGCGGAGAATGGACTGGATTTCAGAGTCGCTGGGGATCGACACTCCCCGCTCAATGACAGGGAAGGCTTTCCTCAGAGACAGGCTTTCCGGCTGGTTCACATCGAAGTCTTCCCTGCCGGCGTAATTTGCCACAGCCATGTAATCCTGCACCGGGGAACGGTGGTATTTTTCCATGACGGGGCCGCCGATACAGCTGCCGACGCAGGCGGACATTTCAATAAAGCAGTGATGAATCTTTCCGTCTTCAATGTCCCGCAAAGCAGCTATGCAGCTTTCTGTGCCGTCCAAAGCCAGGTATGTATATCCTGGCGCGTCCTGGACCATCGTTTTGAGGATTCCGCCGGTGGTGGGAAAGAACCTGGCCCGGCTCTTTTCCTGACTGTCCATCTTCTGGAAAAGCTCGATATTTTCCGCTTTCAGCCAGGCGGTCAGCTCTTCAAAGGTGAGCACAGCGTCTACCAGGTTCGTGTGATCTGCTTCGTCCTTTTTGGCGACGCAGGGTCCGATGAATACGGTCTTGGCCCGGGGATTTCGGGTTTTGATATCCTTACAGTGGGCCTGCATGGGGGAAAGGACGTCCGCAAGATAGGGCAGCTCGCCGGGGAAATACTTTTGGATCAACAGGTTGACAGAATGGCAACAGGAAGTGATGATAATATCCCTGCCGTCCTCCTTCAGCATCCGCTCGTACTCCGTCTTGACGATAGAAGCGCCTACGGCGGTTTCCTCCACTTCGAAGAAGCCCAGCTTTTTCAGGGCTTCCCGCATGGCACAGATGCCAACGCCATTGTAGTTTGCCACAAAGGACGGGGCCAGGCTGACATAGACAGGAGCGCCGCTTTGCAGCAGTACTTTTACTTTTTCCGTTTCATCCACGATCTGCTTTGCGCCCTGGGGGCAGACCACAAAACATTGGCCACACAGGATACATTCATTTTCAATGATGTGCGCCTGGTTGCCGGAGAAGCGGATGGATTTTACAGGGCAGTGCCGGATACACTTGTAACAGTTTTTGCAATTCGACTTTTTCAGTGTCAGACAATTAGGCACGGCCTTACCCTCCTCGTTTCACTACAACCAATACTTTTTCCCGGAAAAATCTTGAAGCTTTCTTTGGTAACGCCCGGGCAGATCCCGTCGTCAATGATAACGGTAATGCCTTCCCGGTTACACATGTCGGCGCAGAAGCTGCCAGCTAAGATCACATCCTCCTCCAGGTGGTGCTCTGCTATCACTGCTTGGAAAAGGCTTACCACCTCTTCTGGATCTTTCAAGTGGCGGGAGCTTTCCACACAGATCTGTACAATCATGAAATCACACCTTGGCAAGAATCTCTTTTTCAAAGAAATCCTTTACCGTGTCGGGGGAAACGGAATGGAATGTGTCATCAACGGTGACACACACGCCCTGCTGGCATTTTCCCATGCAGAAGGTGCCGCCCAGATCTACCTTGTCCTGGAGCTCTTTTTCGCTTACAAGGTGCTGCAGCTGTTCCACGACCTGGCGGGATCCCTTCAAATGGCAGGAGCTGCCGATGCATACGGTTACTTTCATGACATGTTCCTCCTTTTTGTTTTAAACAGCTTGGGAACGGTTACATTTATTCGTAATCCACCACATTGACCCAGGAGAGCAGAAATTCCCGCTCTTTTTCGTTGCCCTTCACCGACTGGGAAGCGGCTACGATAGGCATCCAGCTCTGCACATACCGCTTGTCGGTATGGCTCTTTTCGCAGAACAGATCCAGATACTGCTTGGCACCGTCGATATCGCCGTTGAGCCAGAACAGCAGATACGTCCGGGCAGCGTCGGCACTGGCGTTGCCTTGGGTGGCGTGAGACCAGTCCAGCACATAGGGGGTGCTATCCTCTGTGATAATGATGTTGGAGGGGTTGAAATCACCGTGGCACAGCTTGTTGTGTTTCGGCATGCTTTCCAACCGGGTATGCAGGTCGTACCGGGTGGTGGCGTCCAGTTCTGCCTGGCTGATCTTCCGGTTCATTTTGTCCTTCAGCTTGTTCAGCAGGGGGCAGGTCTTAGACTGCATTTCCAGCTGCAGGTCCACAAACATTTCCAGATATTCGTCCTTCTTTTCCGGCTCCTCGGCCATCAGCCGGTCCAGGGTTTTGCCCTTGATGTATTCGGAAACAATGGCCCATTTCCCGTCGATGGTGGTGACCTCGATAATCTTCGGGATGCTTAGGCCGGTTTCTTCCACGCGGGCCTGGTTCAGCGCTTCGTTGAGTACGTCCGATTTGGAATAATCCTTGTCGAAAACCTTAATGCACTTATCTCCGTCCCGGTAAACGGTTTTGGAGTTCCTCACTGCGATCACTCTGTCCAGATTCATGACTCTGCCTCCTTATACTTTTTTGCTGTTGCGGCCTTTGACATACGCCTGCTTGGTGCTGTCGGCGTCGGCGCTTTTAAAGGCCAAATCCGCCTGGGGCATAGCAGGTTCTACGAAATGCTTGCCATAATAGGCGTTCAGGTACATCTGTCTGATCTCGCTCATCAGCGGATAGCGGGGGTTGGCGCCGGTGCACTGGTCGTCAAACGCCTGCTCGGTCATGGCGTCCAGACGGTCCAGAAAGTCCTTCTCGTCGATGTTGTAATCCTTGATGGTCTTCTTGATGCCGACCCGGCTTTTCAAGTCGTTGATGGCTTTGATTAAGCCTTCCAGCTTCTCTGAGTCATCCTTGCCGGTAATCCCAAGGTAGTCGGCAACCTCAGCGTACCGGGCAAGGGTGTGGGGGTGGCTGTACTGGGAGAAAGTACCCATCTTGGCAGGAGCTTCACTGGAGTTGAACCGGAGTACTTCCTCAATCATCAGGGCGTTGGCAACGCCGTGGGGAAGATGGTGGAATGCCCCCAATTTATGGGCCATGGAATGGCAGACACCAAGGAATGCATTGGCAAAAGCCATACCGGCCATGGTGGCGGCATTGGCCATCTTCTCGCGGGCTTCCACATCGCTCTGGCCTTGCTCATAAGCGCGGGGCAGATAGGTGAAGATGGTCTTTAGAGCCTTGAGGGCCAAGCCGTCGGTGTAATCGGTGGCCATGATGGAAGCGTAGGCCTCCAGCGCGTGGGTGACGGCATCGATGCCGGAAGCGGCGGTCAAGCCCTTCGGCGCGCTCATGTGGAAGTCGGTGTCGATGATGGCCATGTTGGGTAAAAGCTCGTAGTCGGCCAGGGGGTACTTCACGCCGCTGCGCTCATCGGTGATAACGGCAAAGGGAGTGACCTCGGAACCGGTGCCTGCAGAAGTGGGAATGGCGATAAAGCAGGCTTTTTCTCCCATCTTGGGGAAGGTGTAAGTACGCTTGCGGATATCCATAAAGCGCATGGCCATGTCCATGAAGTCCGCTTCGGGATGTTCATACAGCACCCACATGATTTTGCCTGCATCCATTGCGGAGCCGCCGCCCAAGGCGATGATGCAGTCGGGGGCGAAAACACGCATCTGCTCGGCGCCATTCTTGGCGCAGGCCAGGGTGGGATCGGGAGCCACATCAAAGAAGGTGGTGTGCCGGATCCCCATTTCGTTCAGCTTATCGGTGATGGGCTTGGTATAGCCGTTATTATACAGGAAACTGTCGGTGACGATAAAGGCCTTCTTCTTGCCCATTACCGTTTTCAGCTCATCCAAAGCTATCGGCAGGCAACCCTTTTTCAAATAGACCTTTTCCGGGGCACGGAACCACAGCATATTTTGTCTCCTCTCGGCCACAGTTTTAATATTGATCAGGTGCTTGACTCCTACGTTTTCAGAAACGGAGTTGCCGCCCCAAGAGCCGCAGCCCAAGGTGAGGGACGGGGCGAGCTTAAAGTTGTACAGATCGCCAATACCTCCATGGGAAGAGGGGGTGTTTACCAGGATACGGCAGGTTTTCATGCGCTCGGCAAATTCGGCGAGCTTTTCCTTTTCTGTGATTTCATTGAGATAGATTGAGGAAGTGTGACCGTAACCGCCGTCAGCGATCAGGTGCTCCGCTTTGGCGAAAGCGTCCTGGATGTCCTTGGCTTTATACATGGCCAGCACAGGGGATAGTTTCTCGTGGGCGAACTCCTCGGAAAGCTCCACGCTCTCCACCTCGCCGATCAGAATCTTGGTACCCTCTGGCACTTCCACCCCGGCTAGAGCAGCGATCTTATGGGCGGGCTGGCCCACGACCTTGGCATTTAGGGAGCCGTTGATAATAATGGTTTTCCGAACCTTCTCGGTTTCAGCGGGATTCAAGAAATAGCAGCCGCGGGAAGCAAATTCGCTTCTGACCACATCGTAGACGCCCTGCAGTACGATCACGGACTGCTCGGAAGCGCAGATCATGCCGTTGTCAAAGGTCTTGGAGTGAATGATGGAGTTGACGGCAAGAACAATATCGGCGGTATCATCGATAATGGCAGGAGTATTGCCCGCACCTACGCCCAGAGCTGGCTTGCCGCTGGAATAGGCGGCCTTTACCATGCCAGGGCCGCCTGTGGCCAGGATGATATCCGCTTCTTTCATGACGAGGTTGGTCATTTCCAGGCTGGGAATGTCGATCCAGGAAATGATCCCCTCAGGGGCGCCGGCTTCTATAGCCGCTTCCAGCACTGCCTTCGCGGCAGCGATGGTGCAGCCCTTCGCGCGGGGATGTGGGCTGATGATAATGCCGTTGCGGGTCTTAAGGGCGATCAGGGTTTTAAAAATTGCAGTGGAGGTGGGATTGGTGGTGGGAATGACCGCGGCAATCACACCAATCGGCTCCGCGATCCTGCGGATACCAAAGGCAGTATCCTCCTCGATGACGCCGCAGGTTTTGGTGTCCTTGTAAGCGTTGTAAATGTATTCGGAGGCGTAGTGGTTTTTGATGACCTTATCCTCCACAACACCCATTCCCGTTTCCTCCACAGCCAGCTTAGCCAGCGCGATGCGCTGCTTGTTGGCGGCGGAAGCGGCGGCCAGGAAAATTTTGTCCACCTGCGCCTGCGTATAAGCGGCGAAGATCCTCTGTGCCTCTTTCACACGCCGGATGGTCGCTTCCAGCTTTTCCACGCTGTCCACGATCTCGTAGTTTTTGGCTTCCATTGTCTTTCCTCCTGTAAAGAATGATTTTTGGAATTTTGTTAAGTTTGCTTCGGTCAAAGCTGCGCGCTGATTACTGCGGCACTGCTTTTGAGGACGTTTAGATCTGCATGTTCAGATGTGCCAGCGACAACGCCAGATTTTCCTGCCGCAGCAGAACTGTGTCTGGAACCCGCAGAAATACAGGGGCAAAGCTCCAGATGGCGGAAATGTTGTTTTTTACCATCTTGTCGCAGACCTGCTGGGCTACGTCCTTTGGGACCGCGATCACACCAATCCGGATATCATTGCTGTAGCAGAACCTTTCCATATCCCCAAAAGGGTAGATGGGCTTTCCTGTTTCGGAAAGCTCAACGCTGTCGTTCCTGGTGTCGAAGGCAGCGGCGATTTCCAGATTGTATGCGGAAAACCCACCGTAGTCCAGTAAAGCTCGTCCCAGTCTCCCGGCGCCGGCAATAATTGCCTGCCGCACGCCCTTTTGTCCGAGGTATGCTTCCAGCTGGTGGATCAGCTCATCCACGTCGTACCCAATTTTCGGCCGACCCATGCCGCTGACGGCGCCAAGGTCTTTTCTGACCTGGACTTCTCCATATCCCAGGGCTTTTGCAATCCCGGTAGCGGAAATTTTATCCCTCTCTTCCCGGACTGATTTTAAATATTGCAGATAGCCGGGCAGCCTTCCCAACGTTGCTTTTGGCACACATCTGATACTCATTCCATCCACCTCCTTGAGCAGCCGTTGAACAAACTTTCAGGAATGTTTTGCTGTTTCCCGCCGGCTCATGTATCCGGTTGTCTTACAGATAAAATATAGCATGACTCCCGCAGTTTGGAAATTGTATGTTTGATATATCGGTATTGTCACTATCGATATAATACCTATCGAAAAGAGAAACGGCGGTCCCTCGATTTTAGAGGTACTGCCGCTTGGAGCTGCATAGCTCGGTAATGAAAAGGCTGTCCAGCCGAGAAAGACTGTAATCTTTTCGGCGGATGAGCACGTCTCTGTATACCTTTTGATTTTCCCGGCAGGCTTTTTCTATCAGCCCGTACCGTTCCAGAAGCTTTCCGGGAGTGGGGGAAACCCACATAAAGGTGCTGGAGTTTTCGGCGAGCAGGTCAAATTGGCTGGCACGCTCAAATACAAAAATGCGCCGAGCGGTATTTACCGGCAGTTCTTCCTTCTGCACCTCCGCCGCGGGCAGAGACGGCACATAGGGATCGGCATGGGCGATCTCAATGTATGGCTCCAGGTCATGAAAACCGATATCCTCTTTCTGCGTCAGAGGGTGTTCCCGGTTCATGAGCAGCACATACCGAAATTCGGTGACAAGTTCGCTCACAAGGCCCTTTTCTTCCAATAAGTCCTTAAACTGCCGATCGAAGGTTTCAGCGTAACGAATGATCCCCAGCTGGTAATCGCTTTCCAAAATGTTTTTAATGGCCCTGAGGGCATTTGTTTCCTTGTAAAACAGATCTACGGGAATGTCGGGCTCCAGCTTCCGGGAAAATTGTGCGAAAGCTTCGGAAATATAGCTGGCCCTGGGAACGGAAATGGAAAATTTCTGCCGGGGCTGAACGCCGGCCTTGTAAATGGCTTCTACCTCGTCGATCTGTGCCAGGATCTTTCTTGCGTACTGCAGGAACTCTTCGCCCTCGGGAGTGGGAACCATCCCCTTCTTGGAGCGCTGGAACACCTTGATGCCTAAATTGGCTTCCAATTCCTTGATGGCCCGGCTCAAGTTGGGCTGGCCCATATACAGGTTTTCTGCCGCTTTGTTGAGGGAGCCGGTTTTTGCAATCTCAGAGGCGTACTTCAAATGCAGAATATTCAAACTCTTCATCACTCCAAAGGCCGGTCATATTTACGCTTTATTATAGCGAAAAGCCATTCGACTGTAAAGTGCGATTTCCAACTAGAATGAGAAGAAATTGACGAGAAAACTGGCAAAATTTGATAGCCGTTTTAGCGGAGCTTTTGTCATCGCACCCTTTGCTTTCTGGAAAACGCTGACGGAAATTCCGATTGGGAATGGGCGGCGGAAAAATTGAAACAGGAAGCCAATACCCTGCTTTCCGTTTCCTCCGCCCGGTATTTTACTGGGCCGGGGCTTCTCGTCCGTCTGTGTTTTCCTCCCTAGGCTGTTTGACTTTGCTGTCCACATATTTTCAAAATCGAAGAAGCGCCGCCGTGTCTCCCTGTTTTTTGCGTGTTTTTTATAAAGCTTCGACACTTTTACTTTACAAGCGGCGAGGATTGGGATTATAATGGAACCATCAAATTATAACAGATTATAGCAGAGGAGAGATTAAAATGAATATGACAGAGAGAAGACGGCAGGTGTGGGAAGCCATGCACCCGCAATCCGCACTGATTTTGTTTTCGGGGACGGGAATCCACGTCAGTACCGATGAGTACGCGGCGTTTGAAGCAAACCGCAACTTTTTCTACCTCACCGGGCTGCGCAGGCCCAACATGATCCTGATCATGACGAAAACCGGCGGTGAACCAAAGGCCACTTTGTTTATTGAGAAAGCGGATCCAAATTTGGTGCGTTGGACCGGAAAACGCATCACTGTCGAGGAAGCAAAGGAAACTTCCCAAGTGGACGAGGTGCTGTTTTTGGACGCCTTCGAGGTCAGAATCAATCGCCTGATGGGAAGCGGTATTATTGAAAACCTGTATTTTGACTGCAATCGTTGCCAGTGGGGTGACCTGCCGGATTACAATGCCGTCAAGGCCGGGGAATTCGCCGGAAAGTATCCCGGCGTACAGATCAGGGACGTGTTTCCCATTGCGGCCCGTCTGCGGATGCGGAAGGGACCGGAGGAAATCGAGAAGATAAAAGAAGCCATCCGTGTTACTGACGAGTCCCTGAAAAATGTGATGCGCAATTTGCAGCCGGGCCGGAAGGAATACCAGGCCCAAGCGGATTTTGAATATATGGTCCGCTTCCTGGGCGCTGACGGCATGGCGTTCCCCACCATCGCGGGCAGCGGCGCTAACGGCACCATGCTTCATTACGGCACCAACCGGGATACCTGCCGGGACGGCGATCTGCTCCTGCTGGACCTGGGCGCAAAATATCAGGGTTACTGTGCGGACATCACCCGGACGTATCCGGTGAACGGGAAATATTCCCCCCGCCAGCGGCAGGTGTACGACATCGTTTTGAAGGCGAACCGTACCATTGCGGCTACCGCCAAGGCGGGCATGCGTTTAAACGATCTGCAGCAGCTGTGCAAGCAGGTGCTGGCGGAGGGGTGCATGGAGCTTGGGCTGATTCAAGAGCCTTCCGAGATTGGCAAGTATTACATGCATGGCGTGTCCCACCATTTGGGGATCGACGTCCACGATGTGAACGTGGAGCGGGACGCTCCCTTGCCGGCGGGCGCGGTGATCTCTGACGAACCGGGGTTGTACATCGACGAGTGGGGGATCGGCATCCGCATTGAGGATGACCTGTTTATTACCGAGAACGGATGTGAGGTGCTATCAGAGGGCGTTATGCGGGACGCCGATGAGATCGAAACCTTTATGTCGGAGCAAGTGCGGAAGTAATGATTAAAAATGTAGTGCTGGATATGGGGAATGTCCTGTTGGATTTTGACCCGGAAGTCCCATTGGATTTGTTCTGCAGTTCCCAGGAAGAAAAGGACGTAATCCGTCGCGAATTGTTCCGGGGGCCGGAATGGCGCATGGGCGACTTGGGACAGATCCGGGACGGCGACCGATACCGCCTGATCAAGAACAGGGTTTCCAGCAAGTATTGGCCGGCTCTGCGCCGTTGCTGCGAGAAATGGGACGTGTGCATGAAGCCTCTGCCTGGGGCGGAGGAATTCTGCCGATTTGCTCAGAGTAGAGGGTACGATGTTTACATTCTTTCCAATGCCAGCGATGCCTTTTACAGATATTTCCCGGTTTTTCTGCCCCTCAATTTTTTTAACGGCGTAGTTGTTTCCGCAGATGTTCACATGCTGAAGCCAAACCGTGAGATTTATGAATATCTGTTATCCCGTTATGGGCTGACGGCGGAGGAATGCCTGTTTGTCGACGACAAGCAGGAAAACGTGGACGGCGCCCATGCCGTGGGGCTGCAGGCTCTCCGCTTTCAAAACGATTTTCAGGCGGTAAAGGCACTGCTTTAAAAATTTTTTCCGGCAGGGGGTTGACAACCTGCCGGAAATTTCATATTATATGCATGAACAATAGCTCATATGAAAGGATGAAAAAACAAACGAATGAACCGGAGCACAGCAACTTCGGCGGCAAAAGCAAATAGTTTTAAAGAAGGAGGGAGTGTTATGGCACAGCGGAAGGAAGCTCCAAAATGCGAGTATATGCACGTTCACCAGGATATTGTGGAAAGGGTAAACCAGGTGATGCCCGGGGAGGAAGAGCTGTTTGACTTGGCGGAGTTGTTCAAAATTTTTGGAGACTCTACCCGGGTGCGGATCCTGTTTGTGCTCTTTGAATCGGAAATGTGCGTATGTGACATCGCCCAACTGCTGGGTATGACTCAATCTGCCATTTCCCATCAGCTGCAGGTGCTGAAAAAAAGCAAACTGGTCAAGTACCGCCGGGAGGGGAAAACCGTATTTTACTCTTTGGCGGACAGCCATGTACGGACTATTTTAGGCCAAGGCATGGAACATATAGGAGAATAGGAGAGAAGTCATTATGAAAAAACGTTATGACCTGGAAGATCTGGACTGCGCCAACTGCGCACTGAAAATGGAAAACGCTATTAAAAAGATTGATGGGGTTCGCGACGCTTCCGTGAGCTTCATGACCCAGAAAATGACTGTGGAAGCGGAGGATAGCCGGTTTGACGAGATCATGAAGCAGATCGTCAAGACCTGTAAAAAGGTGGAGCCGGACTGCGTAATCAAGCTATAAGGTGCTGTGTTGACCGCCGCCGGATCGAAAGGCTCTGCAAGGCAGGGGATAGGGAGATGACGATATGACAAGGAAACAGAAAAAAATGCTGCTGCGCATTGTGATCAGCGCGGTGTTGCTGGTTGCCGCTGCGGCAGTTTCCCATGTTTTGGGGGACAGGATCGGCGGGTGGCGGTTTCTGCTGTTTTTGCCCGCTTATTTTGTCATCGGCTGGGATGTGTTGTGGAAAGCCGCAAAAAATATTGCCCACGGCCAGGTTTTTGATGAAAATTTCCTGATGGCCTTAGCCACCGTTGGAGCGTTCTGCACCGGCTTTTTCGGGGAAGGAGAATATCCCGAGGCGGTGTTTGTCATGCTGTTTTATCAGGTGGGGGAGCTGTTTCAGGGCTATGCCGTGGGAAAATCCCGCAGATCTATTTCCCAGTTGATGGACATCAGACCGGACTACGCCAATATTCACCGGGACGGTGAATTGGTTCAAGTAGACCCTGAGGAAGTAGCCGTGGGGGATACCATCGTGATCAAGGCGGGGGAGCGCGTTCCCCTGGACGGCGTGGTGCTTTCCGGCAGCTCCTCCATCAACACCGCGGCCCTCACCGGGGAATCGCTGCCCCGGCAGGTGGAGCCGGGCGACGACGTGATCAGCGGGTGCGTCAATCAAAACGGCCTTTTGAAAGTGCGGGTCACCAAGTCTTTTGGGGAATCCACTGTGTCGAAGATTCTGGATCTGGTGGAAAACTCCAGCGCCAAAAAGGCGCGGGTGGAGAATTTTATCACCAAATTTGCCAGATATTATACCCCGGTAGTGGTGATCGGCGCGGTGTTGCTGGCGTTAATCCCGCCCCTGGCGGCCGGGGGCGGCTGGGCGGACTGGGTTAGCCGCGCCCTGATGTTTCTGGTGATTTCCTGTCCCTGCGCCCTGGTGGTGTCGGTTCCTCTCAGCTTTTTTGGGGGTATTGGCGGCGCTTCCCGAAACGGGATTTTGGTCAAAGGCGGAAATTATCTTGAAATTTTGTCCAACGCGGAAATTGTGGTATTTGATAAGACCGGCACGCTGACCAAAGGCGTGTTCAATGTCACTGCCATCCACCCCGATGAGTACTCGGAGGGCGAGTTGCTGGAGCTTGCGGCTTTGGCGGAAAATTATTCGGACCACCCCATTTCCCGTTCATTAAGGGAAGCCTACGGCTTGGAGCTGGACTCTTCCCGGGTTGCCGATGTGGAAGAGCTGGCAGGCCGGGGCGTCCGGGCGAAGATCGACGGTAAAACCGTATGTGCGGGAAATGATAAGCTGATGGAGGAAACCGGCGTGACTTGGCATCCCTGCCACCGGGTGGGAACTACCGTCCATGTGTCCGTAAATGGCAAGTACGCGGGACATATTGTCATTTCCGATGAGATGAAACCCGACGCCGCCGAAGCAATCAGGGCATTGAAGGAGCAGGGCGTGCGGGAAACCGTCATGCTCACCGGTGACACCAAGCAGGTTGGCGAAAGCGTGGCGAGGGAGTTGGGCCTGGACCGTGTCTACACCGAGCTGCTCCCCGCCGACAAGGTGGATCAGGTAGAAAAGCTGCTGCTGGAAAAATCCCCCAAGGGGAAGCTGGTGTTTGTGGGGGATGGCATCAACGATGCGCCGGTGCTGTCCCGGGCGGATATCGGAATTGCTATGGGTGCTTTGGGGTCTGACGCCGCCATTGAAGCGGCAGACCTGGTGCTGATGGACGACAAACCATCCAAGATCGGGCTGGCCATGAAGATCTCTCGCGGGACCCTGCGGATCGTCCGGCAGAACATTGCGTTTGCCCTAGCGGTAAAGGTTTTGGTGCTGCTGCTCAGCGCTTTGGGGCTTTCCACCATGTGGGAAGCGGTGTTTGCCGATGTTGGTGTCTTGATCCTAGCGGTGCTCAACGCTTCCCGCGCTCTCAGACTGGGAAAGAAATAAACATTTGCAGCGTTTTGTGCGATATATGTGTCTTTACGCTATTTGGGGAATTCATTTTAGTAGGGGAAGCGAATGAAAGAAAGTACGGAAATACATGTTGGAATTGAAGCATATTCAGTTGGAGCGCTCCCGGTGGGGTGCGGGTTCTGCGGAATATCAGCCTGACAGTGCCGGATGGGAAGCTGGTGGTTATCACCGGCCCTAACGGCGGCGGGATGGGGATCCGCTCCATCGACCCGGTAAACACCACCGATCTTGTTTCCCGGTCGGTGGCAAGGGGGAATTCCCATCAGTTTTATCGGTCCCGGATCGTTGGGAACACGCCCTGCACCGGCCATTCGGAATGCGACGCGATCTTGGCGGATCACGGCAGAGTGGACGCTGCCCCGGAGCTTTCCGCAAACCACGGGGATGCGGTGTTCATCCACGAGGCGGCAATTGGAAAAATTACCGGGGAGCAGATTTTAAAGCTCCGCACTCTGGGGATGACCGAACACAAAGCCGAGGAAAAATTGTGGAAGGATTTTTAAACCAGACAACTGTTCTTGCAAGGAAAACAGCTGGTGAAGAAGGATGGGCTGCCCGAGTAATCGGACAGCCCATCCTCAATATAGCAGTGGTTTCTTGGTTCCTCTTGTGCGCGATAATGATCGTATAAATACTTGCGTTTACCGTTATGACGCAGCCGTTTACGGCAACATAGCATTTTTCTCGCTCCATGTAATCAAGGCGGCAGATAATCAAATTTCGGCTTTGCACCAGTTCACCGCGGTGTCCGAGCTCAAAATGCGATTTTTCTTAATGTGCGCCGTGCCTAATTCCGTGGCGTGCAGTTTGTCCAATTTCTTCAACATTCATTTCCCGCTGTTGCCGCGCCCGCCAGCCGCTCTAAAAGGAAAGCCTTTACGTCCTTTAGGCTGGCAAATGGCGGGAGGTTTTCCCGCTGGGCGGCTTCCAATAAGAGATCCGCGCCAAAATCGTGGATGCTCACCGCGTCCAGGGCCAGCTCCGCAAATTTTTCCGGATCCTGCCCGGCAAAGGCCCGTAGCAAAAATGGATCGCAGCGGAACAGCTCAAAGATAATGGGACCCAGCTCGTACCAGGCGGGGGCAAGGCAGGCGTCTGCGCAGTCGATGACCTGCAGCCTGCCATCCTCATCAATCAACAGGTTTTCGCCGGTCAAGTCGCCATGGACCAACACTCTTTGGGAAAGGTCCAAGCCTTTTGCACGGTCCTGCATTTCTTTCCCGAAGGCGGGAGGCAGCTTGGAAAACCGAGGGTTATCCATAACTCGCCGCAGCAGGTCTATTGCGGGAATCAAACCGTCTGCGGGCCGATTGATCTGGGCCAGCAGTTCCCGAAGCCGCCGGACAAAAGCCCGCTTTTCCGCCGGGGAGGCAGCGGCGAGCCAATCACCAGCCTCTTTTCCCGGGAAATATTCGGTGATGATGTAGTAAAAATCGTACGCATCTCGGATCATGCCCTGCGCCAAAAGGTGGGGAGAGGGGATGTGTTCCGCCGTGAGTTTGGCGCAGACGGCTGCTTCATTATGAAAGTCTGGGGAAGGGTCTAAGCCGGATTCCTTCGGGAAAAACACCTTTGCCACAGTGTTCCCCACCTGAAAAACGGCATTGGTGCCAGGCGTCAGGTGTGCAAGCGGGAAAAAAGGCAGGCCCTCCCGGCGGTAGATTTCCCTTATCAGCCTTTCGAAAGCGGGGATAGATTGAAACACCGCACCCCAGTCGTCCCAATTTTGAATGCGTTTCCGAAACAGCGGATCCTGCATTTTCAACAGTCCCTTTCAGACGGGAAATCATGCTTCAATCAGCGCTTCCTAAAGCGGATTCCAAGCGGTAATCGTAATTGTCCTCTAAGATGGCAAATCCAATCTTCTGGTACACCCGGTTGGAGATGGGATTCACCTTGTCCACAAACAGGGTGCAATAGCGGTTTCCCTCTTCCAGGATTTCCCGGCAGAGGGCGGCAACGGTGTTTTGACAATACCCTTTTCCACGGAACTGGGGAGGGGTATAAACGCCGGAAATACAGGCTCCGTGGGACAGCCGGCGGGAGATGTGAGCGGTGGAAACCGGTGTGCCGTCCGGGCTTTCCCAAAGGCAGCTTCTCTCGATCCGCTGGGCCGCGCGCTGCCTTTGAGTCTCGGGATCAGGCTCCCGATGCAGGGCTTCCCGGGTGAAATCGATGGCCCAGGCAGTCAAAAGGTCCAAGTCGCCTGGGGTTGTCCTGCGGAATTTTCCCGGTACGGCGGCGGGCTGGATAAGCTTTTCCAGCACCATTATATCCATGCCTGTCCGAAAGCGGAAATCTTCTCCGTAAGCGGGGATAAAAGCATCGCACAGAGCTTTACTGGCATTGATCCCGGCAATGGAGAGGTTTTCCCGCTTTAAGTACCCAGCAAGCTCCTGGGCGGCCCGGACTGACCGCTCGTCACCGGGAGCGGCGTTTAAGCAGATGTTCCAGGGGAGGGTGTGTCCAAAAAGCAGGACAGGCTCTCCCTGCTCCTCATACCGGCCAAACAGCAAGTCGGGACGGCATTTTTCGTCCCGGTTGCCCTGGGCGTTGCCGTAGTTTAGCTGACAGGCAGCTTCATACTTTTCCAAAAAAACCCGGTTCTGCTCTAAAAAGGCGCCAGGGGATTCATATAGCGTAAGCTTCATAAAATGCTCGCTCTTTCCGAAAAATTTTACTCATTATACAACGGGCCGATGTAAAAAGCAAGAAATCATTTTCCCAAGAACAAAAATGGACGTCCTTCAATAAAATGGGATAAGACGGCTTTCAAAAACGGCAGAGCCGGGGAAAAATTGCCGTCGTTGATTAAATCTCCCAAACCCGGGCAAAAATAGAGATGAAGGCGCCTGAAAAGCGGCCGCATTGGCCGTGAGAGAGAGGAAGGAACGTTTTGTGATAGTCCATCGCGGAGAAATCTATTATGCCGATCTAAGCCCAGTGGTAGGATCGGAGCAGGGAGGTGTGCGGCCGGTGCTCATTGTTCAGAACGATGTGGGGAACAAATTCAGCCCCACCGTGATCGCCGCCGCGATCACCAGCCAGCACGACAAGGCAAACCTGCCAACCCATATTGAAGTAAATGCAGAAAATACCGGATTGCTGAAAGATTCCGTCGTCCTGCTGGAGCAGGTGCGGACCATCGACAAACATCGGCTGAAGGAAAAAATGGGACGGCTGGATCCCGGCTCTATGAACCGGGTGAACCAAGCCATTTCCATCAGTCTGGGCCTGCCTACATAAGGCAGGCGGAAAAGAAGGCCCCCTGCAGGTTGGTTTGCCTACAGGGGGCCGCAGTCTGCGCAGGGAAAACTGTCGGCGGCGCCATGCGGTCAGCTTGCCATTTTTTCCAAATCCTTGCGCAGGCGGTGAATAATGCGCTTTTCCAGCCTGGATATGTAGGATTGAGAGATCCCCAACTGGTCAGCCACTTCCTTTTGGGTGTGTTCCTTTGTGGATTCCAAGCCGAACCGGAGGGTCATGATCTTTTTTTCCCGGGGAGAGAGCCTGCCTACGGCATCCATCAGCATGGCCTTTTCCGCTTCCTGCTCGATGTCCCGGCTGATTGCATCCGGGTCGCTGCCCAGTAGGTCGGAAAGAAGCAGCTCGTTGCCGTCCCAGTCCACGTTTAGCGGATCGTCAATGGATACCTCGTTGCGCAGCTGGGAGCTTTTCCGCAAGTACATCAAAATTTCGTTTTCAATGCACCGGGAAGCGTAGGTAGCCAGCTTGATGTTCCGTTCCAGGCGGAAGGTGTTTACCGCCTTAATCAGCCCGATGGTGCCGATGGAGATCAGATCCTCCATCCCCGCACCGGGACTTTCAAACTTTTTGGCGATGTATACCACCAGCCGGAGATTGTGGGTAATCAGCGGTTCCCTGGCATTGGGGACGCCGTTGCGGATATTTTCCATGACCTGCGCTTCCTCTTCCTTTGTTAGTGGCGGGGGCAAGGTTTCAGGACCGTTGATATAGTGGCAGGACGCCGCATTCCACAAGGACAGAAACCGCCCCAGAAAATTCCGGGAAAAAAGGATCAGGTTGAAAATGGTTTGCATCTTCATGTGAGTACCTCCTCGTATAATAAGTTTCAAAGTTAATA
>CAYSQF010000013.1:0-30324 GCA_964433105.1 uncultured Acutalibacter sp.
TTGCCCGGATCTCATCGGCGGTATAGCCGTCAAAATCCCGTCCAAACAGGATATATCCGCCGAACTGATAGCTTGCCATTTCAGAGGCACCATCCTCAGGGCATCTGGAAAAAAACATCTGTCCTATCTTTTCTTCCAGAGTCATGGAGGAAAGCAACGTCTCAATGGGTTCGATATCTTCCGGGACTGATGAAGCCGCGGCCGGTTCTTCCGTCGGTCCGGGGGTGAGTGAAGGCAACGGTTCCATTGTCGGTTCCGGCGTAAGCGATGGAGCGGGTGATTCTTGGGCGGAAGACGATCCCGCGGCGCTGGATGTCTCCGGTTGAGAAGAGAGGATTTCCGAAAAAGTCTCGCAACCGGGCAGGAAAACACAGAAACAACCAATCCAGGCAAGCAAAAGGAATCTGCGGCCTACTGTCCCTTTATTCATCGCGGTATCCCCTAGATTTTGTTTTGTCCGACACAACCAGCCCAACGGAAATTTGAGCCGTGTTGGCTGAAACTTCGTCGGTAATGCCCTTTCCCATATTTGGGTGTCCGGAGGAATACGCCTGATCGGACACAAACAAGGCCAAAAGCGCCAAAGTAATCGGAGCCAAAACCTTTATCGGGAGCTTCCGCAGAAGATCATCCAACAGCGGCGCAAGGAAATACACGACCGCTATGCCGCCAAGGCCAAACACCAGAAGTCCCTCCGCGCAGATTCGCCCGTGCAAGTTGAGAAAATAACCGCTATAGTCCCACCATTTGTGGCCGTCGTGGGTAATCTCCATAAAGTAAGCGGTAAAATACTCTACCAAACCGCAAAGTGCCACCGCACAGAGAAATTCCACAGCGGGTCGGGAGCGGAAGCGATGGAGCAGTACCAAAATCAACAGAGCGCCAAAGCCGTAGATCGGGAGCCAGGGGCCTTGGAGGATACCCCTGTTTACAAAGGCATGCTCACTGATAAGGTGCAGAGAAACTTCCCATACCCATCCCACAAAAGAAAAAATAAAGAACATGGCAAGCAGAGACCAGATGGAATAGCTCCGCAGATAATGGACAGATTCCAATCTTGTCCGCTTTTCCGTTTCGGGAATGGAATAAAGCCTTGCAGGATACGCCCTTCCTTCCGCAGCGTCCTGCCGAAGCTGTGAAAGGGCCTTTTCTTCCTGAGCTTGCTCCCACGCCTTTTCCGCCGGAGACCAGGAAAGGACAACGCCAAAGTTTCGGGCAAGAAACCCCCGGAATCCCTTCAGTTCCGGAGTAAGCGCCGCTGCCTCTTCCTGCTGAAGCACGTCCGCATAGGTCTCCTTGAGAAGCAGGTCATCCGCCCGCTCATAGAGATATTGGTCATGCAGTTGATTTTTTGCTTCGGGAACCGCTTCTATGTATCGCTCACGAATCTCCGTGTAATATTCGGTGAAAGTCGCAGTTTCATAGGGATTGGAATAGAAAATGGCGGTAATCCCGGCTGTCAGCACGCCTAAAATGCGCCATCCCAAAAAACTCAGTTCCCAGACGAAGCATTCCCATTTGTGGCCCTGCATCATACGGCGGGAAAGACCGATAGTTTCTCTGGGGGAAAGAGCAGGATTTTCCGCTGCCAAATAGGGAACCAGATAATAGGAATACCGCTTGATCACGCCGCCAATGACGGTCAGCGACCAAAGGAAATGATAAAAAGAGGTAAGAAACATGGTGCAGGATACGCGGCCCCACTTTTTCACCCGCAGGAAAAACAGCATCCTGGACAGAGGGACTTTCTTGTATAACCGTCCCTCCAAAATCATGCGGCGGGATATGGCAGTGTAAATGTTCCGAATAAAGAACCAAAAAGCAAAGACCAAGCTTGCGCCAAGAAGCACCAGGATGGCAAAGCCCAGGCTTTCCGAGTGGACTAACGAAGACATCGCCGCCGTCAGGGTAGTTAAAATCGATCCCGAAGTCACTCCATTGACAAGAAAGGCAAAAATGCCGCGGGAACGCCCCAGTATGGAGTTTCCACTCGCGGAGTCGTCTTCAGCCTGCTCTATCAACTCGTCAGAAGCCTGTTTTGCTTCTTCTTCTTCGCCCCATAACAAATCCAGCACCACGTTGGAAAGATTCACCTTCGGCTGAATAGTAAGGCCGGTCGTTGCAGTACCTTCTTCCGCTTGGCTTCTTTCCTGGGAAAAAGCTGAGATCGCATAAAGGGATCCGGAAAACTCTGCTCCCAAAATGGCAGCTGCTAGACACAAGGCCACAAACAGTAGGTAATGGCTTTTTAAATTTCGCTTTGCCCGCCGCTTCAGCGTTTTTCTGTCCATGAAATTCCCCCAATCCGTCTATTCACAACGGCCAATTGATGAGCAAAACCAGAGCCGCATTTCACGCGGTAAATAAATATTTACTCGTTAATAAGATATTTTAGCACAGTTTCTACCTGTCTGCAACAGCTTTTTACAAAATAGTACTCCGGAAATTTAAGGCGACGCTGCGCCGTGGCATCCGCGGTATTTTTCGGTATGTTTTCGTCTGTCGGCCTGATCCGCCACGGCAGCTAAAGGAAAATTTAAAATTTCGTGCAGCTTATTGAGGGTGTGAGCAGAAACAGGCGCTTTTTCACACCCATTCTGGGAGGTGATGAGGATTGGATTTACTCAAAGGCTAACAAATCAAGGCCCCAGAAAATCCGGGGCCTTGAAGTTTGCTGATTCTGTCGGCTTACTGGCAGTTCTTCTTCAAAATATCCAGCTGTTCACGCAGTTCTTTCGGCAGCTTATCGCCAAACCGGGTGTAGAACTCCTCTACGCCCTCGGCTTCCTTCGCCCACTTCTCCTTGTCCACCGTCAAGATGGATTTCAACGTTTCAATGGGGAAGTCCAGGCCTTCTAGGTTGATGTCCTCGGCGTAAGGCACATAGCCGATGGCAGTCTCCTGCGCGTCTACCTTTCCCTCGCAGCGCTTAATAATCCACTCCAGCACGCGGAGGTTGTCGCCAAAGCCAGGCCAAATAAAGTGGCCGTCCTCGTCTACGCGGAACCAGTTGACATTGAAGATTTTTGGAGCCTTGTCACCCAGCTTCTTCCCCATATCGATCCAATGCTGGAAGTAGTCGCCCATATGGTAGCCGCAGAAGGGCAGCATGGCCATGGGGTCGCGACGAACCACGCCCACGGCGCCAGCGGCGGCGGCAGTGGTTTCAGAACCGGTAATAGAGCCGATGAACACGCCGTTGTTCCAGTCGCGGGACTGATACACCAGCGGCACGGTATCAGGACGGCGGCCGCCAAAGACAATGGCGGAAACCGGTACGCCCTTTGGATTCTCAAATTCGCTGGACAGGCAGGGGCAGTTTTGGGTGGGGGCGGTGAACCGGCTGTTGGGATGGGCCAGTTTGTTGCCCGCTTTGACATACTCGGGGCCATTTACGTGCTCGCCCTTCCACTCCTCCGCATTGACGGGAGGATTCTTGTCCAGGCTCTCCCACCAAACGGTATTGTCGTCCAGATTCCTGGCCACGTTAGTGAAGATGGTGCCCTTCTGGGTGGAGATCAGTGCGTTGGGATTGGACTTCATATTGGTACCGGGGGCCACACCGAAGAATCCGTTCTCCGGATTGATGGCGTACAAGCGGCCGTCGGGACCCTGCCGCATCCAGGAGATATCGTCGCCCACAGTCCATACCTTGTAGCCCTTCTTCTTATAGCCCTCAGGCGGAATCAGCATAGCAAGGTTGGTTTTACCGCAGGCGGACGGGAACGCGGCGCAGATGTACTTGATCTCACCCTGGGGATTTTCAATACCCAGAATCAGCATATGCTCAGCCATCCAGCCCTCGTTTTTCGCCTGATAGGAAGCAATGCGCAGGGCAAAGCACTTTTTACCCAGCAGCACGTTTCCGCCGTAAGCGGAGTTAACGGAAATAATGGTGTTGTCCTCGGGGAACTGGCAGATCCAGCGCTTCTCGGGGTCGACATCACACTTGGCGTGCAGGCCCTTCACCCAGTCGGAGCTGTCGCCCAGCACATCCAAGACCTTCTGGCCCACTCGGGTCATAATGGACATGTTCAGTACAACGTAAATAGAATCGGTCACTTCAATGCCGATCTTGGCAAGAGGAGAACCTACGGGACCCATGGAATAGGGGATCACGTACATGGTACGGCCCTTATAGGTGCCGCGGGCGATATCGTACAGCATTTTATAAGCTTTCTGCGGCTCCATCCAGTGGTTAGTAGGACCGGCGTCCTCTTCCTTGCGGGAGCAGATCAGGGTTCTGTCCTCCACACGGGCCACATCGTTGGGGGCGGTCCTATGGTAGTAGCACCCGGGGAGTTTTTCCTCGTTGAGCTTAATCATTTCACCGGTCTGGCAGGCCTCCTTGCGCAGGCCCTCCAGTTGCTCCTCTGAACCGTCGATCCACACGACCTGGTCCGGGGTGACCAGAGCCTTCATTTCCTCCAGCCACGCAAGAACTGACTTGTTGGTTGTCATTTTTTATTCTCCTTTCGCCCGATGGGCAAATCACTGCATTTATTCCGGGTCCTCGTGACCCAGTATTATTGTAACACGGAAGCCTCAAATAATCAATGACGAAATTGTTAAGAAACAGCCGGCGTTCTGCCCTATTTTAAGTGGATATAGTACTGGGAGGCGCCGTTTTCCTGGCGTTCCCCCTTGATCTCAAACATATCCAGGGAATCCAGGAAGGGTGTGAGCTTTGTAAAACCGTAGTTGCGCACGTCAAAATCCGGGTAACGCTTTCCCAGAATATTGCCTACCTTGCCAATGAAAATCCAGTTGTCCTCGTCGGAGTTTTCCCGCACAATGGCTTTCAGTGCCTTGCGAATCGTGCGCAGGCTGGTCTGGGATTCCGGCTTTTGCTGCCGTTTTAAGGCAGGCTTTTTTTCCTTTTGCGGCAAAGCCCTTTTCCCGGCTTCCGCTCTGCTTTCCTCTTCGTTGTCCTCATCGTCGGCGGCGGAGAGGATATCCAGGTATTTAAACTTGTTGCAGGCGGCAATAAAGGAATTTGGGGTCTTGCTTTCCCCCATGCCGATCACCGTCATACCCGATTCCCGCAGCCGGGCGGCCAGGCGGGTAAAATCGCTGTCGGAGCTGACCAGGCAGAAGCCGTCCACCTGGCCGGAATAAAGAATGTCCATAGCGTCTATGATCATGGCGGAATCTGTGGAGTTCTTGCCGGTTGTGTAGCTGTACTGCTGGATGGGGATCACGGAATTGTCCAGCAGAGTGCTTTTCCAGGACACCAGGGACGGGTTGGTCCAGTCCCCGTAAATGCGCTTATAGGTGGCCACGCCGTCCTTGGAGATTTCGTCCAGAATGAGCTTGATGTACTTGACGGATACGTTGTCCGCGTCGATGAGCACGGCGAACCGGGAATCGTTTGCCATAAGCAGCTTCCTTTCCAGATTACAGGGTTTCTTTCCTTCAGTATATAGAATCTTCCCGGAAAAAGCAAATGAAAATCAAAGCAGCGAATTGCGCCCTCTGTTTTCACAGAGGGCGTTGGTGTGGATCAATCTGGTTTTTGAGCGTTTTAGTTGGATCGCTGCGTCATGGCAATCTTCTGGGTAACCAGCTCTTCTCCGGTCTGGTTATCTGTGACACGGACGGTCAAAATCTCACCGTAAGCGGGCAGGTAATCCAGAGACGGCGTGGTGATCTCGTACAAGTTCGGGGCGTTTTCGCCCACGTTTGCGCAGTAACTTTCCCAGTTGGGAGAGGTTTCGTCCGAATAGGTTTTCACGCCGCTTATCGCCGTGTTGTACTCGGAAACATCGGAAGCGACCACGATGCCCTCGGCGTTCAACACTTCCACCTTGATCTCCCGGTATTCGCCCTGGGCTTTTTCCACCGTAATCGTAAACTTCGCCTCGTCGGCGTCATACATCAGGCTGCCGGCTGCGAAACCGTTTTCCAGCTCAGCTTCGGCCTGTTCCGAGCCGCCCGTCAAAAACCTGTAATCAAAGTAATTGAAGGGGGAGTCGGGATTCAAGGGTCCATCCTCCTCATAGGTGCGGGAGACAGCCGCCGTGCCGTTTGCCAGGTCCAGGGTAAACTCCGCCAAAACCGCGCTGTGAGCGCTGTCCTTATAATGCCGGAAAACGGCCTTTTCTGTCTCAGCGGGAACACCGTCGAAGGACAGGGTCAATTCCACGTCCTCCTTGGACTCATATATTTCATTTGTGATATCCGTGCTTTCCCTATGGTTAAAGTGCAAGCTTTTTCCGCTTTCCAGCAGCAGAACGCTGTCTCCGTCCACATATTCCCCACCAGGCATGGCTAAACTCAGCCTTGTGGTGGTAGGGAAACTTTCCACATTCACAAGCTTCACGCCGTTGTCCTCCGCCTGGCAGGAGAAGGAACGGTTGCCGCTCAAGTCGGCGGTCACGGCGAAATCCAGGGTAAAGTCCGCGCTCACGGGGATGCAGGGCTGAAAATCCTTGTTGGCCTTATCCTTGGCCCCAAAGTCGCCCAGATGGAAGGAAATCCCCAGTTTTTCCCCATTTTCCGCGGGTTGGGGCAGGGCGGTGGTGACGGTTCCGGCAAAGCCGCCGTCCACACTGGGAAGCAGCAGCACATCGTTAACTGCAAGCCCTGTATCCGCACCGTTGACGGAAAGATTTAACGCGCTGGGCAGGATGTACTCCATCGGCTCCGCTTCCTCCTGGGGGACCTCCATTCGCAGGGTCAGCACCAGGTTTTGGCCGTCGCACAGCCCTTCCTCCACGGTCATTTTGCAGGCGCCGCTTTCCGACACGGCACCAATCTTCTGGGTGCCGTAGCTTGCCACATTGGTGCCCTGGACGGTTTTGCCCTGTATGGCGGTTTGGAACACATCATGGCGGTTGATGCTCTGGAAGAGCTTCCCCACCACGGGCAGGCTTTCGGCAAAGGCGGGAAATGCGGCGTTTGTGCCAAACAGCAGGAGGAACGCCGCCGCTAGGCCGGAAACGGCATAGGCTGTTTTTTTCAGGAACCCTGAGGGGGTGCGGCGCTTTGTCGGCACCTCGTCGGGCAGCTCGGCGTACACCTGCCGCAGCCTGCGTTCCACCGCCGCCGGAACAGTGTCTATCTCTAAAGCTTCTCTCATCAGCTGCCGGTCATATTCTCTATTTTCCAGATGCTTCACAGTATTTTTCCTCCCTTTCCAAATAAGTTTTCCGAAAACGATCCCTGCCCCGCATCAACCGGGTTTTCACCGTGCTTTCCTTCACGTTCAGCAGGCTGGCGATATCCTTGATCGGCAGGTCGTCCAAATAGAACAGGCTCAACACCAGACGGTCGTTTTCCGCCAGCTGAGAAAAGCTGCGCTGAATGTCGATTACATTGTCCCGGTCCTCCACCCTCTCCCTGCCGGGGACTCCGCTCCAGCCCTGTTCTTCCAGGCTGTCTAGGGACAGGTTTCTCTGCCTTTGACGGGAAATGGCATAACAATTGGAAAGCAGGATCCTCGTCAGCCAGGTTTTAAAGTACTTTGGCTCCCGCAGATCGCAGAGCTTGGAAAAGGCGGTGAGCACCGTTTCCGAAATGGCGTCCGCGCTGTCATCTTCATCGTGCAGGATCGCCATCGCCGTGCGGCTCATGGACAGCTTACAGCGTTCGATCAGCTCAACAAAGGCGTTTTTATCACCCCGCTGTGCCTTTTTTACCAATTTTTCCACAACGTGTTTTCCCTCGCTTTCTTTCCAGCCACGGCGCCGGCTGCCGGCTAAATCTTCCGCACAGGTTTTTCTGTACACTTATTAGAGTTGTCCGGATTTCAAAAGGTTCGCAGCCAAAAAAACTTCCCGGAAATATTTCCGGGAAATCAGTTTATTAAAATATTTTTGATAGAATGATATGAACCGGCGTTTGCTCACCCATTCGCGCGTTTTTTCTTTGGCGGTGTCGACCTAATACGGCTTAAAACAGATGTTCACATCCACGCCGCCTTCAATGCCGGGAACTGTCCCCTCATCCGTATATTGCCACAGGCGGAAATTGTAGTACATGCTGGGGACCTTTTCATACTCGGCATACCAGAAATCGTAATCCTTCCACTGGTTCATGTCAAAAAATTCATAGGCCCAGTACTTGTTGGTATACACACAGGGTGTATAGCCCGCTTCCTTGATTTTCCGGCAAAAGGCCGCGCCAAATTTCGCCGCCTGTTCACCGGTAACGCCGTGCACGCGCATGTCCTCCGCAGGCAGTTCTTCCGATTCATTTGGGAATTCCCAATCGAACACCACGGGATAGGCGGGCTTGCGGCCATTTAGGGTTTTCACCACGAAATCAGCTTCCTCTTCCGCTTCCTCCTCCGTCACCGCCTGAGAAAAGAAATACACGCCCACAAACAGGCCGGCGTCCGTAGCCGCCCGGTAATTTTCCTCAAACGCCTCATCCAGGTACAGCAGGCCCTCGGTGGTCCCCCGGTAGCCCAGCCGCAAAATGGCAAAGTCCATACCGGCAGCTTCTACGGCGGCCCAGTCGACTTCCCCCTGGTGCTCGGACACATCCACGCCCAGCCTGGCACTGGGATCATTGTAGCGGATGTACCCGTCCTCTTCCACAAACTTTTGCGCATCGTATTCGTTCAGGTCCAAATCAAATTTAGGGATCAGCCTGCCGCCTTCATAGATGTCACTAACCACCAACTCATCCTCAGGTACCGGCGCGCCGCTGAAGGTATCAGCGGATTCGACAGGTTCCACGCCGCTTTCCAGGGAAAAGGCCACCGCCGCGACAATGACTACAACCGCCAGCAGCACACCCAACGCGGTCCAAAGCAATTTTCTCTTTTGTGCCGGTTCCAGCTGCATACTGCGTCCCCTTTCCCAGACTGTGTCCCCTTTGGCAAGCCTATTTTGCGTATTTCTTCAAAGCCAGATTGATAGGCACCTTTTCGGAAATACCCGGTACCGTGCCCTCTTTTGTGTACTGCCAAATTCCAAATTCATAAAAGAAACTGGGTACGTACCGAAACTCGGCATACCACATTTCATAACCGGAAAGCTGTTCCAGATCCAGTTTTTCATAGCCCATAGATTTGTCGCAGTAGTAACAGGCGGTATAACCGGCCTGCTTCACCTTTTTGCAGAAGGTGTCGATAAACCCGGTGACCTGGTCGCCGTTGCAGCCCACGGTGCGGGTGCTTTCGTCCGGCGTCCCATCGTCCTTTAGATTATACTCCCAATAAAAGGCCACCGGATAGGTCACGCTATACCCCCGAATCTGCTCCAGCACATAAGTGGCTTCCTCTTCGGCCTCGGCATCGGTCACAGCCTGGGAATAGAAATACACGCCCACAGGCAGCCCGGCGTTTAAGGCGCCCTCAATGTTAGTTTTAAAGCTCTTGTCAGCAATCAGTTTCCCTTTGCCGTATTCCCGGTAACCCACGCGGATCATGGCGTAATCCACGCCGCTTTCCGCCACCTGTTCCCAGTCGATCTCACCCTTTTGCTCGTTGACGTTAATGCCCGTATAGGACTCGCCTCCAGTATAGGTGATCACGCCGCCCTTGCTTTCTTGGAACTCGTCGGGCTTATAGCTGTTGGCGGAAATTTTGAACCGGGGAATCGTCATTTCCCCTTCGTATAAGTCGTCCACGACATACTCGGTAGAGGTTTCGGAAATCAGCTCCACCAGGCTGTCCCTGGGGCCCTGCATTAAGATCATAACGGAAATAACCACTAAAATAGCTACCAAAAGCAGAATAGCGGCCAGGAAAATATTTCTTTTTTTTGCGGAATCCATACCGGATCAGCCCCTTTCAGACAAAACCGGATCCAACCGGCGGCAAACCGCCTACTTTATTGCAATCATTATAACGTAAAAAATACAAAAGCGCAATCTTTTCCGAAAAAATACCGGAATTTTCCCGAAATGAAAGACCGACCCCTCCAAAATGGCAAGCCCGCCCTCCGAAAAACTCGCACTTGCCGGGAAGCGGGAAAAATAGTATAATAAGAAATAATATGTACATTATATGCCGGTTGAAAAATGCGGAAGTTGGAACGGTTATTATGGAAATTGAAGCCATTGGCGCGAAAGAATTGAAAAGCCTATATCAGGCCCGCCTTTCCGAGGATTTTCCCCCCGACGAGCTGCGGCCTTATTCCAGCATGGAGTATCTGCAAAACCTTGGTGCGTACCTCGGTTTTTGGGGGAAAGAAAACGGCCGGGTCCTGGGCTACGCCCTGTTTGCGGTGCAAAACGGCGCAGCGTTGTTGGATTACTTTGCCATAGACCCGGAATGCCGAGGGCAGGGGGTCGGCACCCGTTTTCTTATGGAGCTGAAAAGCGTTTCTCAGCAGTTCGGTGCCCCTTATATTTTGATCGAAGCGGAAAGCCTGGAAAGCGCCTGCACCCCGGATCAGACGCGGGAACGCCGGCGGCGTCTCGGGTTTTACCAGCACTGCGGCTGCCTTCCCACAGAAGTGTACTCCCTGCTGTTCGGCGTGGAATACCAAATCCTGGTTCTGCCCCTCGCCCCGGGCCCTGCTCCTTCCGCCGAAACGGTGAAAGCCAGCCTGGAAAGCTTGTACCGGCTGATCGTCCCCACAGTGACGGGCGGGGACGAAGGCGCTTTCCGCCAGGTGTGTCAATGCTTTCTCCGGCCCCAGGAGGAGCAGTCGAAAAGCTTTGCCCGGGAACTGAGCAGGTCTATTACCTGGCTGTACCGGAACCGGAGCAAATTCATGGGCGAGTGCCTGCGGGAGTATGGGTTTGCCGGCGCTATGTTCATGATGGTGCTCCATGTGGACCGCCACCCGGGCGCTACCCAGGACAGCATCGCCACCCATATGTATCTCGACAAAAGCAACGTGGCCCGGCGCATGAAGCAGTTGGAAGATCTGGGCTACATCCGTCGGGAAACCGACCTGTCCGATCGGCGGCAGAACAATCTGTACCTGACGGACCGGGGGCGGGAAATGGTGCCGCTGATCCGCACTTACCTGGCCCAGTGGGAAAAAACCATCACGGCGAACCTCACCGGGGAGGAACGAGATCTGCTGCTGGCCCTGCTGGCCAAAATGACCGGGCAGAACAGGAACCATCCGCCAAAACGGCAAAAATGAAATTTCCTTCTTGACAACTTACAGCTTTTCGTGTAAGATAAGGAAAATCTTATCAAAGTTTAACAGCTGTGACGAAGACGGCGGGAAGCTTTGCCGGCACAGAGAGCTGGCGGACGGTGCAAGCCAGCGCGGCGGCTTCTACGGTTTTCCGCAAGGAAAGCCTGCCCATCCCTTCCGAGCTGGAGACCCGAACCTTCAGCGGCTTGTCCGGCGTTCTTGCCGGATGGTTGCCGCAGCGGCAGTAGGCATCTCCCGAGTGTGCTGCGTTAGTGCATAGGGCTTGTCAGAGTCCGATGAGCGGCGCGAAAGCGCAATTTGAGTGGTACCGCGGATGTTACTGTCCGTCTCAAAGTTCCCTTTGAGACGGACTTTTTTTGCGTTTGCGAACATATCCATTGCCGGCAAAGTGTACCGCTTTTTCACCGGACCAAGTATGATTGTTTTTGGAAAGGGGACCATAGAAATGGAAAACAAGGAAAAAACTGATTTGAAGGCCCAGCTCACCCAGGTTGCGGAACGCATCCGCACCATGCGGGAAATCATGGGCCTGTCCGAGGATGAAATGGCAAAATGCACCGGCGTTTCAAAAGACGAATACCTGCGATGCGAAGGCGGGGAAGCAGACTTCAGCTTTACCTTTATCTACAAGTGCGCCAACCGCTTTGGCGTGGACCCCACCGATCTGATCAAAGGCGTAAGCCCCACCCTGTCCAGCTACACCGTCTCTCGAAAAGGCGATGGACTTCCCATTACCCGGCGACAGGGTTTTAAATATCTGAACATGGCCCCGCTGTTTAAAAACAAAACCGCAGAGCCGTTTTTCGTCACCATGCCCTTTTCCGAAGCCGAGCAAAACGCCGCTATAAAGGTTTCCACCCACATCGGCCAGGAATTTGACATCGTTTTAAAGGGCGCCATGAAGGTTCAGATCGGTTCCCACACCGAGATCCTCCGGGAAGGGGATTCTATTTACTACAATTCCGGCACCCCCCACGGAATGATTGCCATCGACGGGGCGGAATGCCAGATCTACGCTATTGTGCTCAAGGGCGCGGAACAGTTTGCTCCGGAACAGGATCGCTTCCAAAAGCTGATCAACCAAAAGCTGGCCCGGCAGGACCGGGAAACCGTTTCCACCCCCTTTGTAGAAACGGCCCTGGACGAGAACGGCGTGCTGAAAAGCATCTGTTTTCACAATGAAGAAAAATTTAACTTTGCCTTTGACATTGTGGATCGGCTGGCCCAGCGGGAGCCTGACAGGCTTGCCATGCTCCACGTATCCAGGGATAAGACCGAGCGGCGGTTTACTTTTGGAGACATGAAAAAGTGGTCCAACAAAACCGCCAACTATCTGGAATCCCTGGGAATCCGCCGGGGCGACCGGGTGCTGGTGGTGCTGAAGCGCCACTATCAATTCTGGTTCGTCATCACAGCCCTGCACAAAATCGGCGCGGTGATCATTCCCGCCACCCACCTGCTGATGGAACATGATTTTGACTATCGTTTTAAGGCGGCGGGAGTCAAGGCGGTGCTCTGTACCGCCGACGGGCAGACCGCCGACGAAGCGGAACGGGCCGCCAAAAACTGCCCCGGCGTACAGATAAAGATCATGGTGGGGAGAAACCGCCTAGGCTGGCATGATTTTGACAAGGAAGTGGAAGCCTTCTCCGAGGATTACCCGCGCAGGCCCGATTCCCCCTGTGGCAGCGACCCTATGCTGATGTACTTCACCTCCGGCACTACCGGCTACCCGAAAATCGCCGAGCACAGCTACAAATACGCCCTGGGCCACTTTATCACCGCCAAGTACTGGCACAACGTCAACCCCGAGGGTCTGCACTTCACCATTTCCGACACCGGCTGGGGCAAGGCCATGTGGGGCAAGTATTACGGCCAGTGGATGAACGAAGCCGCCATTTTTACCTATGATTTTGACAAATTCGACGCCCAGGACATCCTTCCTATGTTTGCCCGGTACCATATCACCACCTTCTGCGCCCCGCCTACCATGTACCGGTTCTTTATTAAAGAGGACCTTTCCCGGTACGACCTTTCCTCTATTGAGTATTCCACCACCGCCGGTGAGGCGCTGAATCCCGAGGTCTACGAGCAGTGGAAGCGAGCTACTGGGCTTTCCCTGATGGAGGGCTTCGGCCAAACGGAAACCACCCTGTCCATCTACAACCCTGTGGGCATCGTGCCAAAGCCTGGCTCTATGGGCGTTCCCAGTCCCTTATATGATGTGGACATCATCTTGCCGGACGGTTCCAGCGCCCCGGTGGGCGAAACCGGAGAAATCGTCATCCGCACAAAAAACGGTGCCCCCTGCGGCCTATTCCTGGGTTATTATCGGGACGAAGCCCAGACCCGGGAAGCCTGGCACGACGACGTGTACCACACCGGCGACACCGCCTGGCGGGATGAGGACGGCTATTTCTGGTATGTGGGCCGCACAGACGACGTGATCAAATCCTCCGGCTACCGCATCGGGCCGTTTGAGATCGAAAGCGTTATTATGGAGCTTCCTTATGTACTGGAATGCGCGGTCACCAGCGCGCCCGACCCGGTGCGCGGGCAGGTAGTCAAAGCGTTTGTGGTGCTGATCAAGGGCATCCAGGGAACGGAAGAACTGAAAAAGGAAATTCAAACTTATGTGAAAAAGCACACTGCCCCCTACAAATATCCCCGAATCGTGGAGTTCCGGCCCGATCTTCCCAAGACGATCAGCGGCAAAATTCGCCGGGTAGAGCTTAAGGGTTAAACGCTTGCTAAATCCAGCATCATATGCTATAGTAATTGTTAGAATTTGGATATTGCCATTGGAAAGGGCACAGTATGGCGGTTCACGACTGTCAACTGCATGACCGCGCAGACAAGATACGCGGACCGAACAATTAAATGTCCTGCAAAGTCTGGTATCGCAAAGTGCTCACCGCAAGGTGCGAAGAAGCTCCGGAAAGCTTCTTCATTCTGTCAATTTTTTCGATACGGGGAAAGGAAGTTAAAGTTATGTTAAAGAGTATCCGCAACAGCCTTGTTGCCACTTCTGTTTTGTACATTGTTTTAGGTGTGGTCCTGCTGGTTTTCCCGGAAACCTCCTTAAAGCTTGCCTGCACTGTCATCGGCGCAATCACCCTGATCTACGGCGGGGTGCGCATTGCTTCCTATTTCCGGGACGGCGGCGTCTATGCCAACCGGTTTGACCTGTTCTTTGGCGTTGTGCTGGCGGCGGTGGGTGTGTTCCTGCTGGTCTGCCCCCAGTTTATCGTGTCCTTAATTCCCATCGGTTTGGGAATTTATATCCTGGTGGACAGCTTCACCGCCATGAAAAAAGCCCTGGACATGAAAGCCCTGGGCTTTGAACGCTGGTGGATCTCCTTCCTGGTGGCTGTGCTGCTGGCGGCCTTCGGCGTGGTGATGATCATCAATCCCTTTGGCACTGTGGCGTCTCTGGTAATGTTTATTGGCTTGGGCTTTATTTTTGACGGCGTTTACACCATTATAAACACCATCATCGCCGACCATCTGTTCCACGGCTGATTTCACACAAAAGCATATCGGACCGGCAAGGGAATCCTCCAGCGCTTTACTTTCGGCAATCTCCCAACTTGGGAACGAATCGCCAGAAGCGGCTCGCTTTTGCCGGTTCGTTTTTTTTATTCCAAATCACGAACCCACACGGTCATTTCTCCCTCACCCCGGTTGGCCCAGGCATAGTAAGGAATCCAGACAAGTTCTCTTCCATGCTTTCTCTCCGGCGCACAAAAAGTGTACAGGCTGTCTGTTTCCCCCTCCTCCATCAATCCCTGGCTGGTAAGGGTTACAATGCCGTCCAGCAGATCCGGCTGAAACTTTTCTGCAAAGCCGCTGTCCCGGGGCAGCAGGACTCGATGCAGATCCGGCCCGTTGTCCGCTTCCTCCAGACAGTAAACCAGGGGACCGCGCTGGACTGCCACCCTGCCCGCATCCTCACGGACCTTTTGGTTAGCCCACACCCGCCGGGCCTGCATCGGCAGGGAAAGTTCCACCACATCGCCGGGCTTCCATTCCCGTTCCAGATACGCGTACCCGTTTTCCAGCCGCTCCCCGGCCGGTTCTCCGTTGATCTGCAGGGTATAACGGCCCTCGGCCCACCCGGGGATCCGCAGGGCATAGGTGAACCTTGCCGGGTGTTCCGGAGTGACAGTGCAGGCCAGATTCCCTTCCCAGGGATAATTTCCTTCCACTTGGAGCGTTACCCCCGTTCCGTTTAACTGAGCGGAATAGCTCCCGCTGAGGTACAAATGCTGGAACAGCGCCGTTTTCGTTTGGCTGATGGTGTAATCCGTAATAGAAGCGATGGTCCTGGCCAGATTGGGCGGGCAGCAGGCGCAGCCAAACCATTTTTGCCGCACCGGCTTTACATGCTGTTTTCGCTGGTCTTTTTCGCAGGCTTCAGGCAGGACCTCCAGGGGATTGACGTAGAAAAACGCCGTGCCGGTCAAATCCATACCGCTGATGGCACCGTTGTACAATACCCGTTCCATAACGTCGGCATATTCTCCCCGGCGTTCGATCTTCAGCATTTGGTTGGCAAAAAAGGCCAGCGCCAGCCCCGCGCAGGTTTCCGCATAGGCGGTATCGTTTGGCAGATCATAGGGGAAAGTAAAGGCTTCGCCGTATTCTGAGGAACCCACCTGCCCGGTAACATACATTTGCTTTTCCGTCATTTCCTTCCAAAGCAACCGAAGATGATTATATAGCTCTTCGTCTTCTCCACACCGGGCTGCGGCCGCTGCGCCCGTGTACAAGTAATTGGCCCGCACCGCGTGGCCCACCGGTTCCCGCTGCTCCAGGAGGGGACGATCCGCCTGGTAGTAGGCGTACTGCAGGGGGCCATCCTTCCAGTAGAAGCCGTTGCCCTCCCGCTCCGTTTCCTCCCGAAAATACAGGGGTTCCTTTCCGCGCTCCGACAGGAAATAGCGGGCCAGATCCAAATCCTTCTGTTCCCCGGTGACCTCATAAAGCTTTACCAGCGCCAGCTCGATCTCCTCATGGCCGGGATATCCGTGCTTTTTCCCCGGTTCTGGCCCAAAAACGGAATCGATGTGGGAAACCAGCTTTTCCGCCACGTCCAGGAATGTCCTGCGCCCGGTCGCGCGGAAGTGGGCGACTGCCGCTTCGATCATGTGCCCCGCGCAGTATAGCTCGTGGTGATCCTTTAAATTGGTCCACCGGCGGTTTAGATCCCCCAAAATATAATAGGTATCCACATAACCGTCTGGCAGCTGGGCCTTGGCAATCAGGTCCACCGTCTGCTCCAGCTCCTGCTCCAGCTGGCTGTCAGGGCGCCACATCAGACTGTAAGCCGCAGCTTCCATCCACTTATAAAGGTCGCTGTCCTGAAATACAAAGCCGTAATGTTCCCCGTGGGGCTTCCCCTCCCGCAAGGCAATGGCCTGCTGAAAGTTGTAAATACATCCGCTCCGGTCCGCACCCGGAACCCGGTCGTTTAGGGCCTCCCACTGGTAGGGAATGACCTTTTCCCGCACCAGCTCCCGCAGCCTGGCATAAAATTTGTCGGTCACCTGGCAGCTTTTCCCGCTCAAGGGAAACGCAAAATTTTCTCGTTCCATACACCGCACCCTTCCGCTGGATTTTTCTCCATCATATCATAAACCGCCAAAAAAGGGAACCCCCGGATCGCTCCGGGGGTCAATGTTGTTAAATAGCAAACCCGTTACTCCAGCGTGCGGGTGTCGGTGCAGAGTACCTCGCCGGTGGCAAGGTTCTTGATCGTGGTGGTGATTTCCTCCCCCTGCAGCGGCAGGGTTCCGGCGGTGGGATCGGGCAGGAAGAGCAGGTCGCCGGAAATATAGTAGGAAAGCATATCCGGGTCTTCTTCTATTTTCGTCCATTCCGCCTGGTTTTCCCCGCCGCTTTCCGTGGAATCGGACGCCAGGAGCAGGTCGCCTCGAGCGTCGGTGATTTCCACCCGCAGCTGCTCGGTGACAACGTCCTTATCCGTGACAAAGTTCAAAGTGATCTGCCGGCTGTTGTTGCCGTAGTACACCTCTGCAAACCATACCTGGCAGCCGTTTTGCTTTTCCCCACGGCCCAGGGATTCCAGCAGCTCTTGGGTTACATTGGGCGCCGGCGTGGCTGCGATCACAGTTCCGGCGGGCGTGACGGTTTTCTTTTCCAGGTCGATGGTGAATTCCGCCAGCTTGTCGGCTTCTTTGAAGCTGTTGTCCGCGCAGAACCGCAAAACCACCTTTGTTTCCCCGGCGGGGACGCCGTCGAAATACAGATCGGCGGTCTGGGTTTCTTTGCAGTCGTAGCGCCAGCCGCCGTCCCAGGTAGCGCCAATATTCCGCGCAATTTCCGTACCGTCCTCCGTGTAGAGGGCGGGATAGCCCTTAGAGCCGTCCCCGGGAATGCCGGGGTGCACGTCGCCCCAATAGGGCCGCTCCACGGTGATCACCGTCTGGGCCGGGGTGGACAGCACCGCCAGCACTTTTGCGCCGTTGTCCTCCGCGCCGCTGGTAAAGCTGGTTTCGTGCTCCCGGTCCACCGTTACGGGGAATTCCAGCTTAAACTCGCCGGGGACGTCCTCATAGACCGCGTTGGTATTTTCGGGCGCGGTATTGCCGCTCAGGCCCCTAAGGGTAAAAGCCACATCCAGTTTTTCCGCATCCCGCTGGCTTTCGGGCACTGTAAGTTTCACCGCGCCAATGAGCTTCTCCTCCTGCCAGGTAAAGGGGCTGACCGTGTCGACCTCCGCTTCCTCACCGTTCATCGCAGCGTCGCAGGGGAACTCATCCTCCTTCTTGTCCACTTCGAGAAGGGTAAACCGGGAAAGGGTCTCTTCCGGGGCGGAAAGCTCCAGCCCAACCACCACCGTGTATCCGTCGCTGTAGGCCTTCGTGGCGGTGAGGGAATATCCCTCCGTGCCCGCAGCAGTCTGATTGATCGGCTGCGCCAAGCCGTATTCCTCTATATTCGCGGGGATCTGCCCGGTTTTCTGGCTGACATTCTTAAAAATCTGCCCGATCAGGGGGATTTCAGAAGCTAAAGCGGGGTTGGAAAACCCGAAAACCAGAAACGCCGCAACAAGCGCGGCAAAGCTGCCAAAGGTTGTGCCGATCCGCTTTGCCATTCTGCGGCGGTGGAGCTGCTCTACTTGCCGCAGGCTTTCATCTACCACGCCGCTTAAACGGGCGGGGATTTCCAAACTTATTTCCTTCATGCCGGTTCCTCCTTTAATTCTTTCCGCATCTGCCGCACAGCCCTGGTCAGGGACGACGACACCGTCCCTTCCGGAACGTCCAGCTGCTGCGCGATCTCCCGAATGGTCAGCCCGTCAAAATACTTCAGCTTAACTATGTCCCGGTACCGCTCAGGCAGATGGTCCAGCGCGGTATAAAGATCCATGCGCTCTTCCGGGGAAAGCCCCTCCGGGGCGGGCAGGTCCTGGACTTCCTCCAAACCATCTTCCGGCCTGCGCTTCCGGCACAAATCCTTTGCCGTGTTGATGACGATGCGGGTGAGCCAGGTTTGAAAATATTCCGGCTCCCGCAAGGTTTTGACGGATTGATATGCTTTTAAAATACTTTCCTGCACGACGTCCAGGGCGTCGTCCTCCTGGTGCGTATAAAGGAACGCTATACGGTACAAGTATTCCTGCTGGCTTCGTATCAGCGCTCCAAAGGCTTTCGGGCTGCCCCGCATAGCCTTTTTCACCAGGGAAGTATCTTTTTTCATGTTTCCAACCACTTCCCTTTCTCTGCTGGTGAAACGTTTCCCGGCTTTTTCCGGTGCTGGCGTTGGATCCGCACCCCAGGCTCCGGATGTTCCGTTCACTTCTTAGACGACCTGGTTTTGCAATTTCCTGCGGGACTATCAGAAAAAAGGAAAAAAATCGAGACGGCATTCCGCCGTCTCGATCCAAAGGAGGAGCAAAGCTCCCTTTTACAATTTCTCTCAGAACTGGCATAACTTTTGCCAACCGAAATGGAGGGGTGTTCGAACTCAGCGCTTTGCCTTGGCCGCATCCGCCTTTTCCTTTTTATGGACCTGCCAGATGGCGAAGATATTGGGGGCAATGCACTGGGAAGAAAAGCAGCCGGCCACTACGCCTGCCATCATCGGCAGGGCAAAGGAAACAACCGTGCTGATGTTAAACAGCATCGCCACAATGCAGACCACCAACAGCGCCATGAAGGTGGTGATAGAGGTCAGCAGCGTGCGGCCCAAGGTTTCGTTCAAGCTCAGGTTCATAATGGTCACCGTGTCCGCCCTGGGACCCATCTTCCGCCTGTTTTCCCGCACACGGTCGTAAATGACGATAGTGCTGTTCAGCGAATAACCCAGGATGGTCAAAACCACGGCGATAAAGATATCGTTGATGGACATGCCGAAAATTACGAACACACAGAAGGAAATCAATATGTCGTGGAGTAAGGCCACAATGGCCGTTACACCTGCGGACAGGCCGCCGATCTTCTTGAACCGCAGGGCAATGTACAACAGCAGGAACACCGCAGTAATGGCGAAGCACACCAGGCACTTCTGGAAGAATCTTGCGCCCATCGTGGCATCTACAGAGTTGGATTCCAGCAGAGTGAAGGTGGCTTCATCAAAAGCGTCGCTTAAGGTTGTTGCCACCTGGGCCTGCTCGTCGGGAGTCATGCTCTGGTTGCCGGAGAAGGAAATCGTCACCGACTTGGAGTCGGAATTGATCTCCTGGTTCACCGCCACGGAACAATCTTTATTCAGTTCGTCCTTGATCACGCTCTGGATTTCATCGGGAGAAACCTCGCTGCCTTCCAGGGAATATCGGATCATAGCGCCGCCGGCAAACTGAATGTCCAGTTTGGGGCCGACCGCTACGCTGGCAATCAGGCCCACCACAATTATGGCGACGGAAATAATGAAATAGGTCTTTTTCCGCCCAAAGAAGTTAAAGCGCTGGGCCTTTTCGGGCGCGGCCAGCTGGCTATCGTCCTTGGGGCCGCCAAACAGCCACTTCTTGTGCAGGCACTTGAAGCCCGCCAGGGAGAGGGTCATCAGCCTGGTGGCAAACACGCCCATAATGAAGTTGGCAATAATACCAACCAGCAGGGTAAAGCCAAAGGAGAAAATGGAACCGGTAGTGGATTCGCCAAAGATGACGGACAGAATATTGCTGGGGCCAAACACGCCCATCAGCATAACCGCCACAATGGCGGTGGTGATATTGCCATCAAAGATGGCCCAGAAGCTGCTTTGGAAGCCGCGCTGAAGCGCGCCGTCCAGGCTCTTGCCGTTTTTCAGCTCTTCGCGAACGCGGCTGGCGGTGATCACGTTGGCGTCAACGCCCATGCCGATGGAAAGGATGATACCGGCAATGCCGGGTAGGGTCATGGTAAAGGAGTTCATCGCCGGGAAGAAGCCGGAAATAGCAGCAAACACAATACCCATCTGACCGGCCAAGCTGATGACAGCCACCACGCCGGGCAGCCGGAAGATCACGATCATCAGCACCGCAATCAGGATAAAGGCAATAATACCGGCCAGCATCATAGCTTCCAACGCCTGAGAACCCAACGTGGGGGCCAGAGCGTTGAAGTTGGAGGTTTCCAGCGCGAAGGGCAGGGCGCCAGCCTGGATCTTCGCGGCCAGGGCAGTGGCTTCCTCGCTGGTAAAATCCCCCTCAATCACGCACTTGCCGTCGGTGATGGCCTCATTCACAGTGGGATAGGAAATCATGATGTCGTCCATCCAGATAGAGATGGTTTGATTTACCAGGCGTTCCGTGGCTTCCGCAAACTTCTCCTTGCCCTCGTCACTGAACTCCAGCGAAACCACATACTCGTAAGCGCCGGTGGTCTGATCCTGGTTCATGGCAGGCTCGGCTTTTACCACATCGGAGCCTTCCAGGATAATTGTGTCGGCGGTGGTGCCACTGGGCGTTTTGTAAACCAGAGAGCCGTCCTCGGCATACTCCATGCTTTCATATTCCATGCCCTCCCGGAAGGTCAGCATGGCAGTGGCGGACAACTCGTTGATGGCTTCCTCCGGATCAAAATCAGCTTCATCGCTTTTCCAGGGGAACCGCACAATGATCCGGTTGTTGGTTTCATCGGTATACAGCTCGTAATCCGTGATATTCTGGGAAACCATACGGGTTTCGACAATGGCTTTCGCGGATTCCAGCTCATCGCTGGTGGCCTTTACATCTCCGGCCGGGCTGAAGGTGGCTTCCACACCGCCCCGGATATCAATGCCCCACCGGATGTCTCCCGCCCCCTTTATGAAGGTGGTCTTGAAATCGCCGTTCTGGCCATACACGCCAAACATGGCGGTGTACACCAGCGCCACAATCAAAATCAGCGCCACAAAAAAGACAGGTTTCTTTACTCGCTTCATGGGTCTTTGCCTCCAATTTGACCGCCTCCCGCCAGAGGGCACGGCCAAGGTTTTCTGAATTTTCCTTACGCTATGTTGTTTTCACAATCAAAAGGAAACTCCCCCGAACCCTCTTTTTCAAAAGGCCCGGCGGGAGCACCGGAGCTTGCCGCCCCGGTCCTTTTTATTCTTCGGGAGAGGTGGCTTCCTCAGAGGCAGCTTCCTCAGCAGGGGCGGCAGTCTCCTCAGAAACTGCTTCTTCAGGGGCAGCTTCCTCAGCAGGGGCGGCAGTCTCCTCAGAAACTGCTTCTTCAGGGGCAGCTTCCTCAGAAGGAGCCGCGGTTTCCTCTACAGGTTCCGCTGCTGCGTCCTCAGTAGAATAAACCACTTCCTCGGTAGGAGCGTCAGCCGCAGCCGCGTCAGCAGCGGCTTGGGCTTCCTCCAGCAAAGCCCGGATGGACAGGGACACCCGGTGGCGGTCAAAATCGATCTCGGTGATCTTCACTTTCACCACATCGCCCACCTTCAAAACGTCCTGAGGTTTGTCAATGCGGTGGTCGGCGATCTGAGAAATATGGATCAGGCCGTCAATACCGGGAATCACGCTGGCAAAAGCACCAAACTGGGTTATACCCACAATCTTCGCATCGCAGACGGTTCCCACAGGATACTCGCGCTCCAGCTTGACCCAGGGATTATCCTCGGGCCGCTTATAGCCCAGAGAAATCTTGCCATTTTCACGGTCCAGCTTTTTCACATACACATCTATGGTGTCGCCCACGTTCACCACTTCACTGGGATGCTTAATCCGGTTCCAGGACAGCTCGGAAATGTGGACCATGCCGTCCACGCCGCCCAGATCTACAAACGCGCCGAAGCTGGTAAGAGACTTCACCTTGCCGGTAAACTGCTGGCCCTCTTCCACCTGCTCCCAGAATTTCTCCTGGGCGGCCTTGCGCTCGTCCCGAAGCACGCTGCGGATGGAACCCACGGCCCGGCGGCGCTGGCGGTTTACCTCGATAATGCGGAATTTCACGGTCTGGCCCTTCAAAGGCTCCAGATCCTCACCCCGGGCGGCGGTGGCCTGGGAAGCGGGGACGAAGATGCGCATGGCGTCCTTCAGAACGATCACGCCGCCCTTCACTACCTCGACAACCTTACCCTCCAGGACTTCCTGGCTCTCCTGGGCCTTTTCGAGATCGTCCCAGCCCCGCATGGCGTCCACACGGCGCTTGGACAGCATAATGGTGCCCTCCTGGTCGTTGGTTTTCATAATGAGGAGTTCCATTTCATCCCCAAGCTTTACCAGATCCTCCGGCTTGGCGGCGGGGTCATTGGAAAGCTCCGCAACAGGGATAAAGCCTGCCTGCTTCCTTCCGACGTCCACATACACTTCCGTGGGGGAGATCCCTACGACAACGCCGTGTACCTTTTCGTCTGTATTTAAGCTTTTGAGGGACTCCTCAAGCATCTCCTCAAAATTTTGCTCATTTGTGCCAAGTTCTGCCATGGTAACAAGTACCTCCTTTATAATGCTTGCGGGGGTGGATGCTCCCGCAGTGATGCCGATGCTCAGTCCGGCGGGAAAAGCCGGAAGCTCGTCCGCTTGTTCAATGAGGTATGTCTCGCAATACTCCTCACAGATGTCACGGAGCTTCGCCGTGTTCGAGCTGTCCCTGCCCCCGATTACAATCATTCGGTCACACCGCTGAGCAAGGGACCGCGCTTCCTTTTGCCGTCTTGCAGTCGCATTACATATTGTAGCAAAAATTGCGGCGTTTGTACATACTTTTTTCAGAGTTTCCAAACAATTTTGCCATTCTTCTGTCTGAAAAGTGGTTTGTGCCGCAATAGCGACTGGTTTATTTGCCAAATCGGAACTATTTTCCAGCAATTTCGCCAATTCTCTGCTGTCGCGCACCACAAAATACTTGCCGGTGCAATGGCCGATGATCCCCTTGATCTCCGGGTGATCCCGGTCCCCGCAAAGCAAAAAAATCCTGCCTTCCCGCCCGGCTTCGGCAGCAAGCTTGTGAATTTTTTTCACAAAAGGGCAAGTGGCGTCCACATAGGGGATTCCCATCTCTTCCAACCGATCCGTCACAGACCGGGCCACCCCGTGGGAGCGGATGACCAACACGCAGCCCGGCGGCGTATCCTCGGGGGAATCCACCGCAAAAACACCTCGGCGCTCCAGATCCTTCACAATCTGCGGGTTGTGGATAATTGATCCCAGGGTAGCCACCGCTTTGCCCTGCCGCAGAAGGTCGTATACCGTATTAACCGCCCGGTTTACGCCAAAGCAGAAGCCGGCGGTCTCAGCGACCTGTATTCCCATGATCCGGCATCTCCTTTTCTTCCGGCGGCAGCTGCGGAACGCCCATCGATTGCAGGGATTCCGCCCGCAGAGCGGCAATGGCGCTCATGATGGTTCGGCTGGCCCGGCGCAGCTGCATGCTGGATTCATCCGGGATCTGCAGGTCTTCCTCAGGAATGGGCCTGCCGATGCGGACCTCTGTTGTTTTAAAGGGAGCGGGGCGTTTGCCATCCCAACCGGTAATGCACGCCGGCACCACCACGGCCCCGGTGCGGTACCGGAGCAGCGCAGCCCCCGTTTTCGGCCTTTGCAGCTCTCCGGTTTTGGAGCGGTGGCCCTCGATGAACACGCCTACCACCGCGTTTTCTTCCAGCAGCTCGTAGGCGTTTTCCAGCGCGTCCGTGCCACCGGTGCCCCGCTTCACCGGAAAGGCCCCCAGCTTCCGCAAAAGGCCGCCGATAAACCAGTTTTTAAACAATTCCTCTTTCGCCATGTAAAAAACCTGCCTGCGCAGGGAGATCCCCAGCAGCACCGGATCCTTAACCGCCGCGTGGTTGCAACACACCAGGACCGGCCCGCTGTCGGGCAAGTTTTCCCGCCCGATAATCTTTAGGCGGTAGACCGGCACATAAAACAGGCGCAGCAGGAACTGTCCCACCGCGTAGAGCCAGCCTTTCTTCTTTGCCCTTCGTTTTTCTTTTCCCATACCGAAACCCTCCCAAAAGCTTTTACTTTCGCTCCCCACATTCCCTGACCCAGGCGGTCAGCGTATCCACCGCCTGCTCAAAGGTCATTTCCGAAGTATCCAGCAGCCGGGCACTCTCCGCCTGCTTGAGCGGAGCGGCGGCCCGGTGGGTATCTTCATAATCCCGCTGTTCAATATCCCGCAAAATCCCCTGGAAATCCGCTGCTTCCCCAGCATTCTGCATTTGGAGCACCCTGCGGCGGGCACGCTCCTCGGGGGAAGCGGTCAAAAACACTTTGAGCTGCGCGTCCGGCAGCACCACCGTGCCGATATCGCGGCCATCCATGAGCACGTTGTTTTTTCGGGCCAGCTCTCGCTGAAGCCCCAGCAGAAACTCCCGCACTACCGGCATGGCGGCGCATTTCGGCGTAGCCCGGGACACCTCCGCAGTGCGGATGCGCCCGGTCACATCTTCCCCGCACAGGAACATACGCTGGCCTGAGGGCGCGTATTCCAAATCGATTTGAACCCCCGGCAGGGCCGCTTCTACTGCCGCTGGGTCCGCCAGATCCACCCCGTGATCCAGCAGGTACAGGGCCACCGAGCGGTATAGCGCCCCAGTGTCCACATAGACGAACCCAAGCTTTTCCGCCGCCGCTTTCGCCACGCTGGACTTTCCAGCCCCGGCTGGGCCATCGATTGCCACTGAAATCAATGCCGTCATCCTTTCTTTTCCTCTATCTTGCACCGGCCGCTCTTTGGAAGCTTTAGTCCCTTGACGAGCCTCAACACGTCCTCCCGCTTTAACACGGCTTTTTCCATCAGTACCTTTCCCTCACATATTTTCCCCTGCCAGACGGCCGGTAGACCAGGCGATCTGCAGGTTATACCCGCCGGTGTAGGCATCGGCGTCGATCACTTCCCCGGCGAAATACAGCCCCTTTACAAGCTTTGACTCCATGGTTCGGGGATCGATTTCCTTCAAGCTGACGCCGCCGGAGGTGACAATGGCTTCGGCAAGAGGCCGGAAACCCTCGATCTCCACAGTAAAATCCTTCAAAACCGCCGCCAGGCACCTGCGCTGCTCCCGGGTGACGGAATGGCACCGTGTTTCCGGCGGAATGCCGGAACGCTCCACCACCACCGGGATCAATTTCCGGGGCAGCAGTTCATCCAGAGAATTGGCAAAAATCCGGTTCTTATTCGTTTCCAGATCCCGCAGGAGCCGGGCGTCCAGCTTTTGCTCCTCCAGTGCGGGCTTCAGGTCAATGTGCACGGTGTATTCCCCCGGCGACATGGGCCGCATATGGGCCGACGCACTCAGCACCGTAGGGCCGGACAGGCCGAAATGGGTAAACAGCAGCTCTCCAAAATCTTCGTAAATCGGCTTTTTGCGGCCCTGCCTTGTCACTTTTACTCCGCAGTTTCGAAGGGAAAGTCCCATCATTTTCCCACAGTCCTCCCCCCGCGCCGTCAAAGGCACCAGCGAAGGGGAGACAGGCGTAACGGTATGGCCTGCTGCGCCTGCCAGGCGAAAACCATCCCCATTGGAGCCGGTAGCGGGATAGGAAGCACCGCCGCAGGCCACCAGCACCGAGGGAGCGAAGTATTCCCCCCGTTCCGTGCGGACGCCCCGAATCTCCCCATTTTCCACAAGCAAGCGGAGGACAGGTTCTTCCATTCGTTCCACGCCGGCATCCAAGGCAAACCGGGCCAACGCATCTGCAATATCCGCTGCCTGATCGGAAACCGGAAATACCCGGCGGCCCCGCTCCACTTTCAGCGGAACACCCAGCCCTTCAAAAAAATTCATGGCTCTCTGCGGGGGAAATTGGGAAAAAGCACCGTATAAAAACCTGCCTCCCTGAGGGACGGCGGCCACCGCTTCCTCCACGGAGCACGCGTTTGTCACATTGCACCGGCCCTTGCCGGTGATTCGCAGCTTTTTTCCCAGCTGCCAGTTCTTTTCAAGCAGGAGTACCCGGCGGCCCCTGCCGGCGGCAGTCCCGGCAGCCATCAGACCAGCCGCGCCGCCGCCCGCAACGATTGCGTCCCAGCTCAACTGCCTGCCTCATCCACTTTTTCGTAAACTCCGTACTCGTCCCAAATGCTTTCGATCTGGCGCAGCGTTTCCGCCACCTGCTCCTTTTTCCGGATCGCCACGGTAACGATCAGAGCATTGAGCACACTCAGCGGACCCACTAGGGAATCCACGAAGGAAACCATATCGCTGCGTGCCAGCAGCAAATGGGACGCATGCTGAGCCAGCGGTGACAATGGGCTGTCAGTAACCGCGATGGTCGCCGCCCCTCGGGCGGACGCGTATTTCAAGGTTTTAGCGGCCTTTTTGGAGTACCTGGGGAAGCTGATGGCAATGATGGCATCGCCTTCCCCCACCTGGACCAGCTGCTGCAGAATATAGGCCTCGCTGGTGGCTTCTATCAGCTGGACCGTGTCAAACACCAGCCGCAGGTAATGAGCCAGAAAAGTGGCCAGCGCCAGGGAACTGCCCGCTCCCAGCACATAGACGCGCTTGGCGTCCATCAAAGCATCCACCGTGTCATAAAAGGCGGCCCGGTCTATATTTTCCTTGGTGCGCTTGATAATGTCAATATCCTGGTCCAGCACCGCGTCCAGCAGATGCTCGGGTGCAATGCTGCTGGACGTCCTTTCCAAGCGCTGCACGCTGGTCATTTTACTGCGGACCATTTCCTGCATGGCCTGCTGCAGGGCCGGATAACCGGAATACCCGATCTCCGTGGCGAACCGCACCACCGTGGATTCACTGACCCCCACCGTCGCCCCAAGCTTTGACGCCGTCATAAAGGCCACCTTGTCGCCATGCTCCTCAATATACCGAGCAATCGCCCGCTGCCCTTTGGAAAACTCCGGGCTTTTCGAATGGATCCGCTCGGAAAGCTGGCTGTTCATTGCACATCCCCCTTATCTCCGAACACTCGTCCGCAGAAGCTCTCTGCGAACCTACCCATTCATTCTAAGGCTTGTTCCTGCAAAAATCAAGTAAAATCCCGGATTTTTTCAGGGTTTTAAAAAGAAATCTGCAAGATTATTTTGCCGCGCTTCAAAAAAGCCCCGTCTTTGGGAGCCGCATTGGCTTCACCGCAGGTGGAGGGCTTTTTGCACACGGGTATGGAATTTTTGAAAGTACAGGGCGATCAGGCCGCCCAGCGCTCTGTCATACAGGAAGAACACCAAATTTGCCATTGCCAAAAGCACCGCAGGCGTAGCCTTTCCCAAAAAGCTGACGGTTTCCCAGGGGATACCCAGCACAAAAACGGACAGCGCCGTTTCCAGTATCACAGCGGCGTTAAACACCAGAAATTTCACAAGGTACTGGGCGCCTTTGCGCCTGATCCGTCCCAGCATTCCCACCAATACAGGGTAATACCCGAAAAACAAAACGTAAAAAAGGGCAGCTTCCCGGTCTGGGGTAAGCAAAAAGGAAAGAACCCCGCAAACTGCAAACACGCCAAGCCCCCAGAAAACCCCCAACTCCGCCACCACCGGGATTAAAAGGCACCCCGCCACCGCCGGCAGGGCCAGGGTGGCAATGGGGATAATCCCCGTAAAAAACAGCACCACAACGGACAACGCCGCTGTTATACCGCAAAAGGCTATTTTAACGGCACTTTTCACACAAAACGCACCTCCGCTCAGCAGCAGGGAATCAAATCTCCGCCCATGCTTTCACAACAGCAGTCCGCACAAATCAGAGAAGAACACATGTCGCAGGAATTGCACCCGTCGGCGTTCATGCCGCCGGGATTGTACCCGCCGTACATGCCGCCTCTCTGGTTCATGGCTTGGTTCAGCGCCGCGCTGTATTCTGCGTTGCCGGGATCCATTTGGCAGGCCCTGGAAAAATGGTCCTTCGCCTCCTCCAGCCAGCCCCGGCGGTACAACACAGAGCCTTTTAAAAAGTACCACTCCGCATTCCGCCTTTCCGGCGGGACGCCGTTAAGGATCTGCTCTGCGTCCGCAATGCGCCCGGACATGATCAGACTCCGCACATCGTTAAAGCTGGATCCGGCGCTGTTTCCCACCGGATTGTATCCCCCGCCGTAGCTTTGCTGTTTCTTGCCCTTGCGCTGGGCAGTGATGGCGTCATACGCTTCGTTGATCTCCTTCATCTTTTCGTCCGCCAAATCCTTCAAAGGGCTGTCGGCGTATTGGTCCGGGTGATACTTTTTCGCCAAATTCCGATAAGCCTCTTTCACCTGCTCATCGGTGGCGGAGGGCGATACCCCCAATACCTTATACGGGTCTGTCATGTTGGTTTCCTCCTTCGTTTTTCCCGGACGTGTAAAAACAAAATCTCTCTTTGGATTTCCGGAAGTCCTTCCCTCGCTGTGTTTTCCACGATGGGGCCGAAATGCGCCAGCTCCAGCAGATTCAAGGGTGGGAGCATCCGCGCGATGGTGGCGTTCAGAGCCGCGTTGCATGCTTCGTCCGCCTGCCGGCGTTCTTCCTCTGTCAGCGCCCGGCCCCGCTCCAGCCCAAGCCGGTCAATAAACGGGTTGAACGAGCCGTCCTTCAGGTCCTCTTCTAAATCGTCCGCCGCGTCCATCAGGTACACCCAGCGCCCCAGGAAATAACCGAACTGTTCCAGCGCCGCGCTTTGGCCGCTTTTTTCGTCCCCCAGCTCCCGGAACAGCTCCGCCAGCATATGGGCGGTAGGCTCCGCGCACTGGTCGACCCCGGCCTGCGCCGCTTCCGCCGCTTTTTGGGCGTCCATCGCGTTCTGCGCAACCTCCCGGAGGAACGGATACCTGGTGCCGGCCCGCTTTGCCCTGCGGGAAACCAGTGGCAGCAGCAGGCGGCACCCCAGGGATTTCCAAAATCCCCCGTCGTCCCGATCGTCCTGAAGCTTGTGGTACGTCAGCAGGACGGACAGGGCAGCGGCCTTTTGATATTCTTCCCCGGAGGATATTAAATACCGACATTTTTTCAAGGGGTTCGCCACGCACCGCCCCGCGCATTCCTCTGGGACGGTTCCGGATACTGAAAGGGCCAGCAAGGCGTAAAACGTACAGTCATAGCTCAGAGAAAATTTTGCCAGCCAGCCGTATTCCCGCTCCAGCGTCCGGCACAGCTGGCAGTAAACCGCCTTGTACTGCTCGTACTCCCGCACCCGCAGCTCCGACTTATAAGGCCGCACATACCCAAACATAGCTTCCCTTCTTCTGCCACTATTCTAGCGTATCCCGGAGAAAAGATGTTGAACACAATGTAAATAATTATATACAAAATCGTAAGAAAGTACAAGCTGTCAGTTTTAAAATGGGATCGATCCCTGCGGCTCCCTATTTTTCAAGGAGGGGCTTTAAATACTGCCCGGTGTACGAGCCTTCTGTCTTTGCCACCTTTTCCGGCGTACCCTGGGCCACGATCTCTCCGCCCCGGTTGCCGCCCTCGGGGCCCAAGTCGATAATGTGATCCGCGGTTTTGATTAAATCCAGGTTGTGCTCGATGACCACTACGGTATTCCCCGCGTCCACCAGGCGCTGCAGTACCTCGATCAGCTTGTGGACATCCGCGATGTGCAAACCGGTAGTAGGCTCATCCAAAATATAGATCGTTCTGCCTGTGGACCGGCGGGAAAGCTCGGTTGCCAGCTTCACTCGCTGGGCCTCGCCGCCGGACAGGGTGGTGGCAGGCTGGCCCACCTTCACATAGCCCAGGCCCACGTCCACCAGGGTTTGCAGCTTCCTCTCCAGTTTAGGGATATCCCGGAAAAAGTCCAGCGCTTCCTCAGCGGTCATTTCCAGTACATCATAAATGTTTTTCCCCTTGTATTTGACTTCCAGCGTTTCCCGGTTGTAACGGTGGCCCTTGCACACCTCGCAGGGCACGTACACATCGGGGAGGAAGTGCATCTCAAT
>CAYSQF010000014.1:0-29484 GCA_964433105.1 uncultured Acutalibacter sp.
TGGAGGTAAAATTCTTCGGCAAATAATTATCCAAAGGTTTCCGGTACGCCACAGTGGACCTGAAGGCAGTGAACCATGGGGGTTTTGCTGTCCCTGTCACATTATTCCCGCTTCCTCTCTCTATTTTGTAAAGAGCCGGAAAGGGGAATGACGCATGAGAAGAAATTGGAGCCGCGTAAGGCGGCGGAAAAGCAGAAAAAACGTTTTTATTGCCATCACGGGGCTGGTGGTTTTAACGGTTTTCACGGCATTGTACGCTCTGGCGGCGGAACTGCCCTGCAATCCCGAAGCCACAATGCTGGACATTCACTGTATTGACCAAGCGGAGCTGCCCTGCAATCCTGAAGCCACAGTGCTGGACATTCCCTGTATTGACCAATCGGAAAGCTGGCCCACCGGCTGTGAAAGCGTATGCGCGGTAATGGCTCTGCGGTATGCGGGGGTGGAGATTACTGTAGACGAGTTCATCGATGAATATCTTCCCCTGGGGAATCCGCCCTATCAGGACCAAGAGGGAAACTGGATAGGCTGTGACCCGCGTCAAGCCTTCCCCGGAGATCCCCGCAGCGAAGATGGCTGGGGATGCTACGCCCCGGTAATCCAGTCCGCTGTGAAATCCCTGCTTTTGGATCGAGAGATCGATTCCCTGTCCGTCCGGGATCTGTCCGGGCAGGATCTGAACGCCCTATGCAAAGCATATATAAAAGAGGGTATACCGGTGCTTGTGTGGGCGACCATTAACATGGAAGAACCGCAGATTACCAACTCCTTCTTCCTGGAAAACACGTGGGAGGAATTCCAGTGGATCTATCCTATGCACTGCCTGCTGCTGGTCGGCTGGGATGAAAACGGCTATTATTTCAACGACCCCCTCGCGGGGCAGGCTGTTTTCTACGAAAAAGATGCGGTAAAACAGGCCTATACGGGGCTGGGTCGGCAGGCACTGGCAATCGTCTAATTGCGCGCCTGTTCCTGCGGGTTGTCCTGGTTCCATGCGTCCGGCGCAGCTCCCACCTTTGCGCCCCGGTAATTTTTGGCGATCACCACGGCGGAAAGCAAAACGCTCCCAAAGGCGAAGGACCAACGCCGGGTGAAAAACGCTGTTCCAAATGCGGCCGCCGCAAACAGACCGAACACCGCCACTGTACGGCGCTCATGGGGATTGACCACCAGGATCAGGGAAAAGAACAGGTATAATGCCACCAAAACAACCACCAGAAAACTCCTGGGGAGCAGGCCCAATAAAACACCAAAAGACACAGCAATGGCCTTACCGCTCCGGTTATGGTACAAAGGGGCCACCGCATGGCCCAGGACCGGAGCACAGAGAACCAGCGCGAACCAAAGTCGGCCGGGATCCAAAACCCGGGCGGCAAGATACACCGGCACAAAGCCCTTGCATAAGTCACACAGCAGGCACAAGATCCCCACCGGGATGCCGGCGTATTTAAAGGCGTTTACTGTGCCGGGGTTCCCGTCGGCACTGAGCCTGCACACATCCACGCCCTTTAAAAGCTTGGGAAGATGATAGCTGAACAGCACCCCGCCCAGGCAGAATCCCGCGAAAGCAGCGGCCAGGTATCTTCCCACACCCATCCAATAGATCAACGGTTCCATATGCTTCCCTCCTTTTAGGCCGTTAGTCGGCTTCTTCCCAATCCATGTTACAGCAAATAATCCGCAATTTTCCCTGCGGCGTTCAGCGGGATGACTTCCCGTTGGCGCCGCTGCATTTGTTCCCGCAAAGCGTTGTCCGCAGATAGCTGCGCTGCGGCTTTGGCGGCTTCCTTCGGTTCCTCGGCAAACAGGGAAATCCCCCGAGAGGAAAAAAAGGCGGCGTTTTTCGTTTCACACCCCGGAATGGGCCGGGTATGCACCAGCGGCACCTGTTTTACGGCCGCCTCCGTGCTGGTCAGGCCTCCTGGCTTGGAAAGCAGCACATCGCAGGCACTCATATATACGGGGACTTCCTTGGTAAAAGGGACGGTCCTCACCCGGGCTTCCCCGGCAAAGTCCCGGTCGATCCGCTCCCGCAGCGGGCTGTTGTTGCCTGTAAGAATCACGATCCGCGCTTCCGCCGGGCAGGTGAGCAGCAGATCCAAGGTAAAGGAGGAAATGTCACCAAAACCCATACTGCCGGTCATCACCAAAAACACCGGGGCATCCTGTGGCAGGCCCAGGGCAGCCCTGGCTTCCTTCCTGTTCATAGGCTCCCGATACCGCCCGGACACCGGCAGGCCAGTGGGAATCAGCTTTTCCTTTGGGATCCCCTTTTGCACAAACTCCGGTATCAAATCTTTGTGAGGAAGGAAGTAACCGTCCAGTTCCGTTTCCTCCCAAAAGGGGATACAGGTATAATCCGTGGCCACGGCGTAGCAGGGGACGGACAGTTCTCCTTTCCGCCGAAGCCAGGTCAGGGTCTCGGCGGGGAACAAGTGGGGCGTTATGATAACGGTAAAACCGTTTTCTTCTATGTAGGCCTTCAGCGGCCCTGCATACCGGGCATTGGCAAAGTAAACGGGGGATTTCCATTTGTTGGAGCTGATTACCCCGCCCAGTCGGTAGATCATTCCAAACATAGAAGGCGCATGGGTAGCCATGTTGATATACGTGCCACTGATTGTGCGGGAAGCCCGCCCCTTCGCAAAGGAAAGGGCGTCCTGCATTTCACAGGGAATGCCCCTGTGGTCCAGTTCCTCTTTCACCGCCAGCCCGGCGGAATTATGCCCCTGTCCTGTGTTACAGGAGAGAATCAGGACTTTCATGGTGCCATCCCCTTTCCAGATATTAGCTTTTAGATACTGCGCGGCGGACTTTGCAGAACATTTCAGCGCCCCGACCGTGCATATAAATCTAATCAGCTTGTCGATCAATCTAAGTTTCTGCATTTCGCGCAGGAAAGAAAGTGATTTTATTTTACTAATTCCGAGTGCGATTTTTATTCTTTTCCGAAAAGGGGCAAAACACCACTTGAAAGAATCGCATGAAGGAATTCTTTCGGAAAACTGAGATTCTGTAATTAAGTATATCATAAAATTCAATTAAAAGGAACCCCCTTCCCTTGCGCTTTGGATAATTCTGGGTTACAATAAGCATGAGAATTTTTCATCGCGAGGAGGTAGTTAAGTGAAATTAACCTTGAAGCAAAAAGCCGCGTTTGGCATTGGCGCGGTAGGAAAGGACATGGTGTACGCCCTGTCCTCGTCCTTTGTCATGTACTATTATCAGGATGTGCTTGGGCTCTCCGCCACCTTTGTGGGATTGATTTTGATGATTGCCCGGGTATTCGACGCTTTAAATGACCCCTTTATGGGAATTCTCGTAGCGAAAACCCATACCCGTTGGGGCAGGTTCCGTCCCTGGTTGCTTTCCGGCACAGTACTCAATGCCGTGGTGCTATACGCTCTGTTTGCCGCGCCCCATTTGGAGGGAACGGGCCTGATGGTTTTTTTCACGGTTGTATACATCCTGTGGGGAGTAACGTATACCATGATGGACATCCCCTACTGGTCCATGATCCCCGCCGTTACCCGCACCCCGGAGGACCGGGAAAACCTTTCCGTGGTGGGCCGCACCTGCGCAGGTGTCGGCTCCGCCCTGATTTCTATGTCTACCATGCTGCTGGTGGGGATTTTCGGCGGCGACAGCGAACGCCAAGGTTTCCGCTGGGTAGCCTTGATCGTGGCGGTGCTGTTCGTGGCGGCGGAAGTTGCCTGTTGTGTTCTTTTCAGGGAAAATTCCCAAAGCGAAATGAAAACCGCCGGGGTACGGGAAATGTTCGGTGCCCTGTTTCGCAACGATCAGGCCTTGGTGGTGGTGCTGTGCATTGTGCTGGTGAATTCCGCCCTATACCTCACGTCCAATTTTATCATTTACTTTTTCAAATACGACTTTGGCGGCGAGAGTTGGAAAGGCACCTATACCTTGTTTACAACCGTAGGCGGCGCCTTCCAGATCCTGGGGATGATGGTTCTGTATCCCCTGCTGCGGAAAAAGCTTTCCAACACTCAGGTGTTCACCCTCAGCATTACGGCCGCGTTGGCATCCTATTTGGTGATGCTGGTCCTTCTGTTCCTGGGATTTAATCACAACCTGATCGCCTTGTGCATCCCCGGTGCGGTGGTATTTGCCTGCAACGGCATGCTGTCCGTGCTGACCACGCTGTTTTTGTCCAACTCGGTGGATTATGGCCAGTTAAAGACCGGTCGCCGGGAGGAAAGTGTGATTTTCTCCATGCAGACCTTTGTGGTAAAGGCCGCGTCCGGCGTAGCGGTGTTCTTGACCGGAATCGGCCTGGATCTGATCGGCCTGGTGGGAAACACCGACGAAACCGGCCCTGTCACCGCCCAAAGCGAAGGCACCCTTACCGGTTTGCGGCTGATGATGACTGTCCTTCCCGTGGTGGTTCTGGCTTTGGCTCTGCTTTTATTCCGGAGGAAATTCACGCTGACGGACCAGCGGGTTCGGGAAATCGCCGAGGAATTGAAGGAAAAAGAGGACTGACAATGGAAAGGTCAGATAAGAACGTATTTCGTATGTAAGGCTGCGATGTAGCAAAAGCCCCACCGTTGTAAAAACGGTGGGGCTTTTGCGGCTTATGACACAAAACCCGGTGAAAAGCTTGCTTTTTGTCAAAGGCGGAGGACATCTCCGCTGAAAAAATAGGCTTCTTCTTCCTCATGGGTGACCAGGATCACGGTTTTGCCCGTGGATTTTTCCCGAAAATACGTCATGGTTTGCAGCTTTGTGGCTTCATCCAGGCCTTTAAACGGCTCATCGGCCAACAGGAGGTCATATTCCACAGTCAGCGCCCGCAGGATTGCCGTGCGGCGCTTCATGCCGCCGGAAAATTCCCGCACCGGCTGACGCAGGGCGTCGGCAAGGCCCAATTCTCGGAGCATCCGTTCCGCTTCACTCCGGGACAGGTCGGGGCGGACCAACCGCAAATTGGACACGGCACCAATGTTTTCGCAGAGGCGATCCTCCTGGAACACTACGCTTTTTTTCAGCCCCTGCAGGCCGATAATCTCCCCTCGGTCCGGCTGTTCCAGACCCAAAAGAAGGTTCAGCAGCGTGGTTTTCCCACAGCCGGAAGGCCCCATGACCACCGTGGTCTTGCCCGCCGGGAACCGGTAGGATAGCGCCCACAGCACCTGCTTTTCCCCGTAGCTCTTCGTCACGTTTTTCAGCTCAATAGCATTCATAGGCTCTCCTTATATCCGTTCTAAACGGCGCAGCAGGCAGTCCAGCAGGAACATGAAAAAGCGCTCGAACAGCAGACTGACTAAGATAATGACTACAGTCCAGGCAAAAAGATCCGGGGTTTCCAGGTACACCTTCGCTTCGTACAGCCGCTCCCCTATGGAGCCGTCCGGCAGGCCGATGACCTCCGCAGCTATCCCCGCCTTCCAGCAAAGGCCCAGCCCCGCCGCGCAGGCGGACCGGAAAAAGGGCATAACCTGGGGCAGGTACAGATACCGCAGGCGCCGTGGCAGGGAAACTTCAAACACCCGAGCCATTTCGGAAAGCTTTTGATCCATGCTCCCCACACCCTCCAGCACATTTAAATAGACAATAGGCGTGACCATTAGAAATGATATCACCACGGAGAGGTTGCGGGAAGGAACCCACAAAAGTATCAGGATAATAAAGGACGCCACCGGCGTGGATTTCACCGCGCTCATCAAGGGTGCCGCCAGCGTGCGGACCAGCCGGAACCGGGCAGAAACAGCCCCCAGCACGGCCCCGGTGGCGCAGGCCAGCAGAAAGCCCAGCGTGATGCGGCTGAAAGAAAACAGCACCGCGCTCCAAAAGTCCCAATGGGGTACAAGCTCAATAAGACGCAGGAGAACAGAAACAGGAGATACCAAAAGGATCTCCTGCTGAAGCCACATGGCGGCGGCCTGCCAAACGATCAGCCAAAACGCTACCGCCCACAGCTTCCCGCCGGGCAGGGGTTTTCCACCTGCCGACGCTGTATTCTTGTTTTGATTATCCGGCGTAGTAGAAGTCCTCACCGGGCATGGTCCCTCCGATCGCTGTGGGGTTTTGGTCGAGCAGTGTCTGTAAATAGCCTGACAGCTTTTCTTTCATTTCGCTGCCCGCGATAAAAGTGATGTTGCATTCCGGCAGGGCCTTTTTCGCTACGGCCTCCGGCACGATGTCATACTGGCCAACCAGGGCGGCGGCGCCGTCCGTATCAGAATTCACATACTCGACGGAAGCTTTATATTCCTCCAGGAAAGCGTTTACCGCGTCGGCGTTCTGCTCCGCAAATTCCTTCCGGGCTACCACCACACCGGTGATCAACGTGGCCTTACTGTCCCCGCTGGAGGAAAGCTTTTCCCATTCCTCGTTGAGGTCCAGCGCCACCCGGATGTTTTCATTTTGGGTCTGGGCGGTAGTGACAAAGGGCTGTGGCAGCATGGCGATAGCGTTTTCCTCCGCTGCCAAAGCCGCCACGCATTCGGAGTGCTCAGACTTCCATTCAATGGTCACGTCGGCTTCCGGGTCAATCCCATTCTGGGACAACATATACTCCAAAGCGTATTCCGGCGTGGAGCCTTTGCCGCTGGAATAGATAGTCTTGCCGCGCAGATCCTCCACGGAATGCACGGTATCACCGCTTTCCACAATATACAACACGCCCAGGGTGTTTATAGCCAGCACCTGGATCTGCCCTTGGGTGTTGTTGTATAGCACGCTGGCCAGATTGGCCGGCACAGCGGCAATGTCCAGCTCACCTTGAACCAACTTGGGTGTGATCTCATCAGCGGAAGCGGCAATGGTAAACTCATAGTTTTCGGTTCCCTCGTTGTCGCTCATCAGCTTGACCATTCCCATAGCCGTAGGGCCTTTCAGCGCCGCCACCCGGGCAGAACCTTCAAATGTGGAAGCCTGGGAGCTTTCCGGCTGAGAAGAGCTGGCGGCCGAGCTTTCCAACAGGGAGCTTTCCGGTGCCGAGGAAGCGGGTGAGGAAGAAGCCGGTGCGGAAGAAACCGATTCAGAACTGGAAGCGGGATTGCCGCTGCAGCCAAAAAGGGCCAGGCAGAGCAGCAGGGCAAGGGTAAGAGAAAGCACACGTTTCATAAAAGCATCGATCCTTTCAAAAAGAGTAACTGTTAAATGATGGAAAAACTGGGTCCGGAACCGCCGAACAAGTCAAAAGAGATTTACCAGGCGGAAGTAATTTTTCCGGTACTCAATCAAGCCATCGGCCCGCATGCGGGACAACTCCCGTGACAGGGCGCTACGCTCCACATTCAGGTAGTTTGCTAAGGCATTTCGATCCAGAGGAATGGTAAACTCTCGTGCGCTGCGTTCCGCAGACAGTCTGGAGAGGTAAGCGGTCACCTTTTCCCGGACACTGCGGCGGATCAGGCAGTCGATCCGGTCATTGAGCGTCAGGGATTTTTCCGCCACGCAGTCCAGAAAGCTCCGGAGCAACTGCGCGTGGTCCCCGCAGGCCTTTTCACAGGGGAAGATCAGCCGCTCCGCCGGGAAGAACAGCACCGAAAGCGGTTCCTGGGCCTGTACGGCCACCGGGCTTTTCCTGTCCCTGCTGGCAGCCAGCAGTACCCCCAAAAAGCTTCCTCGTTCCAGCAGGGAAATAATCAACGGTTCTCCGGTATCACTGAGCTTTAGGGATCGTGCGTGACCGGACAAGACCAGCCCCACATCAGAGACTTGTTCCCCTTCCCGCACCACTAGGGTGCCGGCAGAGAAATCCTTCCGGTAGGCGTTTAGGCAGGAAAGCATATCCTCAAGCCGGTTTTCCTCAATGCCCGCAAACAGCTTTGTCTGCCGCAGGACATTCCATTCCTCCGCCGATAATTCCATACTATCACCCAGTTTTGTTGCCATAGCAACATTTTTGGAACAGGCCTATTATACCTCACCTTCCGCCAAAATGCAAGAGGAAAATCATATTTAATTTGGCGGCCGGTGTAGCGTTACAATAGATGTGAGACCAAGGGTTTTGAAAGGGTGCAGCTTCGTATGAAAGCGAACAGGAAAGCTCTGGCAAAGCCAAAGCAGAAAAGAAATATTTGCTTACCACTATAATAACGACAAACCGAGAAACCCCAGTAATGACAGGTGTTTTGAGAAATCGAGCCTATCTTTTCATTTCTTTTTCAACCGTGAAAAGCAGTTTGAAAGTCACAGTACATGGGGATGTTTCATTAACGACAAACGCGGCGGCGTTCGGTAAACGTTCTGCCCCGAACGCCGCTGCCGCCAAAAGGAGGGTAATGAACATGGCAACCACAACGTGACGGTTTTGAGAGATGTCAAAAGGCACTGACAGGATTCGAACCGGCGTAAACAACAAAACTGAATATTGCGGCAAAGAAACGTGAGGAGTGCCCCAGGCAATTCGTAATCAGCTTGCCTGGTTGCCGGAGCATGGCGCTCGATACCAAATAAGTTCTTGTCGGTACCGCCACATCACAGTCTTTTTTTGCTGCTAACCCAGCCCACAGAGAGATCTGTGGGCTCAGAATGTCGCGGTTTGTTCTACGACAACAACCGCAAAACATTGAGGGATAGGCCGTAGCCTGTCCCTGTTGGTCGGGGAGGATGACTTTAAAGTCATTCACGATCAGGAAGAAACGGAAAGCGAGTCCCCCGGCATGGGGATGTCACTGTAGAAGGGGGAATCTCTGTCCACGTTCTTTTTTCGTGGGTAGGGGGCAAGCATTTCCTATACTGGAAGAATTGGAGGACCGCCTGCTCTTTGTCCTCAACTGCCGGGAAGATTTCAAGCGGACCCATCAGCGGTTTCGGGAGAACGAGTACACGGACTTGCTCCAAAAGGCCGCGGATACCTATCAGCTGCTTCATCAGAGCTATGGCTGTCACGGCAAAAGCTTCGCCGGCAACCCCCGTAGGATGTGGTCGACTTTCCCCAGACGAAAACCGCGGAGAAAGCGATTTTGCCGGAAACAAAGTGGTGACTGTTTTTTACCACACGTCCCGTAAAATACAAGTAATTGTATAACAAATAACCCCCCAGTCGATTCGCATTTTTCTCGGCGGGAGTATCATTCCGTGATATTGAAAATTTTTTGAGACTTTTTTTGTTACTTTTTGGGTTAGAAAATTGTCTAAATAAATAGGAAGGAAAGTTACCAGACTCTTACAGTTTCCGCCAAACGGTTGAAAAACGGTGGGATATGTGATAAACTGACGAGCAGATTTGCAGCCGGGCAATTCGTCGGCGAATTTCGCACGGCGGCTTCACGCGCACCGCTGCAGTTGGGGTAAAATGGCGTCCGCAATGAGAGGAATTTGGGGAAATGGCAGGATTCTTAAAAAAATGTGGATATATTAGCCGTGTGCTTTCCGGCGTGCGTTGGGAAGAATTGAATAAATCCTTGAGCAGGGCAAAGGAACGCTCCGGCAGGAGCAAGCTCAGCCTGTTTTTTGACATGCTCTGGTGCTCTGTCCGGTATGGGGCAGGCTACCACGATTATGTGATGTTCGGCTTTTACGATATGAATGGTAAGCACCGGGATACTTACGTTACCCGCCTGCGAAATAAAAAGCTGATCACCGCAGTGAACGATCCGGATACGGCGGATATTTTTGACCACAAAGCCCTGTTTGACCCGCGTTTCCGGAAGTATTTGGGCCGGGAGTTCCTGGTGGTAGAGTCCATGACCCGGGAAGAATTTGCCGCCTTTTTGGAAAACCGGGAGCTGCTGTTTGCCAAACCGGATGTGGGGGAAAGCGGTAAGGGCATCCAGCGCCTGCGAAAGCGGGATTTTAAGAGTGTGGACGCCATGTATCACTATGTGAAAGCCGGAAAATTCGGGGTGGTGGAGGAAGAGCTTCACCAGCACGACGCCATGGCAAGACTCTATCCCGGCAGCGTCAATTCCCTGCGGATCGTCACCCTGCTTACCGGCTCGCCGGACCACTGGGACCCGCAGTGCGTTTATGCCGTGGTGAAAATGGGAACCGGCGGCAAATTTGTGGATAATCTGGAGAACGGTGGGCTGTTCTGCCCGGTGAACCAGGAAACCGGTATAATCATTGGGGTTGGGCATACCTCCCGGCTGAAGACCTTTGACAAGCACCCCGATACGGGAATCCCGCTGGTGGGGTATCAGATTCCCTGCGTGAAAGAAGCCATCGAGCTTTGCAAAAAGGCGGCTTTGGAGGAGCCGGGCATGCGCTTGGTGGGCTGGGATGTGTGTATCACACCTTCAGCTCCCGCCATTATAGAAGGCAACGACTACCCCGGCTATGATTTCTGGCAGCAGCCGGAGCACACTCCCGACAGGATCGGTCTGTGGCCCTATTACAAGGAACATATTCCGGGGCTTTAAGCAAATATCAAATTGTAAACCAATATTTATAACAGTATAAAAATGCAGCCCAATAGGTCCCTCTATTGGGCTGACGGCATTTCCGTATATGAAATTTTCACCGCGCGCGGTTACTGGAACTGGGAATTGTACAGGCTGGCGTAGAATCCGTTTTGTTGCATGAGCTGCGGGTGCGTGCCCTGCTCCACTATGTCCCCGTCTCGGACCACCAAAATGTTGTCGGCGTTTTGAATGGTAGACAGCCGATGGGCGATGACAAAGCAGGTTTTGTCCTTCATCAACTCCCGCATGGCGGCTTGGATGCGCATTTCTGTCCGAGTGTCCACGTTGGAGGTGGCCTCGTCCAGGATCAGCATTTTCGCGTCAAGCAGCATGGCACGGGCAATGGTCAAAAGCTGCTTTTGACCCTGGGAGATATTCAAGCCGTTTTCGTCCAGCACGGTGTCATACCCCTGGGGCAGGCTCATGATGTAGTGGTGAATATGAGCGGCTTTAGCGGCAGCTTCCACATCTTCCTTTTTAGCGTCTTTTTTGCCGTATGCCAGGTTTTCAAAGATGGTTCCTGTAAACAGCCATGTATCCTGTAAAACCATGGCGTAGGAAAGGCGCAGGCTCTTCCGGGTAATCTGCCGTAAATCCCGACCGTCCAGAGTAATGGCCCCGGCATCCGGGTCGTAAAAGCGCATCAGCAGGTTAATCAGGGTGGTTTTCCCCGCGCCGGTAGGCCCTACAATGGCAATCAGGCCGCCGGGGAGTGCGTGCAGGCTCAGATCGTGGATAATGGTTTTCCCGGGATCATAGCCAAATTTCACATGCTCCAGCCGCACGTCACCCACCACCTGGGAAAGGTTCTCCGCGCCGGGAGCATCGGCAGGCTCGGGCTCCTCGTCAATCAAGCGGAAAACGCGTTCCGCTGCGGCGCAGGCGGACTGCAGCTCGCTGATGATGTTGGCGATTTCGTTGATCGGCCCGGAAAATTTCCGGGAGTACAGCACGAAAGAAGAAAGGTTACCGATGGTGATCCGTCCCAGCAGGAACAGCACCGCCCCTAAAATGCTGACAAAGGCCAGGGAAAGATTGTTGATAAAATTGACGGAAGGCCCGGTTATGCCGCCGTAATAGTCAGCGTTGTAATAGGCGTCCACCGCTTCCTTATTCCGCTTGTCAAAGCGGGACACAATCACGGCTTCCCGGTGGTAGGCTTTGGTGGTCTTTTGGCCGGAGATAATCTCCTCTACGAAGCCGTTCAGCTCGCCCAGCATCATGGAGCGCTTGTGGAACAGGGGCCGAACCTTTTTTGTCATGTACCGTGTAAACAGGATCGACAAGGGGATAGTGATGGCAAACACCAGTACCAGCATGGGAGAAATGACGATCATCATCACCAGAGATCCAAGCACGGTAATGGCGCTGGCCGCGATCTGTAAAAGATCGTTGGAAAGGGATGCGTTTACCGTGTCAATGTCATAGGAAATGCGGCTGACGATATCCCCAATCTGGTGGCTGTCAAAGTACCGGACGGGAAGCTCGGTAAGTCTGTCAAACACCTGCTTGCGCATTTGGTAGACGATGCGCTGGCTTAAATGGATCATCAAAATGGAAAGGCCGTAGGAAATGGCCGAGGACAGCACATAGAAAACGATCATAAGGGCGCAGTACAAAAATACGGTGGGAAAGTCCGCTTCCCCCGACCCCATGCCGATGGCGTCAATGGCTTTGCCAGACAGGGCCGGACCCAGCAGGGCCAGCAGGTTCCCTGAAACCGTAAGGGCCAACGCCCCCAGGGCCATCCATTTGTGGGCGTAAATGTAGGTCCAAAGGCGCAGCAATACCTTTTTCCGGTCTTTGGGCTTTTCCATAGCTCCACTGGGGCCTCTTCTGCCCCCTGGTCCGCGTGGCGGCATATTACCGCACCTCCCTTTGCATTTGAATTTTCGCAATCTCCTGGTAAACCTGGCAGGTTTCCATCAGCTCCTGGTGTGTCCCATAGCCGATAGGTGTTCCCTCGTCCAGCACCAAAATGTGGTCTGCGTGCAGGATAGAGCTGACGCGCTGGGCAATGATCACCGAGGTGACTCCCCCGTATTCTTCCCTCAGGGCGGTGCGGAGAGCGGCATCCGTTTTGTAGTCCAGGGCGGAAGAGGAATCATCCAAAATCAGGATCTCCGGGGAACCGGCCAACGCCCTGGCCACCAGCACCCGTTGCTTCTGCCCGCCGCTTAAATTGGTACCCCGGGCGGTGAGCATGTGCTGGAAGCCGTCGGGCAGGGCGGAAATGAACTCCATCGCTTGGGCGCACCGGGCGGCCTTCTCAATTTCCTCTTTTGGCAGATCCCGTCCAAAATCGATATTTTCATAAATGGTATCCGCGAACAACACGTCGTTTTGGAATACCACTCCGAATTTCGTGTGCAGCTCCTCGGGAGGGATGGAAGCCACCGGCCGACCGTCTATAAAAATATTTCCGCTGTCCGGGTCGTACAGCCGCATCAGCAGGTGGATCAGGGTGGACTTTCCGCTCCCTGTGGCGCCGATCACCCCAAGGGTTTCCCCATGCTTTAAACGGAAGCTAACGCCGTCCAGGCTGTTTTCGCCCTGCCCATTTCCAGGCTTGTTGTAAGCAAAGGCCACATGGTCAAACTCGATGTGGCAGTCGGTTTCCTTTCTTTCTCCGGGGACAATTTCCAGATCTGCCGGGGTTTCCAGCACCTCCGCGATGCGGGAACCGGAGGCTGCGCCCCTGGAACCCGTAACAAAAATCCGGGTGATACCCATCATGGCGTTCAAAATGATGGTAAAATAGGTAAGAAAAGCAATGATGGAACCAGGCTGCGTCTGTCCCGCATTGACCCGGAAAGCACCCACAATGATCACAGCGGTAAGGCCGATATTTAAAAACAGGTTAGTCATGGGATTGGTCAGTCCCATAGTGATTCCCGCTTTTTTTTCCTGCTCTACCACTTTGCCGTTAATTTTGCTGAACCGCTCCTGCTCATAGTCTGTTTTGGAAAGGGCTTTAATAACCCGGATACCGGAAATATTTTCCCGAACGGTGCGCACCATAACATCGACCCGGCGCTGCAGCTCCCGATACATAGGCAGGCTCCGCTTTGTCACGGAAAACACCAGAACCGCCAAAAACGGCAGGGTACATACCAGAACCAAGGTGAGAACAGGGTCCAGGCTCAGGGTGATCAGGATGCCGCCAATCAGCAAAATAGGCGCCCGCACACCCATCCGCTGAGCCATGCCAATCATCTGGTGGACGTTGTAGGTGTCGCTGGTTAAGCGGGATTCCAGCGAGGGGATGGAGTAGGCGTCTACCTGGGCGCAGGATAGGTCGGAAATCTTTTGAAACAGGTCGTGGCGGATGGCCTGGGTGGTATGCTGAGCGACCCAGGCGGCCATACGGTTTGCCACGATGTTGGTAATCCAGGCCAGCAGAGCTGCCAGTACCATTGCCCCGCCCCACAGGGCGATCAGCCCCATATCCTTTTGGGGGATCACATCGTCAATGATTTTGGAAAGCATCCAGGGCAGTAAAAGTTCCATAACCGCCCCGATAAATTTAATGGTAAGACCCAAACTCATGCGGGGCACATAAGGTCGCAGATAACGGAAAACCATTTTCATGGAAGTCCCACTCCTTCCAGGTTCAAAATACACGGCTATCCCTTGCCGCCGGACATGGAACCCATTATAGCAAAAAATAGTTGAACATGCAACTATTTTCTGGAATTTTCCTCTGGGAAAGGCGAAACCTGTAAGCGGCCGCTGTGGAAGTTCCCGAAAATGGAACAAAATTTTATAAAAGCCTTGTAGAGATACTGGACAATCTGCTATAATATTTTCAATTAAAAGTTCAATCTTATACGGTGTATGGTGACGATGACGAAATTCAATCGTTATTTCGCACGCTCGTGGTCGGATCAAAATTAGTATGGAAAAGGGGAACAGCAATGGCAAGAAAATTCGTTTGTACCAAAACCGAGCCGGTGGTGGAAACAAAAGCCGGAAAACTGCGGGGTTTCCAGCTGGACAGCACCTACATTTTCCAGGGGATTGAATACGCTTGGGCGGAAAGGTTCCAGCCACCCCGACCCGTGAAACCTTGGGAGGGGGTGAAGGACGCTTTGTCCTATGGCTTTGTCTGCCCCCTGCTCCATCAGGAAACGCCAAACGGGGAAGTGATGGTCCCCCACCGTTATTGGCCCATGAGTGAGCACTGTCAAAATCTGAATGTCTGGACCCAGTCCTTGAACCCTCAGGCAAAAAAGCCGGTGCTGGTCTGGCTGCACGGCGGTGGGTTTTCCGCTGGTTCCGCTATCGAGCAGGCGGCGTACGATGGGGAAAATATGAGCCGGTATGGGGACGTAGTAGTGGTGTCTGTCAACCACCGGTTGAACGTGCTGGGCTATTTTGATATGGAACCTTACGGGGAAAAGTACCGAAATTCCGGCAACGCAGGCAACGCTGACCTGGTGGCGGCCCTGCAGTGGATCCATGAGAATATCGAAAACTTTGGCGGCGACCCGGAAAATGTCACGTTGTTTGGGCAGTCCGGCGGCGGAATGAAGGTGTATACCCTGATGCAGACCCCCGCGGCGGACGGCCTGTTCCAAAAGGGAATTGTGATGAGCGGTGTGTTGGGCAGGGGCTTTGTTCATGAGGATAAACTCGACAGTCGTCCCTTGGTCAACGGGATATTGAAGGAACTTGGCATGGAAGAAAAGGATGCGGAACTGCTGGAAACCATCCCTTACGAGCAGCTGGCCGCCGCTTACGAAAAGGTTGCACCCGGTCTGCAGAAAAAAGGAGAATATACGGGAAATTCCCCGATGCCAAACGACTTTTACGTTGGAGATCCCCGCGTGGTTGGTTTTACCGAGCACGCGAAAACCATTCCGGTCTTGGCGGGCACTGTGTTTGGGGAATTTGCCTTCGGGCCGGCCGTGCCGACCAAAAATGATTTGACGGAAGAGGAAAAAACGGCGTTGGTGGATCAGAAATACGGAGCGTCCAGTAAAGAGCTGATCCGCTTGTTCCGACAGGCCTGGCCGGAAAAGGACTTGACCTGTTTGCTCACTGTGGACTCTGTGTTCCGCTCCCCCACCCGGGAATTTATCGAATGCAAGGCACAATGCCCGGAAAGCCCCACTTTTTCCTATATTTTCGCTTACGATTTTCCCTATGACGGCGGGAAAACGGCCTGGCACTGTTCTGATATTCCCTTTGTGTTTCATAACATGGAACTGGTTCCGGTGTGCAATGAGCCTGGCGTCAGTGAAAAATTGCAGGAAAATGTATTTGGCGCATATATCGCCTTTGCCCGAAACGGCGACCCCAGCCATCCGGGCCTGCCCGCGTGGCCGGCCTGCACCTCCGGACAGGAGCCGGTCATGGTATTTGACCGGGAATGCTCTCTGCGGGTAAACTTTGACCGGGAGCTGATTGCCCTCCATGAAAAGGCTGCGCCGCCCTTCCGTTTTGGCGGCGGCGAAGAGGAACAGCCCATCCAGCACTGAACGGCATAACGAAAGCCAGCGGGACGAAAACTTTCGTCCCGCTGACTTTCGTTAGTTTATTGTCAGTCCGTTTACGGCAGCCGCAGCAAACTCTTGAGAGAAGCGGCGGCCTTTTTACGTTTTGGTTCTAAAAAATCCATAAACCGGTAAATGTACGTCAGGAGAAAGCGCTCCAATGTGTTCCGATATAGGAAATCAATCAGGGCACAGCCGCAGAACACAGCCAAAATGGACACCCCGGCGTGGAGAAATAAAAACCCGCTGTTGTAGTATTCCGCGCCTTTCAGCAGGGTTTTCCACAAAAATGGCCGTATGTAGTTGTTGTCGTGTATCAGGTAAATGCCAAAGGTGGTCCCTGCTACCGTGTTGATGACCCGGGACTGCTTCACCCGCAAATCCTTGAATCCGATAAACAGGAACACGGCGCTTAAAAGAATGGGAAATTTTTCCATGGTGTAGAAATACATGGCATTCCTGGCGAAAATGGGGATGCGTTCCCCTAAAAAGTCGAATACCACACAGGAAAGGAAGGTGAGCAGGTAAATTCCCAGCCCAATCGCCATGCTGTGCCGGAAGGGTTTCCACTCCAGAGGATAGAGACGGACATAGGCCGCGATCAAATAAAGCAGGAAAAACCAAAGAAGGAAGGAATCCTCCATATCCGCATTGAGAAGGGTGGGTACAATGGAACAGACCACCGTCAGCAGGGCAATCAGCTTTTGCAGGCGTTCCCGACTGATGGCGGTGATAAACTGGTTGATAAACCCGGACAGGGCATACAGCAGGAAATAGGTGGTGGCGAACCACCACACCGAGTAGGGAATCGGCAGACAGTTTTTGATCCATTCCCGGATCCCCATGCTGGTACCCGTCAAAGCGAAAATGGCAGCAATTACCACAGAATACACTGTGACCTGTACCCAGATACGCACGGCCTTTTTTGCCTTAAATTCAGATTTGACCAGGAAATAGCCGCTGATCAGGACAAACATATCCACACCCATTTTCCCGCCATAGGAAAGGAAGCGCAGCAGCAGCTTGTCAAAGCAAAAGGGGGCGCCTGTCAACTCAAAGCCGCTGTGTACGCTATAGTGGTGGCACACGATCAACAGCATGCTGATCACCCGCAGCAGCTCAAAATTGCTTTGTCTGTCTCCCTGCCTGTCAAGTAGTTTTTTCATTCACCCATACCCCGAAAAGTTTTTACCCGCCTTATTCCTCATCGCGCTCCGGCAGGGATTCCACCAGATCCGCCGCCTGGTCCAGCCAACTGCCTTCAAACAGCTCGATGGCTCCGCGGTCGCAGGCCGTGGCCAGCTTGGGATCGATAGGAAGCTTACCAAGCACCGGCAAGGCGTACTTGGCCGCCACTTCATCGATGTGGCTTTCCCCGAACACGTGGATTTCCTTTCCGCAGTCGGGGCACTTAAAGTAGCTCATATTTTCCACCAGGCCCAGTACGGAGACGTTCATCATTTTGGCCATTTCCACAGCCTTGGAAACGATCATGGACACCAGCTCCTGGGGGGAAGCCACGATCAAAATGCCGTCAACCGGCAGGGACTGGAACACGGTCAGGGGCGCGTCCCCGGTCCCGGGAGGCATGTCCACAAACATATAGTCCACGTCACCCCAGACCACATCGGTCCAGAACTGCTTAATGGCCCCCGCGATAACAGGGCCGCGCCAGACTACAGGGCTTGTTTCTTCCTCCAGCAAAAGGTTGATGCTCATCACCTTAATGCCGGTTTTGGTTTTTACGGGATACAGGCCGCTTTCATCGGCCACGGCCCGCTGCTTCAGGCCGAAGCACTTGGGAATAGACGGTCCGGTGATGTCCGCGTCCAAGATGGCGACCTGGTGATCCCGGCGGCGCAGGGCGGTGGCCAAAAGAGAGGTGACCAAAGATTTTCCTACGCCCCCCTTGCCGCTGACTACGCCAATGACCTTTTTAACCTGGCTCAAATCATTTAGTTTTTCCAAAAAGCTTTGAGGAGCCTCCCGGGAGGGGCAGTTTTCCCCGCAGGTGGAGCAATCGTGCGTACAGTTTTCGCTCATTTTCAATTCTCCTTCTTAAATTTACGAATGCATCTTTTAGACAGTTTTCAAAAGGGCAGGCCATTGCCTTTAATCCCGTGTCAGATTACAGTTTATCTCCCATTCCGCCGTTTGTCAATGGCGGGGATGGCAAAGGTTCTGCCAAAGGGAGCTCAAACCAAAAGGTGCTGCCTTCCCCAAGCTGGCTTTCCACGCCGTAAGCGCCGCTGTGCATGTCCAGAATCTTTTTTACAATGGAAAGCCCTAGCCCGGTGCCTACCTGCGCCCGGCGGTGCTCCCGGTCCACCTTGTAATAGCGTTCCCAAATATCCTTCAATTTATCGGGGGGAATGCCCTCGCCGGTGTCGGAAACAGAAATGCGTACCCAGCCGTTTTCCACAGTCTGCCGCAAGGTGACGGTCTTGTCCTCTCCGGCGTAGGTGATGGCGTTATTTACCAGGTTGTAGACTACCTGGGAGATTTTCAACTCGTCTGCGGTGACGAACACATCGCTGTCGGCATAGAAGAGAAAGCTGTGGTCCGCCAGCTTGTCGTACCGCTTTAAAATGGCCCTGATGCTTTCCGTCAGGTTGAAACGGGTGGGATCCAACGCTACCACGCCGGCTTCCAGCCGGGACAGATCCAGTAAATCGTTGACCAGATCGTTCAAGCGCTTTGCCTCGTCAATGATAATCTGCACGTTTTCCGGGGTGTTTTCCCCCGGCAGATCCCGCATGACCTCGCTGTACCCCTGGATCATGGTCAGAGGCGTGCGCAGATCGTGTGAAACATTTGCCAGCAGTTCGCGGCGCAACCCTTCCACTTTTGAAAGCTCGGCCGCTGCGTAATTCAAGGTTTGTGCCAGTTCGCTGACCTCCCGGGAACCGCCATCCAGGAAGCGAATATCATAATTGCCCTTGGCCAGCTCTTTGGCGGCTTCGTTAATCCCCGTCACCGGCTTTGCAATGCTCCTGGCAATCAGCAGAGCCAGGGTGCCGCCTAAAAGCACCATGACAACGGTCACGCAGATCAGTTGGACCTGCAGAGTCTCCACAGTGGCATCCACCGGGGTGATCTCACTTTCGATGAGGACCATGCGGTTTAGGCCGGATTCGGTGCGGGCGATCCGAGCATAGAGAATTACCTCTGGCTTGCCGCCGTCCTGGTACACGAAGGGGGACTCGTAGGTGGCCAACTGGGAACCTCCCCGCAGGTTTACCTCGTCGAAGATTTTCCGCAGGCCTGAGCGTGTCATGCTTCCCAGCAGGCATTCCCGCTGGGTGGGCTTCCAGCCACTATAGGTGATGCCGTATTCATCTGTTACAAGGATGGTGACGCCCAAGTCGTTGGAATATTTCTGTACCTGGCTGTCCAGGTCCTGGTCCTCCAGCTTCCGAACCACGGATTCCGCTGTTTTTTTCACTTCTGATGTTTTGATCGCCTGGTAAAACGGCCCCAGCAGGGCGATTTGGAACACCCAAAGCAGGAGGGCAATTACCAGGATGAACACACCGAAGCCCAGTGCAATCTGCCAGCGGATCCCCAAGAATTTTCTGGAATGTCTGCCGGGGCGGAAAAGGGGTGCGTTTTCCATATTCATCACGCCGCCTCAAATCGGTAACCCACACCCCGAAGGGTTACGATGAATTTGCTGTAGGCCCCCAAGCTTTTCCGGAGCAGTTTAATATGGGTGTCCAGGGTGCGGTCATCGCCGTAAAAATCGTAACCCCACACATTGGTAATCAGCATTTCCCGAGTCAGGGCCAGGTTGCGGTTATTGACCATATATACCAGCAGATCGTACTCCTTTGGGGAAAGCTCCACCCGGGCACCGTCCACCGTGACAATACGGGCGTCAAAGTCAATGGAAAGTCCTTCAAAGGAAACGGTGTTCCGCTGGGGCGCGCTTTCCTGAGGGTGAACCCGGTTCATGATCGCACCCACCCGCATCATCAGCTCCTTGGGGGAAAAGGGCTTGACCACGTAATCGTCCACCCCAAGCTCAAAACCGTGGATCTTGTCATATTCCTCGCCCCTGGCGGAAAGCATCAGCACCGGCGCGGCGCAGGTCTTGCGGATCTCCTTCACTGCGGAGAACCCGTCCAGCTCCGGCATCATCACGTCCATAATGATAAGGTCGAACTTGTCCGGCTGCTGGCGGCACAATTCTACGGCTTCCATGCCGTTGTGGGCTTCTGTGACCTGATGGCCTTCGAACTCGGCGTATTTCCGGATCAGCGTCCGGATTTTTTCCTCGTCGTCTACTACAAGAAGATGATACATCCTATCGCACCTTTCTTTATGAGAGTGGGGAATAACTTACAGTTTATCCCCCGTATGTGAAGGTTCTGTGATAACGCAGTTAAAATCCGTTTCCATGCGGTTTTGGAAAAGCAGGAATGAACGCTCGGGTTCAGTATACCCTGCGAAAAAAGAAATTTCAAGTACAGAGCAGATTCCTGTTGACTTTTCCCTGAAAATGGCGTATGATAATTATAGAAGAAATAGATATAATTTACAAAAGATGGATAAAAACACTGGACTATTTGCACAAGGAGGAGTCAACCATGCTGCCAGTCATTACCATTTCACGTCAGTACGGAAGCGGGGGCCATGAGGTGGGGGAGCGCCTGGCGCAAAAAATGGACCTTCCCTTTTACGATAAGGCACTGATCGCGATGGCCGCCAAGCAAAGCGGATTTTCCGAAGAAGTTTTTGCGGATGCAGATGAAAAAGCCACCAGCAGCCTGTTGTATTCCATGGTGATGGGCAATTATGGCTTTGGCACTCGAATCCCGGGGCTGAACGAAATGCCGATCAACGATAAGCTGTTTATCATTCAGTCCGATATCATCAAGGCCGCGGCGGAAAAAGGTCCCTGTGTGATCATCGGCCGGTGTGCGGATTATATCCTGCGGGAATTCCCCCGCTGTCTGAACGTGTTCGTCCATGCGGACAAGGCTGCCCGGGTGCAGCGGATCGTTTCCAAAAAGCTGTGCGAGGAAAAGAAGGCTCCCGACTTTATCACCAAAAAAGATAAGCAGCGGGCCAACTATTATAATTTCTACTCCAACAAGCGTTGGGACGATTTGAACAATTATGATTTGACCATTGACACCTCCAAATTTACGGTGGAGCAGGCTGTGGAACTGATCGAGGATGCGGCGAAGCGGCTGGATCAGTAAGTGCTGTGCTTAAAAAATTGCGTATAAGTGTTTCCTTTCATTTCCCTTATCCCTTTTATATTAGGAAGCCGGGACGCCTGCAGAGACGTCCCGGCTTCCTATTTTAGTCTGCCCGCCGATTCCATGTTGGCCAGGACGAATAACCCGAAGGTTAAGAAATAAAACATACCTTCTTCCTCGCCCGCAGTAGGGGGAGAAAGCGTAAAGGGCGCGGTATCCATGACGTGCCGCCAGCACAATTCCCTGCACGCCAGGCAGGATACCGCATGGGACTACGACTCCGGTCCGCCCAGCACGTCCCAAGGAGTGAGCATTCCCAGCAGGCGTTGGCCAGGCTGGCCGGTTTCGGTGATAAAGATCACGGAAATCCGCTTGTTTTTCCCCCGCACCCTTTCAAAAATGCGCCGGACAGAGCTGTAGGTGGCATTTTTGGGGACAAACTCGTAGTTTTCCATGTGATTTCCCACATCTAAATAATTTTCCAGATCCCGCAGGGTAGTGTCCTGCGTGATGGCTTTGCCGCCAGTGCCAAGCTGGTAACGAAATACGGCCCCAGCGCTGAAAACACCGTAAAATTCCCCATCCCGCATGACAGGAATATGGGAAAAGCCGTTTTTGTCCATCACTTCCATCAGCCGTAAAACCTTTTGATCCAGCCGGGCCTTGATTACCTGTTCCCCTTTGGTGGCGTAATCCAGGGCTAAAGGGGGGCGCCGGACAAAATCCAGCACCTCCCGCAGGGCCTGCACCACATGGGCGGACGGCTCTACGATGGGTTCCCCGCCCAGGTTAGCGCTGTGGGTCAGCAGGTTCCGGATTTCCCGGCAGATATCCAGTTTATCCCTAACGGGGGCGCTTTCATCGTCCCGCAGGTATTCTATCACCACGCTGGAATACTTGCGCCTGGCGTTGCGGTAGGTTTCCTCCAGAGCTTCCTCCAGCTGCTTGTACAAATCCAGAAATTCCTGGACCCGCAGGGCTTCCGATTTATTCATGGGGAGAGCTCCCTTCCAGCAAATGGTCGGACTCAAGTCGGCGAATCTGGGTCTCCAGGGCGGCGGCATCCTCCTGCACAGCTTTTCGGAAGGTTTCCCGGAAGCTGCGCAGGGCCTTGATATCCTGAATCAGTTGGCTGCGTTCCTCTTTCAGCTTCTGTTTTTCCTCTTCCTCCACCTCCGGCAAGCGCAGTTTCAGATCCTGACGGCGGAAAACGGCGGGCTGCGGACTTGGGGTGAGAGCCGGCGCTTCCATCTGCTTCCGAAGCTGGCGGTTTTCTTCCAGAAGCTCTTCCACCTGCTGGGTCAACGCCTGCAGGTGTTTCCGAGTCTCACCCAGCTCCCGTTCCGCGCCGTCGGCCGCCACTGCCAGCTCATCCAGAAAGGCGTCGACCTGCTGGGCATTGTACCAGTGCCCGCGGGATTGAAACCTCACCTTTTCCAAATCTTCTTTTTTCAGCTTCATTGCCCGACCTCCTCTCGCAAAATGTTTGTCGCAAGCTCTAAAAATTCTTCCCGACCGTATAGTGCGTTCAGTGCCTGCAGCAGCCCGTTGGAAGAAAGACGCTCCGGAAGGTTCAATGCCTTTTGTAATAGCTTCCGGCGCCGGGCGCTATTCGCTCCGCCGGAAAGCCCCAGCGCATATAAATCCGCTTTGGAAAGGGCACCCTCGGCCTTTTTAGGATCGGCCTGATCCTCTATAACAGCCCCCGCACGAACAAGCACTGCCCGCAGTGTAGGTAAATCCATGCCCTCTACCCCAAGCTTCCCTTCCTTAGATGGCGCGGCCTTCCGGCGTTCCTTGCCGAGGATGTCCGGGATGTACGCATGCTTCAGCTGGCTTGACGGAATACAGGACGCCAGCTTGCCCCGGATGAGAAACCCAGCGCCATCGCTGTCCGTCAGGATAATCAGCCCCCGCTCCCGGGACAGGCGACGCAGATATTCCAGTTTATCCCGGTCTTGAAAAATTCCAAAACCGTTCGTTTCCACAACAATCCCGTCTACCAGGGCGGAAAGCTTGATTTTATCGTACTTCCCTTCCACCACGATGGCTTCCTTGACGCGGATCAACGCTTTTCCCCCTTTGCTGCCAAAAGAAGCTTGGCAATCAATTCTTCCAGCACAGTTCTGCCGTTTAACCGGGAACCCTTCAAGGCCATGTCGGCCTCCAGCAGAAGCTCCAGGCTGGCCCGGAGAACTTCCGGCTTTACACCCCGCGCGTTCCGCTCCCCGTTGCGCAGGCGGAATTCCTTCCCCTTATAGTCACCATATTCCCCGGCGTCGGCAGAGGTGCGGCCGCTTTCCAGCGCGGTCTGCACTCGGAACATGTCCACATAGGAAGCTGCCAGAGCTCCCAAAATGGCGATAGGTTCCTCGGCCTGCAAAAGAAGGGCATCCAGCAGGCTATAGGCCCTTTCATAATTTCCGGCCACCAGTGCTCCCGCCATTAAGAATACGGTGGTTTCCGTGGTCTTAGGGACCAGCGCTTCAATCATTTCGGCAGTGATTTCAGGTTCACCGGTCTGCGGATTGACGGCCTGTCCCAGGGAAAAGGCGCACAGTTTTTCCATTTCCCCACGCAGGCGAACCATGTCCTGCCCGGCATACTCCACGATCCGTGCTGCGTTTTGACGGGATAAAACGCAGCCGGCCTTTTCCGCTTCCCGGATCATCAGCTTTTGCAGATCCGGCGCGCTTCGCCTTCCGCACAGCAGCAGGCCGCCTCTTTCCTGGGCCGTCTTTAACAGCTTTTTCCACTTGGCGGATTTTTTCCCGTCAAATTCCAGTGTGGGATACCAAAGTACCAGCGTGGTGGTGTCCGGCAGATCCTCTAACAGCTCGTAGAACTTTTGCAAATCGGAACCGTCCTTTTCTTCCACGTTGAAGTCCGTAACGGCAACGCATTTGTGCTCCGCAAACAAGGGAAGGGCCTGGGCCGCATCCGCGATGGCGTCTATGGAAGCTTCATTCCCAAGCTCCATGCGGTTGAATTCCGGGAAAGTGTCCCCGGCAGATTTTTTGATCAGCTGTTCCGATGCGCGCCTTACCAAATATTTTTCCTCGCCGGCTATGAGATAAAGGCTGTACAGTTTCCCGGAAGCAAGGTGCTTTTTCCATTCTGTCATTCCAATTTCAGGCATGCGCTTTCCTCCCTTCTGCAGCCGCCGGATAGCAGTCAACCTATTTTTAGCCTGCCGTCCCGGAAAAGCTGGATCGACAAGCCTTGCCCGCCGGCGGTGATATACTGCCCCGGTGGTAGCTTTGTAAAACTGCTTGTCTCTATTATATCATCATTCTGTAGAACGGTAAATGCAGAATTGATGCTGCTATTCGTTTCCGTGGTAAATAACAATTGGCAGCTTCCCACTCCTGTGGCTGCGGTTTCCACGATCACTTCCGCAGATCCAAAGGCCAGGGTGAGCCGGTGCATTTCGTGGGAAACCGTAAGCACTGCTCCATCCAGGATCGGTAGGGAGTCCCCGTTCCGCAGGCATAAGTGTTCCTCGCGGCTGGCGGCCGTCAGCAGGTCCTGGCCCCAATAAGCGTTCTCCGGAAGGGCTACCCTAGCCACGTCAAAGGTTTCCAGTAAATCTGCCGCCGCTTCCCGGGCATCGCTGTCCCGAACCGGAAGGCACAGAAGATCGATGGTTTGGACATTCCTGCGAAGCAAAAGCTCTTTTGCCGCGCCGGTTTGATACCCACCCAGGGAAAGGACTACCGCACGGCCGTTTTGTATCATAGCCACGCAGGAGGAATCGCTGGCAGTCATAAAAACCAGCGAGTCCTGCGTCAGCACTTCCTTTACCGTACAGCCACCGGCGCAAAGGATAACAGCGCCTGCCAGCAGGACGCAGACGCCGCGCTCCCTGCCTTTTCTATTATGCCGAAACAGCGGAGCCAGGCACAGTAAGAGTAAAATTCCCGCCAGCGCTGTCAGGGAAACGGGAGAAGTAAGTTCTAAAAAGGTCCCCGGCAGGCTTGCAAGCCAGTCTGCGGCGGCCAGGGCCAATCTCGCCAGCCACCCGGCACAGAAAAAGAAAGGCTCCGCCAATCCGGGAAGGGGAATAAGGCCTAAGAAGGCCGCAGAAATAGAAACATATAGCAGCAGGGTACAGGGGAGGATCAAAACCAGGGTTGCAAGCGGTGCCAACAAGGTAATCCCGCTAAATACCGCGGCCTGGATCGGCAGGGTGAAAAGCAAAGCGGATAGGGTCGCGGACAGGGAATCCGCCACCGGGGTCAAAGCGCGGCGCAGACGGGGAAAGGAAGCAGCGGACCGGAGCAGGAACAGGGAAAGCCTGCGGGAAAGAAGCAAAATCCCCAGTGTGGAGAAAACAGATAGGGCAAAGCCAAGGTCCATCCCCGAAAAAGGGTTTACAAGGCAGATCACCAGCACGGCAAACCCCAGAGAATTCAAGCTATCCGGCTTTCTGCCAAGAGCGTTTCCCACAAGGTATACCAAAATCATTAATCCCCCGCGCACGGCTGAAACCTGGAACCCAATCAAAAGCAGGAAGCCTAAGATTCCCAGAGCGGACAAGAACGCGCGCAGTTTTCGGCCGACTCTTCCCAGGGGTAGGGAAAAGAAGGCCGCTATCGCCGCGATATGCAGGCCGGAAATCACCAGCAGGTGAGAAGCGCCGATCTGCTTGAAATTGCCGTAATCCTGATCGGAGACATATCCCCGCTGGCCCAGCAGCATGGCGCGAATCAGGCCGGCTTCCTCTGCGGGCAGGCGCTTTTCGAAGCTCCGACCCAGGATGCGACGTAGCAACGCGGCTATTTTCTGCGGCGGCAACTCCCGGTTGGAAATAACAGAAACGCCAGCATAATCGGAAATATACCCGCCTAATGCCACGCCGTCCGCCAGCCGGGAGTTCCGGGAGGAATATAAACCACCAGAGTCGTCGAAGGCAGTGAAGGTCACGGTGCATTCCAGCATATCACAGGGCTGGCAGACAAAGGGGAGACGAGTGGAAAGCCGCATGGTAAAAACAGGAAGCTCCTGACTGCCGCTCTCTTCAGAAACACGGGTCACTTTCACCAGATAATAGCTTCTCCCATAAGCTTGTTCCGGGTCATCCAATATGGTGCCGTGAATTTTGACTTTCTGTCCGACTAGGTCCATGACCGGCAGAAGATTTTTATTCCAGGCGCGGACAAAGGAAAACAGCAACAGGGCCGCTGTGAAAAGGAGCACGCCGAGGGAAAGCAAAAAGGCTCCCGGAGCCCGTTTCCCCGGGAGCCGCGCGGCGGCTCTGCGCCTATTCCAAACGGCCCTGCCCAGCAGATATAAAAATATGCATATACCAAGCCCAAGGCAGATAAGGGCCAACACCGTCGAAACAGCCGCTCCAACAAGGGCTGCGGCGGCCAGCGCCGCAAAAGCGCTAAAGCCCGCCAAAGCAAAGGGACGTTTCATTTATTTGAAAAACAGAGGCAGTGGTTCCAGATAGATAATGTCCTTGCGGTCCTTAGCGTCCCCCTCCGCCAGTACGCAGGCCTTGCCAACTACCTGTCCGCCAATGGAGTGGAGCAGTTCTTCCATAGCGGCCAAAGATTCTCCGGTGGAGATCACATCGTCTACGATCAGGATCCGCTTCCCCCGCAGGTTATCGCAGTCCGCCTGGGACAGGTACAGCTTCTGCACATGGTCGGTGGTGATGGATTTTACTTCCACGTGGATAGGGTTTTCCATGTACGCCTTTACGCCCTTCCGGGCTACCACGTAGTTGCGACAGCCGATCCTGGCCATTTCATACGCCAGGGGGATGCCCTTCGATTCCGCCGTGACAATCACGTCATGCTCGGGGCACTTTTCCATCAAGGCTGCGGCAGATTTTTCCGTGATCTCCACATCGCTGAACATGACAAATCCGGCGATATCCAGTTTTTCATCGATGGGGCAGATGGGAAGCTCCCGCTGGCACCCCGCAATGGTCATTTTGTAGTATTTGCTCATAATCAATTCCTCCCAAAAAAATTTGTATCAAGTCAATTCTCCTTCGGGAAGGGCGGCCAGCCCATTTCCCGCCCGCCCAGCATGTGGAAGTGCAGATGTTGTACGCTCTGCATGCCGTCCCTGCCGCAGTTGCTGACAATGCGGAAGCCGTTTTCCAGGCCCAGATCCTTTGCGAGTTTTGCCGCCGTTTCAAAAATGTGAGCCACCACGTCGCTGTTTTCGGGGGTAATCTCCGCTGCGGACGCAATGTGCTCCTTCGGAATCAGCAGGACGTGGACCGGTGCCTGGGGATCAAGGTCTTTGAACGCCAGCACCGTTTCGTCCTCGTATACCTTATTGGAAGGGATCTCCCCCTTCGCAATTTTACAGAAAATGCAGTCGCCCATAACAATTCCTCCTTGTTAAGCTTTATAGAAACGGCCATAAAGACTGGGGAAACCCCAGGTTTTCAGCCGTTGATCTGCGCGTCTACCAAAGAAGGCACCGCAGCCAGGGCTTCGTCCAGCTTGGTTTGGTCCTTCGCGCCGGCCATGGCGAAATCGGGGCGTCCGCCGCCGTTGCCGCCGGTGAGCTGCGCAACTTCCTTTACCAGCGCTCCGGCTTTCACACCCTTATCCTGCGCGGCCCGGTTGCAAACCGCGGCCAGAACAGCCTTGCCGTCCGCCACGCCGGCAAATACAGCGGCCAACGGCTCGGGACGCTCCTTCACCTTGTCGCACAGCACCCTGAGGGCGTCGCTGCCGGTGCTGGACAACAGGGCGAACATCACCTTTACGCCGCTCACCTCCTGAGCGTTCTGGAACACACCTTCCAGATTGGCGGAAGCAACTTTCGCGTTGAGGGATTCGATGGTCTTATCCTTTTCCTTCAATTCGGCCATGACCTGCTTTGCCCTGGCGGAAAGCTCCGCGGGGTTCGGCACCTTCATGATCCTGGCGGCTTCTGTCAGGGTGTCGGACTGGGCGGCCATGACCGCAAGTACGCCCGCGCCGGTAACTCCCTCGATCCGGCGCACACCGGAAGCCACGGAGGATTCGGAAATGATCTTGAAAAGCCCCAGCCGGGAGGTGTTGTCCATATGGGTGCCGCCGCAGAATTCCTTTGAAAAACCGTCCTCTACGGAAACCACCCGCACGATATCGCCGTACTTTTCGCCAAACAGGGCCATTGCGCCGCTCTTTCTGGCTTCTTCAATAGGCATTTCCACCATGGTGACGGGCACGGCCTTTAAAATCTCGTCGTTGACCATCAGTTCTACCGCCGCCAACTCTTCCGGCTTCAAGGCGGAGAAATGGGTGAAGTCAAAGCGCACATGCTCTGCGTTTACCAGCTGGCCGGCCTGTTCCACGTGGTCGCCCAGCACTCTCCGCAGGGCGGCCTGCAGCAGATGGGCCGCCGTGTGGTTGCGCATAATGGCTTTCCGGCGCATGGAATCCAGCACTGCGTTGACCTGATCCCCCGTCCGCAGGGTGCCTTGGGAGATCACGGCCCGATGGAGATAAATGCCCTCATGCTTGGTTGTGTCAATCACGTCTACGGAAACGCCTTCCGCTTCCAGCGCGCCGCTGTCTCCTACCTGGCCGCCGCCTTCCCCATAGAAGGGGGTAGTGTCCAGCACAACGGAGATTTCTTCGCCTTCCCCTGCTTCCCGAACCCGCTGGCCGGCCTTGATAATGGCCAGCACCTTTGCGGGGGATTTCATCTCTGTGTAGCCGATGAACACCGTTTGAGGAAGGCCTGCGGCGGCAGTGCTTTCGCCTTTCCAGGCGTCTGCGCCGGCGTCCTTCCGGGCGTTTCTGGCCCGTTCCTTCTGCTGGCGCATCAATTCCTTAAAACGGTCCTCATCCACTTTCATACCCCGTTCCGCCAGGATCTCCTTAGTCAGATCCAGCGGAAAACCGTAGGTGTCGTTCAAAGTAAAGGCGCTGTCACCGGAGAAAGTTTTCGAATCCGCCTTTTCGATCAGGGAGTTCAACAGGGACAGGCCCTGGTCGATGGTCTTTGCAAAGCTTTCCTCTTCAAAGGAGATTACTTTTTTAATGGTGGCTTCCTTTTCCCGCAGTTCGGGATACGCCGCCCCGTTTTCCTGGATTACGGTGTCCACCAGCTCACTAAGGAAAGGCTTGTCCACGCCCAAAAGCTTGCCGTGGCGGGCCGCCCGGCGCAGCAGACTGCGAAGTACATACCCCCGGCCCTCGTTGCTGGGAAGGACGCCGTCGGCGATCATGAACACGGTGGAGCGGATATGGTCGGTGATAATGCGCAGGGAAACATCGCTCTTATCGCCGGCGCCGTACTCCACTCCGGAAATGCGGCACACATGCTTCATGATATTCTGCACTGTGTCCACCAGGAACAGGTTGTCCACATCCTGCATCACGCAGGCCAAGCGTTCCAGGCCCATGCCGGTGTCGATGTTCTTTTGAACCAGGTCGGTATAAT
>CAYSQF010000015.1:0-28665 GCA_964433105.1 uncultured Acutalibacter sp.
ATTATTAAGGTTGTCCGGCTCACCGCCTGACAGAAAGAAGTGGCGCAGCCCCTTTTAGGACTGCACCACCTCTTACATATAATATTTCCTCTAGACCAAGCAGGGTATCCGTCCCGCTGTTTTTTATTGCAGCCGCAAAAAAGAGCAAAGCCTTTCCGACACCCGCCATTTCCTGTCAACGCCCTGCCAGACCGCCAGATACAACTTGGAAAGGAGCACGGAAATCAAGAATACAAGAGCAGCGCTAATGGGAATCACGATCCGGTTATCCCATCCGTACCCCACCCGGGTAAGAATCTTCTTCATCACGTCCCATACGCCCGCGTGGAACAGGTAAATATACATGGTAAGGCCCGAAAGCCCGGACAAGCCCGTCTTGACATCCAGGCAGGCAAAGCCCCCAAAAATAAGCACGGAAGAAAGGGCGACCAGCGGACTTAAGGGCAGCAGAAGGCTGTATTTTTTCAACGCCTCGTCGGGGACGCCCTGCAGAAACTGTCGATATCTGAGAACAACCAGCACGCCCTCCACCGCAAGCCCTGCAAGGATCAGAGCCGCACCGCGCCGGCCACTTTTTCGCTTCAATCCTATTCGCCGCAGCTCGTACCCCACCAGGAAATATCCCACATACCGAAAGGACGCACCGATATCCCAGTTTAGGTCGTTTGTACTGGTCCAGAAGCCGCAGATGGCAAGGATCAGAAAGACCCAGGCCGTCCGGGAAAAGGCCTTTTCCCCCACATGATTCTTAAACAGCAGGATCACGGGGACCAGCAGATACACACCGATCAGCATGTACAGATACCAGAGATGATAAAAGGGCGCGCCCTTCACCCAGTTTTTCAAGGGATCCAGCAGGGAGGAAAAGCCCTGGCTGCCGCGCACCACCTGGATCAGCTGCCAAAGCTCGGCATACAGGAAGTAAAGCAGGCTGAACACCAGCGTGGGAAGCCCCAGGCCGAGAAAGCTTTTCTTATAAAAATATTTGAAGTCGCCGTTCCGCTCATCAGAAAGGAGGAATGCTCCGGACAGCATGACAAAGCAGGGTACCGCGAACCGGGTCAGGGCGTTGTACAGGCAGGTGACCGTCACACCGTTTAGATATAGCTCGCCAAAGGTCTGTCGGGAGGTAGCCGCACCCAGGTAAGTGCTGCTCACATGAATAAAAACCACCCCCACCGCGCTGATCACCCGGAGCAAGTCGAAATTGTTTTCCCGTTCTCTTGCCATGTTTTCCCCTTCTCCCGTCAAATTGTCAGTTGCTATTCAGTGTATTCCACCTGCGGCATGACGCTCTTTCTAGCATCTAAATCATTCCAATATTTAATTTTTATTGTACCACACTTTCTTTTCTATGAGAAGTCCCGAGTTTTTTCTCTGGAAATATTGACATCCGGCCCGCCTTCGATTACCATATCAAAAGAGTGAAAAAGAAAGGGAATGCAAGAATGAGCGAAATTGCAGGAACCAATGGATCCGGCAGCGTGCTGGAGCTTTCCTTTCAAATGGGAGAGACTCTGCTGCGAAACGGCGCGGAAATTTCCAGGGTGCAGGAAACTATGGAACGGGTGGCGAAATCCTTCCACGCGGAGGAATTCAATGTCTACGTGCTGACCAACGCCATCTTTGTAAACGGGACGGAAAACGGCGTGGAAAAACGGGCGGAATTGAAGCACATCCCCACAAACAGCATTCATTTTGGGCGGATTTGCGCGGTAAACCAGCTGTCCCGGGAAATCGCCGCGGGAAAACGCACGGTGGAGGAAGCCTTTGCCATATTGGATAAGATCCGGGAGATACCTTACTCTTCCCTGCCTCTGTCTACCCTTGCCTGCGCCGTAGGCAGCGCCGCCTTCAGCTATCTGTTTGGCGGAAGCGGCTGGGACGCCTTGACCGCCTTCTGCTGCGGCGTAGTTCTGGAGCCTTTCCTATACTGGACGGGAAAGCGGAAACTTTCCAAATTTCTGACAAACCTTTCCGCCAGCGCATTGGTCACCGCCTGCGGTGCGGCCTTACTGCTTCTGGGGCTGGGACAAAGCCTGGACAAGATCATCATCGGCTCCATTATCCGTTTAGTCCCCGGCGTGGCGCTAACCACCTCTATCCGGGACTTCTTTAACGGCGATTACCTAAGCGGGACCATCCGCATGATCGATGCCTTTCTGGTGGGCGGATGCATCGCTGTCGGCGTGGGCGTTGTGGTGCGCCTTTTCGCTCCTCTGCTGGGAGGTGTCCTGCCGTGATCACACTCTCTCTGGTTCTCAATTGGCTGTTTCAAACGCTGGTAGCCTTTGCCGCCACCATCGCGTTTTCCATCATCTTTCACACACCGCCCAAGGAATACGTGCTGACCGGGATCACCGGTGGCGCAGGTTGGCTGGTTTACCTTATTTCAATACACTTCGGCTGCGGCACAGTGGCGGCGTCCTTTTTTGCCACGGTGGCTTTGGCCTGGCTGGCCCGAGTGTTTTCCTTCGCCCACAAGGCACCGGTCACTGTGTACCTGATCTGCGGCATTTTCCCGCTGGTACCCGGGGCGGGCATCTACTACACCGGCTACTATTTTTTCATGAGTGACAATTACCAGGCTCTGACAAAGGGGCTGGAAACCATTAAGATCGCCATTGCCATCGCGCTGGGGATTGGCATTGTGCTGTCCTTGCCCCGCTTCCTCTTTACCCTGCGGCGGACGCCTAAAAAGCCGGAAGGAGGGCAGTCCTCATGCCCTTAAGGCTTGTGACCATTTCAAAAAATGACAGCGGGCAGCGTCTGGATAAATTTTTGACCAAGGCCTACCCAAATCTGCCCCAGTCGGTGCTGTACAAATGCATCCGCACCAAAGACGTAAAGCGCAACGGGAAGCGCTGCCAAAGCTCCGACCGGCTCCAGGAGGGCGATGTGCTTTCCCTTTACTGGCAGGAAGAGTTTTTCCAAAAAGAACCAAAAGAGTATGACTTTCTCAAAGCCCCCGCTGCCCTGCACATTTTGTACGAGGATGAAAACCTTCTGCTGCTGGACAAAAAGCCAGGGCTGATCGTCCACCCAGATGAAAACTACCATTTTGATTCCCTGATTGCCCGGATCCAGCATTACCTGTACGATAAGGGGGAATACCGCCCGGAGGAGGAAAACGCCTTTGCCCCCGCTTTGATCAATCGCATCGACCGGAACACCGGAGGCATTGTTATGGCGGCAAAAAACGCTGAAGCCCTGCGGATCATGAATCAAAAAGTAAAGGACCGGGAGCTGAAGAAGCTGTACCTGTGTGTGGTGTGCGGGCGTCTCCGGGAAAAGGATGGCCTTTTGTCCGGATATTTGGAAAAAAATGAAGCGCAAAACCGGGTGTACATCACTGCGATACCTAAAGAAGGCGCAAAAACCATCCGCACCAAATACCGGGTGTTGGAGGAAAAGCGGGATTTTTCCCTGGTTGAGGTGGAACTGCTTACAGGCCGCACCCACCAGATCCGCGCCCATTTTGCTTCCATCGGCCACCCACTGGCGGGAGACGGGAAATATGGCAAAAATCAGGTAAACCGGAAAACAGGCTTTCCCTATCAGGCCCTGTATTCCTATAAATTGCAATTCACATTTACCACCGACGCCGGCATTTTAGAGTACTTGAACGGCCGGGAATTTCAAGTGGAAAACGTATGGTTTCTGGAAGGGTTTCGTCAATTCCCTTAGGGAGACGCTGTAGAAACGTGCGGCAACCGTTTCAAATGCGGTTGCTTGACCCAAAGGCGTCTGCCGGGTATAATAGGGGAGAACAGAAGAATTTGGGGAAACGTCTCGAAGTGCTAAAAGGCGTATTTGTTTAGTGGTTCCCCTTATAAAACAGAATTTGGAGTAAACGCTATGAGGGTCATCCATTTGATCGGAGGCGGGGACACGGGCGGGGCCAAGACCCACGTCCTGAACCTGCTGAAAGAGTTGAGCCGTTCCATCGATGTGCGGCTGATCTGTTTCCGGGAAGGGGATTTTGCGGAGGACGCCCGGCGGATGGGAGTACCTATCGACGTCATCGATTCCGCCGATCCCTTTACCGGCCTGCGGGAATTGAAAAAGCTGTTGGGAAATGAAAAGGTGGATGTCATCCACTGCCACGGCGCCCGGGGCAACCTGATGGGCACCTTGATCCGCCGCCACCTAAAGGCGCCGATAATCAGTACCGTCCACAGCGACTACCGCCGGGATTACCTGGGCCGTCCTGCGGCCCGGTTATTTTATGGCACCACAAACACGGTGGCGCTACGCAAGGTGGACTATTACATCGCCGTGGCGGACCCGATGGCGGAACTGCTGATCGACCGGAATTTCCCGGCGGATCGTATTTACACCATGTACAACGGCATTGACTTTAAGGGGATCGCAGATTGCGTGCCAAGGGAAGAATTCCTGCGCTCCTTGGGCCTTGAGTATCAGGAAGGGGACATTGTGGCGGGCATTGCCGCCCGACTGACCCCGGTCAAGGACTATCCCACCCTGTTGAAAGCCGTAAAGCTGGCGGCAGAAAAGGTGCCGAACCTAAAACTGGTAGCTGCTGGAGACGGCGAGGACAGGGATGCGCTGGAGCAGCTCACAAAGGAGCTGGGTATTGCGGACCGGGTCTGTTTCGCGGGCTGGGTGAAGGATACAGATTCCTTTTTCAATGCCATTGACATCAATCTGCTCACCTCTGTCTCCGAAGGCTTTCCCTATGTGTTGCCGGAGGGTGCCCGGATGCACCGGGCTACCATTGCCTCCAACGTGGGCGGTGTGCCGGTGATTATTAACGACGGCCGAACAGGCCTGCTGTTTGAGCCGGGAAATGTTTCCCAGCTGGCGGAACACCTGGTCACACTGGCAAAGGATGAAGCGCTGCGGAAACGGCTGGGAGATCAGCTGTACAAGAAGGCAGTAGCGGAATTCTCCATCGACCGCATGGTGGAGTACCAGCTGGAAATTTACGAAGCCGTGCTGCAGCGGGAAGAGCGCAGGAAACGCAGCAAGCGGGATGGCGCCATCATCTGCGGCGCTTACGGCCACGGCAATGCCGGGGACGACGCGATTTTGAAGTCCATTATTCAGTCTGTTAGGAGTTTGGACAAGTACATGCCTATCACGGTACTGGCCAAAAACACAGAAAGCATTAAAAAGCGGTACCGGGTAAATTCCATTTATACTCTGAACGTGCCGAAAATCCTGCTGGCTATGCGGAAATCCCGGTTATACATCAACGGAGGCGGCACCCTGATTCAAAACGCCACCAGCCACAGAAGCCTTTGGTATTATCTGTTCACCCTGCGGGCGGCAAAGCTGCTGGGAAACAAGGTCGACATGTACGGTTGCGGCATCGGCCCGGTAACCGGGAACAGGAGTATTAAAATGGTTGCAAAGGTTCTGGACCGCTCGGTGGACACTATCACCCTGCGGGAGCGGGATTCTGCCGAGGAACTGTGCCGCTTTGGGGTAAAAAGGCCAGAGGTGCTTTTAAGCTCCGACCCCGCACTGGCGCTCGAGCAGGCGCCGCTGGAGGAGGCGGAGGCCGTTTTGAAAAAGCATGGGCTGGACCCCAAAGGGAAATACCTTTGCTTTATGCTTCGCACCTGGTATGGCTTTGCAGACAAGGCCGCGGATTTTGCCAAATGCGCTGAGCATGCTTATAAGGCCTACGGGATGACCCCGGTATTTCTTTCCCTAAACGTATTCCACGACACCAAAGCGGCTTTGCAGGTCGCAGAGCATCTTTCCTGCCCCTATTATATCTTGGACAACGTAACCGAACCGGAGCTGCTGATCTCCATATTATCCTACATGGAGACGGTGGTTTCCATGCGGCTCCACGGGCTGATTCTCTCTTCCCTGTCCGGCGTACCTCTGGTGGGAGTTTCCTACGATCCGAAAATCGGCTCTTTCCTGCGGTACTTGGAAACCGGGAGTTGCATCGAACTGGCCGATGTCACGGCGGAAAACCTTACCGCCGCCCTGGATCAGGCGGTCAAGCAGATTTCAGAGCGGGAAAAGCTGCGGGAGAGAGCCGCGCGTTTAAAAGCCGTGGAACAGGAAAATATCCAGGCGGTCAAGCGGCTTTTGGAATTGTAAAATCACAGGCTGAAACAAAAGGTCATAGGAAAATTCTCCTCAACTCAATTTGTCAAAAAAGATGCATATAGACAAGCAGAGCGGCAAGGAGGAACACCCAGGACGAACCTGCCCGGGACCTTGTAGGCCGAGTGACAGTTAGAAGGCGGGCTTTCCGCTGCGCCGGGCAGACGGAACAACTCTGCTTACGCGGTCACGGCAGCGATATTTCCGATATCCGTCCAAGTCTTTGCTGCAACGTGGAAGGACGAGCGGTTGTTGCACTTTGGGCAGTAAATGTGTTATACTTTCTATATGAGGACATCTCTCCTTTGGGATGAGCTTGGTTTGTTGCAGATTCCATTGTACCATGTGGGCTGAGGTGCCCTTAGTTCTCATTTTAAGTTTACACTACGTTTATAATGAAAAGGTGGAAAGAATAATGCAGAAAATTACAGTGAAAATTGACGGCATGATGTGCGGCATGTGCGAAAGCCATGTCAACGACGCAGTGCGAAAGGCATTTCCAGTAAAGAAGGTCACCTCCTCTCACAGCAAGGGCGAGACGGTGATTTTGACGGAAAGCGACATCAGTGAGGAACAGCTCCGCACCGCCATTGAGCCCACGGGCTATCAAGTGCTGGCGGTAAGCAAAGAGCCGTATAAAAAGAAGGGCCTTTTTGGGCTGGGATAATAAAGCTGGCAGGTCAGGGAAAGGTGAAAATGATGCCAATTCCAGTTTTGCAGGGCGTTTTACTGCCCTTTTTAGGAACCACATTTGGTTCGGCCTGCGTACTGTTCATGAAAAAAAGCCTGCATCCCATGGTGCAGCGGGGACTTACCGGCTTTGCGGCGGGGGTGATGGTTGCTGCGTCAATCTGGAGCCTGCTGATCCCGGCGATGGAACAGTCCGCCGGAATGGGTGTATGGTCCTTTATTCCAGCCGTGGCGGGATTTTGGCTGGGAATCGTATTCTTGCTTTTCCTGGATAGAGCCATTCCTCATTTACATCAGGGCAGCAGTGAGCCGGAAGGACCGAAAGCACCTTTGAAAAAGACCACTATGCTGGTGCTGGCGGTGACGCTGCATAACATCCCCGAAGGGATGGCCGTGGGAGCGGTGCTGGCGGGCTGGACCGAGGGCAGCGAGACCATCACGATGGCCGGGGCGCTGACATTGGCCTTGGGCATTGCCATTCAAAATTTCCCGGAAGGGGCCATTATTTCTATGCCTCTGCGGTCAGAGGGTGAAAGCAAGGCACGGGCTTTCCTGTACGGAACGCTGTCCGGGGTGGTCGAGCCGTTGGCAGCTTTAGTCACCCTCTGGGCGGCCTATCTGATCGTCCCGGCGCTGCCCTATCTTTTGAGCTTCGCCGCCGGGGCGATGATCTATGTTGTGGTGGAAGAGTTGATCCCAGAAATGTCCGAAGGGGAGCATTCCAACCTGGGTACGATCTGTTTTAGCCTAGGGTTTACGCTGATGCTGGCGCTGGATGTGGCACTGGGATAAAAAGGGGTTCGTACCGCGCTTCAGGGCGCGGCGCTTTTCTTCGGCACAAAAAATCCTTCCCGCCAAGCGCCCTCCAGCCGAAGCAAAGCAGCCTTTTTGAAAATGCCCCCGGCATAACCTGTCAGGCTTCCGTTTGCGCCCACTACCCGGTGGCAAGGCACGATGATGGAAATGGGGTTTCGTCCTACCGCACCCCCTACCGCCTGGGCTGACATGTGGGTATCTCCACACTGTTTTGCCGCTTGGGCGGCGATTTCCCCATAGGTGGCAGTAGCGCCATAGGGTATAGAGCGCAAAAGTGCCCAAATTCGGTTTTGAAAAGCGGTGCCCGCAAGGTGCAGGGGCGGGCAAAAGTCCGGTTCCCTGCCGGAAAAGTAGAGGTCCAGCCAGTGCTTTGCTTCTGCCAGCACTGGCGTTTCCTGTTCCCGGCACTCCTTTTGCACATTTGCGGGAAAGTATTTTTGCCCTTCGAACCAAAGGCCGGTCAGGCCGATCTCATCCGCCGCCAGCAGAATGCCGCCCAAGGGCGACCGATAGGAAGCCGTATTCTGCATAATTCCTCCAAATTTTCACCGTGTTGCGACCCTGTAATGGGGCTGTTCAAAGCGAAGCGTTTTTGGATATTCCTGAAACGGGCATTTTCTCTGTTATTCCCTGCGATTACTGCCCATTTTAGCATATTTCGCCCTTTTGCGTCAATGCGCGGCCAGGCAGAAAGACCATCTTTTCCCATTCACAGTTATTTTACAATTTACATGTAGTTAATTCATCTTTTCCGTGGTATCCTTCATTGGTAAATTACATAAGTGGTAAAGGGTCCCTTATTTTGACCTAGCCTATGGGGACTTTTCAATCATTTGAAATCGGGAGATTCACCTATGCTGCAACTGAAAAACATTGTGAAAACCTACGTTACCGGGGACCTGCGGCAAGACGCCCTGCAGGGCGTGAGCATCAGCTTCCGGGAAAACGAATTTGTCTCCGTCCTGGGCCAAAGCGGCTCCGGAAAAACCACCCTGCTGAACATCATCGGCGGACTGGACCGCTACACCAGCGGAGACCTGGTGATTAACGGTGTTTCCACGAAAAAGTATCGGGACAGCGACTGGGATTTTTACCGCAATAACTCTATCGGTTTTGTCTTTCAAAGCTACAATTTGATCCCCCATCAGTCGGTCCTCGCCAATGTGGAATTGGCCCTGACTCTGGCAGGCGTTTCCAAGAAGGAGCGCCGCCGCAGAGCAGTGGCCGTACTGGAGCGAGTCGGCTTAAAGGAGCATATACACAAGAGACCGAACCAGATGTCCGGCGGCCAAATGCAGCGGGTGGCCATTGCCCGCGCTTTGATTAACGATCCAGATATTCTGCTGGCGGATGAACCTACCGGCGCTTTGGACAGCGAAACCAGCCTGCAGATCATGGAGCTTTTAAAGGAGATTGCCAAGGATAAGCTGGTAATTATGGTCACCCATAACCCGGATCTGGCCCAACAATATTCCACTCGGTTGGTCAGGCTGCTGGATGGAAAGATCGTCAGCGATTCCAACCCCTGTGAGGACGTGGATCCGAGCACGGAGCCGCTAAAAAAGCACAAGCGAATCTCCATGTCCTTTTTTACCGCCCTGTCACTGAGCTTCAACAATCTGCGAACCAAAAAGGGGCGGACGCTGCTAACCGCCTTTGCCGGTTCTATCGGCATTATTGGCATTGCCTTGATTCTGTCCCTGTCCAACGGCATCAACACGTATATTTCCAACCTTCAGCGGGAAACGATGACTTCCTACCCCATTTCCATCACCGCCGAAGCGATGGACGTGTCCGGCATGATGGGCGGTGAGCTTTCCAGCAGCATGCAGGCCGGTATGGTGGAAGAAGAGCAGACAGATCGGACCGGGGTTTATGCGGATTATCAGATATCCGAAGTCACCAGCGCGCTGGATGACAGCATCAAGGAAAACAACCTCAGTGCTTTTAAGAAATACCTGGATGACCCGGACAGCGAGATTCGGCAGTACCTGGGGGAAAACGGCGTTGCCTACAGCTACGCAGTTGATTTTTCCGTTTACTCCTACGACGCCGAAGGCATTTTGGTGGATTCCGCCGCCGACACGGACGAAATCAACAGCAGCTCATCGTCCGCGATAATGTCCATCCCGCTGGAAAATATGCAGAAGATGCGGGAATTGGTCGGCGGATCCGGCACCTCCGGCGCGGAAAACTTCTCGGAATTGATGGCCGGCCCCAACGGAGAAAGCGTCAGCCCCATTTTGACAGACAGCTATGAAATACTATATGGCGACTGGCCCCAGGAATACGACGAGGTGATTTTGGTGCTGGATCGGGATCATACTATCTCCGCCGAAACGTTGTATCAGCTGGGGTTGATTACCGCCGGGGAATACGAAGATGACACCGGCCGGATCGAAGCCGGAGAAACGGTGGAAGAACGCACTTGGGATTATGAAAATGTCTGTCAGCACAAATTTTACATGGTGCCGGCCTGTGACCATTACACGGAAAACGAGGACGGGACTTTCACTCCCGTGGATGATGCCGACAAGGAGCGGCTTTTAGAGAACGCGGTAGAATTGAAAATCACCGGGGTGATCCGTCCGGTTGAGGACGCCGCCAACGCCAACATTTCCACCGCTATAGCCTACACCTCTAAGCTCACGGATTACGTGATACGACACACCGATGAAAGCGCGGTGGTGCAGGCCCAGGAAAAGTCTCCCGAGATCAATGTGCTCAACGGCATGGAATTTAACGCCGCGGACAATGCAAAAAAGGTAGAGGACGCCAAAGCCTATCTTTCCGGCCTGGGCGTTTCCGAAAAAGCATCCTTTTACACGATGGTTTTATACCGCCAGTCCCAAGAAGAAAAAGCGGAGAGCAATGAAAGTCAGGAGCAGATTGGGCAATCCGAAGGGGCTTCCCAAATGTTCCAGGACGGACAGTCTGCCGGCAGCATGGGCGCCGGTATGGCAATGGATGAAACTTCTCTGGCCGCGGCGCTGGATCAATGGCTGGAAACCGACCCGGACCAAGAACTGCTGCTTTCCGTTTATGACGAATATATCGACGGCGCTTCTTATGAAGATAACCTGAAGGCCTTTGGCAAGGTCAGCTACGACGCGCCTTCCGCCATCAATATTTACACCGACAGCTTTGAGGACAAGGAAGCTATCGACGACCTGATTACCGCCTATAATGAAGGGGTGGAGGAAAAGGACAGAATTGTCTACACCGACTATGTGGCCCTGCTCATGTCTGGCGTAACCACCATGATCAATGCCGTGTCCTACGGTTTGATCGCGTTCGTTTCCGTTTCCCTAATTGTGTCCTGTATCATGATCGGCATTATCACCTACATTTCCGTGCTGGAGCGCACCAAAGAAATCGGTATCCTCCGCAGTGTGGGAGCTTCCAAAAAGGATGTTTCTCGGGTATTCAACGCCGAAACAGTCATTGTGGGTCTTGCCGCCGGTTTGATCGGCGTAGGTGTTACGGCACTGCTGAACATCCCGATCAGTATCCTGCTGGAACATCTGACCGGAATCGGCAATATTGCCGTGCTGCCTTTGGTGGCGGCGGTTATTTTGGTGGCGATCAGCGTGGGACTCACCATGCTGGCCGGACTGATCCCCGCGCGCTTTGCCGCAAAAAAGGATCCTGTAATTGCCCTGCGTACAGAATGATTTTTTTAAAATTTGCCAAAAAGGGCTTGACTTGTCCTATGTTCTCTCTGTATCATGAAAGAAAAGGCAGGTCGGCGCTCCGGCTTGCGAATCATACTAAAAGAACAGGAGTGTTTTCCCATGAACAAAGTGATTCAAACTGAAAAGGCCCCCGCCGCTATCGGTCCCTATTCCCAGGCCATCCAGGCCGGCGATTTCCTGTATACTTCCGGGCAGCTGCCTGTAAATCCCGCCACCGGGGAATTGGCCGGGAACGACATAACATCACAGGCCGAGCAGTCCATTAAAAATGTGGGTGCTATCTTGGAAAAAGCCGGATTTACCTATACCGACGCTGTGAAAACCCTGTGCTTTTTGGCGGACATGGGCGACTTTGCCGCCTTTAATCAGGTGTATGAAAAGTATTTCACCGGCAAACCTGCCAGGAGCTGCGTGGCAGTAAAACAGCTGCCAAAAAACGCCCTGTGCGAGGTGGAGGTCGTCTGCTGCAAGCGCTGAGCTTTTAGTTTTAAGGCATCACCGCGCAATAATTAAAACTGAAGCATGTTAAGCAAATACAACGCTGTTTCCCCCCAGATGTGTAAAATCCCCTTTTCCGCCGGGAGAATACTCGACAGCGGGCATGATAACGGTAGTTATCATGCGGACAGCCACCATTCAACGCGATGGCAGAATGTAGAAAAGCTTTCAATAAAACGGCAGAATATGAGGGTGAATATAAAAACTTTTTGCATTACCGTGCTGGTTTTCTCTTTCCCCAGGCTTTTCAAGACAAACAAAACCTTTGGGCTGGTTCATTATATTTTTGATCCGGATAATGTATTTTGGATTGAAGCTGATCAATGCTGTGCCGCCATTGATTTTAAGGATGGGATGTATCATTTCTTCCTTGTTGGTCTGGGACAGGCTTTGGACGCGCTAACGGAAAACGTTTCAGCGGATCGTCAGTTGGAGGCAGAGGATGCTTTCCTGCAAGGATATCAACGCGTAAGAATATTGGAACCCGATTATGCCGAAAAGCTAAAGCTGATACGGCGGTTCTGCATTTTGTATTCCTATGCGAGGCCGATTCGTAGTGTTGCCGAACAATATTCCAACGAGCCGGATTGAATGGTGGAGTTGAGACAAAAGCTATATTGGGAAAAAATCTTTTGGAAAACAGTATCGTTGGATAAGTTCAACTTGCCGGTTTTTACCTTTTTGTTTCCAATGCCATTTTTGATTCAGCTGTCCGGTTCGCAGAAGAAAAGCAAAGCTTAAAAACGCATAAAGCCTGACAAAAATGCAAAACACCATTGGCGTCCGATCCTAAATGGGTCGGAATTCAATGGTGTTTTCATTTGTTTTTAGCGACCAAAAAGAGTATTTTCAATGCTGGCCGCCAAGCCCTGGCTGCATCTGTCCCTCTTAGTCAAAAAGGTTGTTTTGCTGTTCCAACCCGAAATGATTTGAATCTCAATGGTGCAAGTTCAGTTTTCAGTGCTGCCTTACTTCTTGTCCGCTGCCATAGCCGCTTTCGTAGCGATGGGCACAAAAATCAGCGCAACAACGAAGAGAATCAGATACATCGGTATAAAGGTACCAAGAAACGCGAACAGGAAGGCCGGGACGGCGCGGACATTATAAAGGTTCATCACCAAACCGACGATTACCGTGAAAATCAGGCATACGGGAATATTTCCCAACAGATGTCCCACAACTCCCTCCGGATTCACCTTGAACAACTTGGGGAAGCCCATTGCGATTTTCTGAATGGGCAGCAGGAGATTGACCAGCGTTGAAACCACAAAGCCGATCAGGATATTGACCAGCAGATTCAGGGTGAATACCGGCTGGTTCACCAGCAACGGTGCGGCGATGGACATTGCGACCGCCATGGGGATGTTCTGCACCAGATTGAATACCACCAAAAATTTAACACTTGGTTTACCCATACGTTTTACTCCTTACTACTATGTTGAAAGGAAACACAGTGTATTTTAGTTTGATTTATTCCTGTCCAGGATAGGTGGGCTGGATAAAATCCATGTACTTCTTCTTGCGGGCCTTGAACTCCTCGCTGTTCTTCTGCAGATCAGCCAGGCGGCCTTCGTTGTACTGGATATCCTGCCCATGCTTGAGCTTTCCGGACAAGGTGTCGTGAGCCAGAGCGTACTGCTCCTGGGGATAATTGATCATGACCTTACCGTCTGCCACGACCAGTTCGCCTTCCATACCGCATAGGCCGCAGATGGCATGTGTTGTGCCGGGCTCAATGTAGAAATTGTTGGTGTGGCAGTGAGGGCAAACACCCTCCGGCCCCTGCCAAGTGGCGTTGGAGATGTCTTCGGCAGCTTTCGCCAGATTCACACCGATCTGGTGGGCGCGGGCCAGGGCATCGTCGTCCATCAGGATGGTCTTGGACCACTGAAACTTATCGTTGTCAATGATCTTCCACATGGGACTCATCGCCAGCATACCGTGATCCATCTGCACCAGAGAGCCCCAATCGGAGCCGCCCACTCCGATAAAGGAAATTACCTTGTCCTTTAGGAAGCGGGGGTCAACACCGGGGCCGCCGTGCTCCTTATTCATCTTATCCGCAATAAACAGGTTGCCTCTGTCCATAGAAGGGCCAAAGCGGTCGCAGATAGTATGGATGATACCGGGCACGCCGTTTTCAAAAATGGGGGAAGTCATCATGATACCGTCGGCGTCCAGCATTTTGTTTAAGAGCCACATAAAGTCGTCCTTCTGCACGCAGATACGGCCCTTGCCGCTCATCATTGCCTTGACGCAGGCAATGCAACCGGTGCAGTTTTTGATTTCCATTTTGTGGTGCAGGTTGATGAACTCAATCTCAGCGCCCATCTCCTTCGCGCCCATCAAAGCTTCCTTGCACATCGCGTCGTTAGAGCCGTTGAGTGTGCCAGCGGAAATACCTAAAATTTTTGCCATGTTATGTTCCTCCGTTCCATAATATTGTCAGGGTGTCCCCCGCGCCTTACTTGAATTTTCCCACCTTTGTCAGCTTCTTTGGCAGCTTGATGCTGCCGTCGTTGACAACGATCGCTTCTTCATCGCAGGCTCCGGCGCATTGCCCACAGCCGGTACACATATCCGGGTCGATCATATAGATAAACTTTTTCTTGCCCTCGATGGCCATTTCCGGGCATTCATCCTCACAGTCGCCGCAGCCGGTACACAAGGTCGGATCGATGCAGTAACTCTTCTTGTTGAAGGCCGCGCACACCCCGGCGGGGCATTTCTTTTTTGTGATGTGCGACTCGATTTCCGGACGATTGCACTCCAGGCCACTTACCGCCATTCCAGCCATTCGCTGACCAAAGGAACAGAAGGCTCCCACTTCTATCAGCGGGCCAATGTCCAACACCATATCCAGGTCTTCCTTTTTGGCCTTTCCCTGGGTGACTGACTGGAAGATGCCCGCCAGGTGCCAGACGCCCTCCCGGCAGAGGACACATTTTCCACAGCTCTTTTCCTGAGCCTGCGCTAAAAGCTTTGCCAGAACGTCGGCCATGCAATCCTGATCCGTATAAATATGGATCGAATCGAACCGGTCATCCCAGGAAACCTCATCGGTACCATCGGAGAAACGGCCTGTGATGCCGCCCAGCAGCACGGACTTAGAGCCTGTGGCCCCCAGTTCTTCCAGCAGGTTTTTTACGGGAGTCCCCAGGGGGACTTCCGCCAGCTCACTCTGCCCGTCCTGACAGACGGCCACTATCTTAGTGTCCCGATAGTCCGGCTGTGTCATGGCATAGAGCTTCAGCAGGCTTTCCCCATCGATGGCCGCGGTGGGCCGACCCTGATAGCCTTGAGAAGGGAATTTCCTTTCCAAGGGAGCGGAGCGCAGCTCGCCGGTTTCCAGTATGTGGTACAGCGCTGATTCCTCCCGCAAAACCGGATTGGGCTCAACCGTAACAGTACGGGCATTTGAAAGATTGAAGGAAACACCCTGGGGCGCGGCGATCAGGATTTCCTCAGCGCCAATGTACTCCGCCAGAGCTGTGCAGGCCGTAGCCATCTTATCTCTGACCACTTCGGCCAGCTCCGCGCTCAGACAGTCTCCAACCAGGTTCACCAGCAGGGCTGCATGTTCCCGTCCAGCGGCATCCGCCGCCATCTGGGAGACAGGCCAGCCGAACTTTCCTGTTAAAGCGATGTTTTTTACCTGGTCAGCCGTCACAGAGACACAGGGCGAATCAGCCAAAAGTACCCTTGCCTGGGAGGTTGTAGTTTTTGCCAGCTTCATTATTACGCCTCCTTCCCCTCTTGCGTATAGTCGTTCCAGAATTTCTGCGGAGCCAGATCGCAGCGCAGGTCGCACTGCAGGCAACGTTTGGCTTCACAGCGGGCCAAGGGTTCGCTGAATCCCTGATCCATAGGACCGCAGCCCCGCCAGTTTGCCACGCGTTCGGGTACGGGCACCACCATAGGGGCAGTACGAGGCAAATCGCCAAAGCCCCCTATTTTACCAATGTGCGGGTCATGTGCCTGCTCGGGAGCCAGATGCTCCTCAATATTTCCGTCGCCGCCTAGGTAGATATCCATGGCGGATACCGCTTTTCTGGCCGCGCCAATGGCGGCAATCACAGAGCGGGTGCCGGTGACGGCATCGCCAGCCGCCCACACGCCGGGCACAGAGGTCTCTCCGTTTTCCCCGGCAAGAATATAGTTGCCGTGAGTAAGCTCCAAACCGAAGGCTTCCGGCTCCATGGGAATAGTGGGCCGCTGGCCTACAGCGAAGATTACCGTATCGCAGGGCAGCGTTTCTTCGGTACCCTCTAATTTGTCGAACAGCATCCGGCCGTTTTCCCGACGGAAATTGCCTACGGACTGGATCACCACGCCTGCGGCTCTGCCGTCCTTTTCCTGAATTTCCAGGAAGGTTTTGGAATTATGGAGAACCACGCCCTCCTCTTCGGCCCAGGAGCGCTCCTCATCGGTGGCGGTCATGGCATCGTAGGCTTCCAGACAGGCCATGTCCACTGTCTCCGCACCCAGCCGGAACGCCGCGCCAGCGCAGTCGATGGCCACGTTGCCGCCGCCTAAAATCACCACATGCTTGCCAACCTTTGCCGTCCCTTCCTCAAATTCCCGGAGAAACTTGGCGTTCACCTGCACGCCTTCCAAATCCGCGCCAGGGATGGGGAGCTTCTGGCCCTGGTGGGTTCCTCCCGCTGCAAAGACTGCGTTAAATTCTCCCAGCAGAGCCGGAGCGTTGTCCACCGCCGTGTTGGCCTTTACAGTGATGTCCCCCGCCTCCAAAATGTCAGCGATCTCCCTGTCCACTACCTGCCGGGGCAGGCGGTAGGAGGGGATTCCGTAGCGGAGCTGGCCCCCCAGCTTTTCCCGTTCTTCAAAAACTGTAACAGCGTGGCCCAGCTTGGCGCCGTAATAAGCCACAGTCAATCCCGCGGGACCACCTCCGATCACAGCTACCTTTTTTCCGGTAGCAGGCTTGTGGAAGGCTTTTTCCTTCCAGGCCCCGTCGTCATGCTCCGCCGCAAAGCGCTTCAAATTGCGGATGGAGATGGGTTCGTTCAAATAAGCGTGTTTACAAGCGGATTCGCAGTCGTGCACGCAGATATACCCCAAAGAATGTGGGAAGGGCAGCTTTTCCCGTACCACCGCGTTGGCGGCGGCATAGTCGCCCTGGTCGATAAAGCGGATATACCGAGGCACATCCACATGTGCGGGACATTCAAAGCGGCAGGGCACAAAGCCTTCTTCCCGAGTCTTGCCTTCCATCTTCTCCGCAATTTCCGGGTGCTCCCGGATGGAACCGGTGGGGCAAACCTCTACGCAGGCGGTGCAGAACCGGCAATCGGCGTCCTTTAGGGAATCCCCGTTGATGACCACCTGTTGTCTGCCGTTCACTTTGGCAAATTTGATTGCTCCCACACCCCGCAGCTCATTGCAGGCCCGCACGCAGCGGCCACACAAAATACAACGGTGCATTTCATGTAAGATGACAGGGTTTTCTGTATTGGCTTTCACGTTGATGGGGTTAGCCTTAAGCTTGCGGCCTGTGTCTCCCACATACTGGGAAATAGAAGCCAGCTGGCATTTGCCGTATTTCGGACAGCCTGTACATTCAGAGGGGTGGGTCTTAAACATGAAATCGCAGCTGAGTTTCCGGATTTTCTCCGCCAACTCGTCTTTGGTGTTGATGACCATGCCTTCAGAGCATTTCGTCACGCAGGAGGTCACCACACCCTCCACCCCTTCCTGTCCTACCACGCACATGCGGCAGGATCCTGTGGGATGGAGGTTGTCATGGCTGCAGAGGTGGGGAATATAGATCCCGTTGTCCAACGCAGCTTGCAAAATGGTTTTATTAGAGCTGGTTTCAATGGTTTTCCCGTCAATAGTCAAACGGACAATTTCGCTCATTTTTTCACCTTCCTTCCCGCCCCGGCCGATCCATTGCCTGCCGGAGCCTGTTCAGTTGTGTTAAAAATATGGCTTTCGGTCTCTAGCCGTTTTCCTGGGCATATTCCGCCGCGCCCAAACCGGCAAATCGCCCGGTGTTGATGCAGTATCCCATGGTGTTGCCGGGAAGCAGGAACATATAGGAGTCGCCGTAGATGGTGCAGGTGTCGGTACCGGCAGCGTACAGGCCGGGAATTTTCTCCCAGTCGGCGGTGAGCACCTGAGCGTCCTCGTCGATCTTGATGCCGCCCAGAGTGCCATAGGCGCCCGGGCGGAACAGACCGGCATAGAAGGGACCCTTTTCAATGGGCTTCATGTACTTCTGCGGCTTGTAGAACAGGGTATCAGAGGACTCGCACATTTCGTTGTACTCGTCCACCGTCTCTTCAAACTGCTCCCAATCAATGCCGCACTTTTCCGCCAGCTCTTCCAGGGTGTCCGCCTTGACAATGTCGGGGTTACCATTGGCAATGGAATTCTCAATGGCGTCCAGCAGATCGGAGACATCCTCGGGATGGTGGACAAAGTTTGCCACATCCACGCCCTTTTTCATGTAATACTTGGCGATCTTAGAGTCGATAATGGAGAAACCCACAGCGTCCTTCTGGAAAGAAATAGCATTTCCGGTAAAGGTGGTGTTCTGCATTTCTTCCTCATTGATAAACCGCTTACCCAGCTTGTTTACCATCAGGTTGGGCTGCATGAACACAGCGGGGATGCAGTCTGGACCCATATCAGATTCCGGCAGAAGATACATCATCTCCACGTTCATCGCGGTGGAGCCTGCCCCTACCTCTTCCGCCATGCGGATACCGTCGCCCTTGAGACCGGGAATGGCAAAGTTGAACATATCGCCCTTGTAAGTGTAGCCGGTACGCTCCTTGATCATCTGGGGGTTATCGCCAGCGCCGCCGGTGCAGATGACCACAGCCTTGCAGGTGACCTGTACGTCCTCGCCATCGGGACCGGTGCCGATCACGCCGCAGATCTTTCCGTCTTCATCCTTCATGATTTTTTTGGCGGGTGTCTCCATCAGGAACTGGGTTCCGTTCTCCACGGCATAATCCCGCATCCCCTTGTTCATAATCGCTCCGCCGTTGCGGCCGATGCCGCCGTTTACCGCCACAATGTGCCAGGTGGCGTTGGACTTGGGGAAGTACTTGTACGCTCCAGCAAACTCAATGCCACAGGCCTCTTCCAGCCAGCGAATGGTGTCTCCCGAATTTTCAAAATACTTCTTCACAAGCCTTGCGTCGCTGCGCCAGTGGGTGTACTCCATAAACTGCTTGAAGGCGGTTTCCAGATCGATATCTACCATCATGTCCATCTGCTGCTTGGTGCCGATGCCCAAGGGACCCATGCCCATGTTGGCAGCACCGCCGGATACATTGGCTTTTTCGAAAACCACTACCCGCGCGCCTTCTTCCGAAGCCTGGGCCGCCGCCGCCAGGCCGGAGGGGCCAGAGCCGATCACGACTACATCTGTTTCCATTGTTTTCATTGTAATGTCTCCTTTGCTTTATTTTGTTTTCTGAATAATGACGCCACCGGCTTTTCAATCACCAAGCTGGTGATAAGCCCCACCAGGTGCAGGTGAAAATAGGTGGAGATCCAGACTTTAAATGTCTCAGACCCCAATCCCACATGGATCACCGCCATGGAAAAGCTGACGATGGTCACATAGATGGCGTTGATGATAAAGTTTCTGGCCAGCATTTCCCAAAAGCCCGTTTCTTTTACTTTGCAGACTTTCCGAGAAAACCATGCTCCGATCTTCCCCACCGGGATGAGGATCGCCGCAACCGTATTGACGGTAAAGGCACAGCAGCAGCCCTGTACCCAGCCCGAAAGGGTATCGCCTCCAGCTAAGATAGTAGCGGCTGTGTTGATAGACAGGGCCATCAGTACATTTGTGACCACATTCCAGCGGAAAAAGCTTACGTTATCCATTTCCACCCTCCTCAAAGCACCGTTTGAGGAAACTGGCGGTCAAGCTCATAGCAGCTTTTGCCCAATCCCGAAAATAGGGACTGTGGGTGTGCTTCACGTCTTCCGCCGTAGCCGCATACACCTGCTCATTTCCGGCGTCCTCTATGTAGCCGTGATGAGCATCGGGCATCACCTGGCAGTAGACAGGCACTCCCGCCTCTTTCAATTTTTCAGCGTAGAGCAGGCCCTCTTCTTTCAGCGCGTCATACTGGGCGGGAAGCAGAAGCGTGGGCGGCATGCCCCGAAGGGCTTCTTCATCGGCCATGACCGGCGAAACCTCGGGCATTGCCCGATTCTCCTCTTTGGAATAAAGCCGGGTAAAGGCCGTCATTACCGCCGGGTCCATATCACAGGGGTAGTGGTTCTTCTCAGCCGGCATATGGACCGAATCCAGATAAGGATAGTGGAGCACCTGCGCCCGAAGGATAAATTTCTTTTCCCGGCAGGCCCGGAGGGCGGCTGCCGTAGCCAAAGTCGCCCCGCCTGAAAAGCCCATGACGGCCATGCGGGAACTGTCGAGGTTAAATTCAGCAGCGTGCTCTTTCATGTAGCAAATCGTATCGTAAGCATCGTTTAGCGCCGCCGGATAGGGGTGTTCCGGAGCAAGCCGGTAATTCACGCCGACCACATTCATGTCCAGCTCCCGGCAGAGCTTCTCACAAAGGCCGTCGTCTTTCTCCGCATCTCCCAGAACAAACCCGCCACCGTGGAACTCGAACAGAACAGGCCGGTTCGCGGTGGCTGCCCGGTGCAGGAAAGCGCTTACTTCTCTGCTCTCCAGAGGCAGGGTTAGGGGTTCGCCCTGTATGGGCTGGGCCAGTGCTAGATCCCTGTTGTACCGCCGGATGGACGGCACCATGTCCAAAAAGGCTCTCAGCTCCGGATCGGTGATCTCCGGGCACAATCTTTGCCGTTTTGCCATAGAAACCTCAATTCTCAAAGTCGAAGCCGCTCCACACAGGAACGCCGGTGTATTCCTTGGTCTGCTCCTGGCCGGACAGGGCGCGGATGGCTCCGGATGCCAGCGCCTCCATCTCGAAATCGCCGCCATAGACGATCATAGGGGCAATCCATCCGGCATAGCGCTTCACGTTGGCGATAAAGTCCTCGTCATTGGAAACGCCGCCAGTCATGACGATGGCGTCCACCTTTCCTTCCAGTACGCAGGCATAGGAGCCGATATATTTTGCCAGTTGATAGGCAAAGTTCTCATAGACCAGCGCCGCCCACTTGTCACCTTTGGCAATGCGGTTTTTGATCTCCAGCATATTGTCCGTACCAAGCAGGGAAACCAGACCGCCGGTCTTGCTCACTTTGGTTTTCATTTCCTTCTCCGTGTACTTGCCGGAGTAGCACATCTCGATCACAGGCAGCAGCGGCACATAGCCGGAACGGTTGGGGGCCATGGGGCCGTCGCCGTTCAAGACATCGTTGCCGTCTACAATGCGGCCCTGCTTTTGAGCGGTAATGGACAATCCGCCGCCCACATGGCACACCACGAAATTGCATTCCTCATATTTTTTTCCCAATTTCGCGGCAGCCCGCATGGCCACTTCTTTTTGGTTGAGCACATGTACATGGGATTCCCGGTACACGCCCTTTATGCCCGCGATCCTTGCCACGTCGTCAAACTCATCCACATCCGGCGGGTTTACCAGATAGGCGGGCTTGCCGGTCTGTTTCGCAAATTCACCGATGATCTGAGCGCCTAAAATGGCCGGGTGCTCCATCAGCCTGCCGGAGCTGCAATCCTCTAGTATTTTTTCGTTCACCGGGAAAATGCCTCCGGGGGTGGACTCCAGACCACCGGAGTAGGCGGAAAAGGCGTTCATGTCCTCAATGGAAATGCCATTTGCCTTCAGTTCATTCAAAATCGTCTCCACCCGGTAAGGCTTCTGATCACTGACCCGCTGAAAGGTTCTCAGCTTTTCCGGATCGTGCTGGACGTTGGCCTTAAACAGCATTTCATTGTCCCGGAACACCGCCAGCTTTGTGGAAGTAGAGCCGGGGCTTAAAGTAAAGATTTGATAGCTCATGATTTTCTCCTTCTTTCAGCTGTTGGCAGCCGCAATGGCCACCATGGCGATATCCCCCACCATCTCCTCTACGGAAGACCCTCGTGAGGAATCCGCCACGGGTTTATTGAATCCGGAAAGGGTATGACCATAGCCCTTGCCCTTGGCAAAAAGCTGGATCATCTTGATTCCCACATTGGCACTGGTCAGTTCCGGGAAAATGAGAATATTGGCCTGGCCGGCCACATCGCTTTCCCGATTGACCTTCTTCGCCGCCACGGCGGGCACAATGGCCGCGTCCAGTTGGAACTCTCCATCTATTTTCAAATCGGGGCGGCGTTCTTTGGCAATGCGGATCGCTTCGTTGGTCTTATCCACCAAAGCCGAGGTGCCGCTGCCCAGGGTGGAGAAGCTCAGAAAGGCGCAGCGGGGCTCCCAACCCATAAGGGCTTTGATGTTGTCGCAGGTGGCAATGGCGATGGATGCCAATTCGTCTGCGGCAGGCTCCGCGTTTAAGCCGCAGTCCGCCAGGGCAATCAGGTTTCCCTCAGGCCCTTCAAAGCCGGGGATCTCCGTCAGAGCAAAGATAGATGGCACATCCACCCCGTCCTGCATTCCGATGGTCTGCTGGGCTGCCACAAGGACATCGCCGGTGGTGTTCAAGTGTCCGCAGAAGGTGCAGTCCACCTCGCCCACGGCTTCCAGGATCATGGCGTAGTACATGGGATTTTTCATTTTCCGCTTGGTGCCCTTTTCCGAAAGCATCAACTTGGGGTAGTTCATATACTTGGCTATGACGGCGTCCTGCTTGGCCTCGTCGGTAGTGTCTACGATCTCCATGCCATCCAGGGAGACGCCTGCTTTTTGGGCGGTCTCCCGAATCACAGCGGGATCGTTTACCAGTACCGGAGTGCCAATCCCCTCGTCCAGGATCCGGCGGGCGGCCAAAAGGGTCTTCTCCCCCTCGCACTCAGGCAGAGCAATGCGCTTGGGGTTCTGTTTTGCTTTTTCGATCAGGGTATCAATCAGGCTCATTGATTTCCACTCCTTGTCTGCTTTCTATTACCGCAAAGGCGGCAACGTACTCTTTTTCGTATGACAGCGAAATGTGCGCTATGGCGTTCCGTGCCTCCAGCAAGGCCTTCAGCCTGCCGGAAAAACGCACGGTAGGCGCGCCGTTTGCATCGTTCAGCAATTCCATTTCGCTGAACTTCACTTTTTCAGGAGAAATGCGCAGGGCCTTGAACAGGGCTTCCTTCCCGGCAAATCTTGCAGCGAAATAGGCCTGCCTGTCCTTGCGTTCCTGTCCCTGCCGGATCTCCCCCGGGGAAAAGGACCGAAGAAAGAAGGGGTCATCCTCCCGCAGGTTTTCCGGGCGCAGGCGCTGAATGCGCATAATGTCTGTCCCAATTCCAAGAATCATAGTGTTTTTGAGGAGCTTAACGGCAGATATAATCCCCGGCCTTGTATTTTGGCGGGATCACCGGCACCTGGATAAAGGATTCATACTTGCCGCCGGTGTAAATGAGCTGTCTGCCGTGGTTATCGGTATCCCAGGCAAGGGGTTCGAACCAGCCCTCGCGGATATAGCGTCCAGCGATCTGAATACGCAGCTTTTCGCCCTTATGCCAGATACGAGAGGAAGGCACGATCTCAATGTCTACCGGCACAATTTCGCCGGGCTGTACTTTCAGTTCCCGCTTATGGGCCATGACAGGCTGCACCAGCTGACCCTTAACGTACTGGGATTCTTCCTTGCTCAGTTCCCTGTGGGAAATACGGCACTTACCCCAAGCGCCGGGATGAGGCTCGTTCAAGGTATACCAGGGAATCCAGTTTCCATCGGCGTCCGCTTTCTGGATATTGATAAACATATCCATATCGTTATAGGCTTCCGCCGCCACAAACAGGTGGAGATAGGCATATCCGGTCAGCTCCATATCCTCGGTGACAGTCATGTCGAATTCCACCTGTTCGGTGTTGCCGTCATAACCGATCATGGCTTCCTTTGCCACGGGTGCGTCGTGCATGGTAAGGTTGTTGGGATCGGAAGCGTCCAGATAGAATTTGGTATATTCGGTGCGCTTCAGCGGAAATTCGTTTTCCGCTCTGCGGGTCTGGTAATCACAGTCATAGGCGTCCATCACATCGATACGAACCTTGGGGGTCATCTCCCAGCCGTTATGGATGCCCTTGAGATAACGGTCATAGAAGCGCTTCAAATCCTCCAGATTTTCGGGAGTATAGGTGTCCGGCCACTCAAAGTCCCGGTGAGCGCGCAGCCACTTTCTCTTGGTGCGGGCCTTGCGGAAGGCCTGGAAGGAGCCCCGCAGGTGGAAGTGAGAGAAACCCGCGGTCTGGTATACGGCACAGGTGACCTTAGAGAAATCGGGGCGCTTATCCTCCCAATAGCCGTTCATCAGGGGGTATTTTACAGCCATGTCCACCTGGCTGTCCACGCCGCCGGTGCCGGTGACCTGAGCGGAAATGAACTTATTGAAGGATAGGGCCGGCACGCCGCCCTCGTAGAAGGATTCCCGGTAAAGGTCCGTGGTGCTTTCCCAGGGGGCGATGCACTCCAAATGGGGCGGCTGCATGGAAGCGATGCCCCACTGATGCATGGCAACGCCCGAGTTGCCGGACATACCCACCTTGCCGTTGGACCACCACTGCTGGGCGGCCCACTCTACGAAATCGTAGCCGTCTTCCCTATCCTGGTGGGTAAACATATGTACATTGCCCTCGGAGTGGCCCGCGCCCCGCACATCCACATTGGCTACCACATAGCCCTGATAACACCAATAGAGGGGATCGGGAGATTCAAATTTAGCAAATTTAGAAACGGTGTGGGGCGGCACACCCATGATCTGCCACTCGCTCATGCCTTCGCCGGGGCGCTTGCCAAACCAGGACCAGGAAACGATCACCGGGTACTTCTGGGTGGTGTCGGCGGGGCGGTACAGGTCGCAGTATATGGTCACGCCATCCCGCATTTTCACCGGCACGTCCTGATCGCACATGACCCCAGGGGCGCACTCATAGGTACGCTGGTTGAAGGCCGGGCAGAAACCTTGACCCATACGGGCCATTGGGTCCTCGCTGGCAGATAAATCTACGGAAGGATCCACAGCGGTGGGCTTGCGGGCCACCATGTAGATTGCTTCCAGCTCCTCGCCGTGGAAGGTCTCTTTCAGGGTAAAGCGCTCACGCATTGCCAACTCATCATCATGATCGGACTTGGCAGAGCCGCTTTCGGCCGGGGCCGGAGTGGGAACGGCAGCGGAAACATCAGAAGCTGCGGCGGGAGCAGAAGCCCCCGTGTTTCCCAGATCCTCACCCAGACACTCGGAAACCACGTAATCCACCGCTTCGCCTACTGTGGTCTGACGGCGGAAGTCCATATAGGGAATCTCAATGTCAAACTCGTCCTCCAGAAAGGTGGTGAGCTGGGAATACTGCACGGATTTAGCTCCGAAGTCCTTTACAAACTCCTTGTCGCGGGTAATGCTTTCTGCCGGTACCTGAAACAATCCGGACGCACGCTCCTGTAACTTTGCCAGCACTTCCTTCTGGCGATCGTTCTCACCGGACACGGCGGGTGCGACGGCCGCAGCAGGAACAGCGGGCGCAACAGAAGCGTCTTCCTCGTCCCAGGATTCCTCCAGACATTCAGTAACCACATACTTTACTGCGTCGCCAAAGGTTTCCTGGCGGCGGAAATCCATGTAGGGGATTTCAATGTCGAACTCGTCCTCCAGGTAGGTGGTGATTTGGGAATACTGTACGGATTTTGCACCGCAGTCCTCCACAAACCGGGTTGCCTCGGTCAGTTCTCCGGGATCCTTGCCAAACAGCGGCGCCGCCCGGGAAACCAACTTCTCGAACACATCTTGTCTGTAACTCATAGCAAATTCCTCCTATTAAATATGATGTATCGTTTATCGTACCTTGTTTTTAACTTTACCGGTAAGCTCCAGCACCATGCGTACCAGGAATGGAATCACGATAACCACGATACACGCGAAACCCAGGTAGCTGTAACCTTTCTTCACCAGGGGCAAAAGGCCGAACTGAGCGATGGCAAAGGTGACCAGCGTGCAGGCTAGAGCTGTGACAATGGTGCGAACTTTCCGCTTCTTTCCAGCGGTTTCCTCGTCTTCTTTCTTTTCCAGGCCGGTGACTACCCGGTTGACAAAGCCAGTAATCATATTGACACCGGAGAACACCGAGCCCAGAATAATGAGCAGAGATACCACGGGTGCCAAAACGCCAGCCGCCACGCCGCACTGCGCAAACAATAATGTATAGACGGAATAGTTGGGCAGCTCCGGATTCATGGCCACGGCCAGCAGTCCCACCGCCACAAGAGTGATAACCACTGTATTGATAATAAAACCGTAAACCATGCTGGTCAGGCACTGCCGGCGGCTTTCAAATTTCTGGGCATGTGCAACATATAGGCCGATGGACGCTACATGATAGGCTCCGTATAAAACGCAGTACCACAAAGCGCTGCCGAAGCCGCCGCTCTCCTGAGAACCCACCGGCAAAACACCCGACGCCATCTGACCGACGGCGTCCACGATAGCGCCCCACTGGGCAATGATATTTGGAATGAAAACACATAGAATCCCAATAATCAATATGTAAGAGACCACCGTGGCTGCCTTGCGGATCATGTCGGTGTTCATCAAAGCCACCACAAAAATAAAAACGCCCACAATCACCGTACACAGCAGGTAAGGCAGCCCCGTCAATTCATTCAGGGTAGACCCGCCTGTGGCAAAGGCGATGGAGGGCGCAAGCAAAATCAGCATGAGGTAAACCGCCTCATACAGATTGGAAAACACAATACGGGCTTTCCCGTAAAAGAGGTCGCAGAAATCCCGGTAATTGGCGGTTTTGTTGTCATAGGCAAACCGCAAGGCGTACCATTGGAAAAACGCCTGGAACAGCTGAGCAATCGCCGGGGTAAGCAGGCACCAGATACCAAAATTGATAAAATACTGGTACAACTGCGTACCGGAGGCAAACCCTCCCCCAAATTGACTGGTAAACCACACAAAGCCGACGCCCAGCGCTACCTGTGCAGCGCTTGTCTTGGATTTCATAAACACGGCCTCACTTTCTTGAAGAATATGCGCAAAAAACTTGCAATCCTATAAGAAATTATATATAATATGACCATAGCCTACAATGTGCTCCGACCCAATTTCAAGTCACTTTTCGCGGTCGAAACTGTACTTTTGCACAATGAGGAGGTCGCGCTTATGAAAATATCCCAGTTCTGCCTGATGGTCCAAGCCTCCTATCCCTGTGAATTTGTTTACGCTGACCCGGAAAAGGAAATCTATACGTTCAAGCCCGTCCCGCCAGACGGCCAATTTGAGCGCAACGTGCTCTACATTGGCCAGGAAGCCAGCGTGAACCCACCCGCCTCATCTGAATCCTTTGATCTGCTGATCTACTCGCCAAATGCCCTCCAGTGGCTCTCACAACTGCGGGCAGCCTATCCCCATGCCAATATTATCTGCGCCCAGCAGCAGGAGGGGAACGCGCTTTCGGGACTCTACGGAGTGATTTCGGATATCTTTCTGGCGGAAAACCGATTTACCGCCCATATCAACCATCTGTCCCATGTGTCCCGGTCAAATCGGGGCATGCAAAATCTGATTGACGAAGCGTCTCAGCTTTTAGAGGCACCCGTTGTAGTTTTGGACAGCAGCTACAGCATCCTGGCCATTTCCAATCGGGAATTGCAGGACGATGAAACCAACCTGGCCGAACAACGGCGTATCGGCACCCTTACACAGCGGAATTTGGAGCGCATGCGCCGCGACCGCATCTATGAACTGATCCGCAAAAATCCCGACCGCATGTATTTCAGCAAGGCTTCCGATGCCCATCATTGGTGGATGAACATGCTTATCTATGTCCATGGGGTAGAAGTTGCGGAAGTTGGCATCATGGAGGACCGCCGCAAGTTTAAAGACTATGATTTCGAATTGATGAAATACCTTCGGTATCTCATCGCACTGGAAATCCAGCGGGGGCACTTTTTCGGAGAAAATTACAGCGTAGCCCACAATCTGCTGGTAGCCGAACTGCTGGACCGAGATTACACCGCCACTGAAGTGGTCATCCGAAACCGCAGTTCCCTGCTGGGGTGGCGAACCTTCCCCTTTTATTCTGTTTTGTCAATTTTCCCGGAAACGGGGGAACAGTTCCGTCCCGGGCAGTTTTTTCGTCGGGGGGAAGTTCTTGCCTCACAGATCAGCCATTATCTGCCTAAGGCCTATTGGCGGGCAGGGGAAAGGGACTTGGCTTTCCTCATTCCCCACGAGTGCCGCTATGTGGAAGGAATCGTGGACGATCACAAGTTCGGGGAGCTTCTGAAGGTAAATCACATGACTGGTATTCTGAGCAATCCGGTCAAATCCTTGATGGACGTGCGCAAAGCCTATGAACAGACTTTGGGTATGTACCAGGTGCGGGAATATTTCCCAGAGGGCAGGACGATCCATCGCTACTGCGACCACAACATTCTGCACATTGCTCACATCCTGTACCAAAACCATGCGCTGGAGGAATTTTATCATCCCTATGTTCTGGCCTTGCGGGATCATGACCAAAAAAACCATACGGATTTTCTCATGACCCTTTATTATTATCTCACTTATATCGATAATCCCACCGCTATAGCAAAACATCTGCATATTCATAAAAACACTTTGTATTACCGCATGAATAAATTGAAGGAACTGTTTCCCATCGATCTGAACGATGGGCATATCCGGCTTTGTTTGCAGCTGACTATGGAAATGATGCGCCTGGAGGGGTGAAAGGAGTCGCAGAGGACCGCAACAGGCGGCATTTTGCGCAAAAAAAATGTTGCCGCAAGAGCAAGTCTTGCGGCAACATGGTGACCCATCGGGGATTCGAACCCCGGACAC
>CAYSQF010000016.1:0-28623 GCA_964433105.1 uncultured Acutalibacter sp.
AGTGTCGACCTCTCCACCGGAAACCAGCATGCCACGCTTCCGGCCGACCTGTTCCAACATCTCATGACCGGGGAGATTCCCTTCCCGGCTGAAGCTCGTTTTATACCGGGCATTCACTGCGTTGGGATAAAGCTCCATCAACAGCTCCAGCAACCTGGCGGCCAAGCTCTCCCGATCCAATATCTCGTCCTTGACAGCGCCGGTGAAAGCCAAGTACTCCCCCACCACGGGGTCCTCAAATTTGGGCCACAGCACGCCGGGAGTATCCAGCACTTCAAAACCGTTTCCTACGGTAAACCAGTGGTTCTGCCGGGTCACACCGGGGCGGTCCTGCACCTCAGCCCTGCCCCCGGTCTTTATCAGGCGGTTAATCAGCGAGGACTTCCCCACATTGGGGATTCCCACCACCATAACGCGAATCGGCCGGCCCACCATGCCTTTTTTCTCCCAAACGGCAACTTTGTCTTTCAAAACGTCCCGGATCCCGCTATAAAAAGCGGAAACGCCCTTCCCGGTTCGGCAGTCGAGGGAGACCGCCTTAATCCCTCTGGCAGCGTATTCTTCGATCCACCGGGCGGTGCAGGCGGGATCAGCCAGGTCGCGCTTGTTGAGCAGAACCACCCTGGGTTTTGACCGGATGATGCTCTGCAACACAGGGTTGGCGCTGCTGGCGGGCACCCTGGCATCCAGCAGCTCCGCCACCACATCGACAAGCTTTAAATCTTCCGTAATCCGCCGGCGGGTCTTTGCCATATGTCCGGGAAACCACTGGATGGACTGTACTTCGCTCAAAACCACACCTTCCTTTCTCAATCCCCGGGCTGCTCAAAGCAGCCGCTCCAACTGGTCGTTGCTGCCAAAAGAGGTCATTTTACAAATCCAAACTTTGAAAAGGGATAGACGTTAAAAAACACCTTTCCTAAAATGTTCCGGCAATCCACCATTCCCACTTCCACAAACCGGCTGTCTGTAGAATTGCCCCGGTTATCCCCCAGGACGAACACACAGCCTTCCGGCACGGTCTGGGGGAAGGAAAGCATCCGCCCAGGATCGTCCTGTACGGTGGTAATACCGTCTGAAATGTGAAATTCAGAACCGTATAGCGGTCTGCCGTCCACGGTCACTTCCTTCAGCACGGGATCAAAATCCACAACCTGCCCCCCGGTGGCCACCACCCGCTTGATGATTGGCTCCTCCAGGGCATTGACAATAATGACGATATCCCCCTGCTCGGCAGGGGCGCCAAAGGAAGTAACCATCACCCGATCGCCGTGGTAATAGGTGGGCTTCATAGAACCGCCATCCACCGTAATGATCCGCACTACAAAGGTAAATACCACGGCAACCAGCACAATGGCCATCACAATGGTTTCCGTCCATTCCAAAGTGGAGCGCAGCAGCTTTTCCTTTGTCGAAAGCTCCGACTCCTGTTTTTGTTCCTCGTCGCTCATAGAAACCCCCTTTCCCGGCGGACTGTCAGTCCGCCGCAGCCGTTTTCCTTAAAGAAATGCTTCTTAAACGCACCTGCGAAAAATTAACCAGTACTTCCAAATGGATACAAATGAAAAACAGCCTTTCCCAAAATGCTTCTTTTATCTACCATCCCCACCAGCTTGTAACGGCTGTCTTCGGATACGGAACGGTTGTCCCCAAGGACGAACACGTAGCCTTCTGGCACCCGCTGGGGAAACTGCATCAGTTCAAAAGAGGTAAATGGCTTACCGGTAATGCCGTTTTCTAGGCCAAATTCCGTTTCGTCCACCGCCTGGCCATTCACCAGAACCGAGCCATTGTCATAATCAAAATCCACGACTTCCCCTTCGGTGGCAATCACCCGCTTAATAATTGGCTCATCCAGGACATTGGTAATTACCACCACGTCCCCGCGCCGCAGGTTTCTGCTGCCGACAGTGACTAAAACCCGATCCCCATCATTGTAGTTGGGTACCATCGAGGTACCGGTCACCGTAATGACTCGAAACAGGAAGGTGAAGGCCACAGCAACAATCACTACAGCAAGCACAAGCTCTTCCGTCCATTCCAGCACCGTTTGAGGGAAGCTCTTATGTTTCTTCTTTTTAGGCGGGAGATTCTGACCCGGGGTGGTTATTGATTCCATGATAAAACTCCTAAACAAGGGATCGCTGATTAGATTATGAAGCATTTATTCAACGGTTCCACAGAACGGTGATCGTATAACAAAAGGGGACCTTGACGGCCCCCCTCTCACAGCTTTTCTTCCCTTCGACATTTTTGAAAACACCAAACAAATACATGATCCAGTCGGCGTTTCCTTTACGAGAGGGCCAGCCGCAGAACTTTCACTTCTATGGTTGGGCAGCTTCGATCCCTGCTCAGCGGATCTGGCTTTTTACCTTTGCGGCCTTACCAACACGGTCACGCAAATAATAAAGCTTTGCCCTGCGCACACGGCCCCTGCGGACTACTTGAACCGCCTTGACATTGGGAGAATGCAGCGGGAACACACGCTCTACACCAACGCCGTAGGAAACGCGGCGGACGGTAAAAGTCTCGCTGATGCCGCTGCCCTTCCGGGCAATAACAGTGCCCTCAAACTGCTGGATTCTCTCCCGGTCGCCTTCACGAATGTTTACATCCACCCGTACGGTATCACCCACGGAGAACTGGGGAAGCTCTTCCTTCATAGAGCCTTGAGAAATTGTTTTGATCGCGTCCATTTGATATTCCTCCATCTTTCGTTAAATTCAGACATTCATGCCGACCAATAATCCGGCCAGACAGCGGACTGCCCGCTTCCCTGCGCGGCTTCCCGCGCTTCGACCCCCACGGGCAAGCCTTTGAGGAAAACCCGCAGAATTCAAATGCTTATATATTTTATCACAGGGAAAAGAAAAATGCAAGGGTAAAATATCGCAATTTTTGCAGGGCGGGATTTTACCGGATTTCCGAAAAATCCTCCAACAGCAGGCGTTTCCGGACGATTCTGGCATACGGTTCCGCGCCCTCGTACTGCCGGAGGGCATCCAGCAACAGGCCGGGGTTAACGGAACCGGACACACTGCAGGGCAGACGGAAGGAAAGGCGCAGTGTGTTTTCCATTGGGGCATCCATCTGCAAACCGCAAAAATAAGGTTTGATATCCAACTCCTTGTCGCCTTTTTTCCCGTGCTTAATCACAGTCAGTCGGTCACGCTTTAAAAGAGCCGATACCTTTTCCTTCAGGGCGTTCCCGTTCTCTCCCTCCAGAAAAACTTCGTAATCTGCCCAGGCAATCTTCTCAAAGCTATATACTGGCTCTGCGGCATTAAATGCCCGGATATCCCGGGGGAGCTTTTCGTTCAACAGCCGGACCACCTCTGAAAACTCCACTTTCTCCGTCAAACGGATATCCATACATTCCCGCTCACCTTGGATTCCCAGGGAAAGGGGCATTGCGTAGGTCATGTAGATTCTGGGATTAAACCCCTCGGTGTACCACACGGGCAGGCCGGAAAGCTTCAAGGCGCGGCTCATGCAGCGGGCCAGGTCCAGATGGGAAATATACCGGGCGGAACCCGCCTTTTCAAACCATATTCTCACGTTTTTCAACGCAGATCCCTCCCTTGAAGCAAGCGGCCCCGCAATTGGAACAGGCCACCCGACAGTTGGGCGTGGTCTGAGCGCGATAGGCCTTCTCACACTCCGTCTGCAAAAATTCCTTGCGGATTCCATAATCCAGATGATCCCAGGGAAACACCTCGTCAAACTGCCGCTGGCGGTTTGCGTAGAATGCTGGATCCAGTCCGCAGGCCGCAAACGCTTCCATCCACTTGTCAAAATCAAAGCATTCATCCCAGCCGTCAAAGTGGAAGCCCCAAGCCGCAGCCTGTTCCAGCACAGCACAGAGCCTTCTGTCCCCTCGGGCGAACACGGCTTCCAGAAAGCTGGTCTGCGCCCCGTGATAGCTGACGCTGATCCGTTTGGTGGGAATGTTCCCCTTCAGCTTCACCTGCTTCTGGTGAAGGATCTCCATCGTGTCTTGGCCAAACCACTGGAAAGGGGTGAACGGCTTTGGCACAAAGGCCGCGGCTGACAAGGAAACTTCCACCCCTTTCCCCTGAGGCCTGTCCTGGTTCCGGTAAAAGGTGTCCACCACCTTTTGGCCCAGCTTTAAAATGGCCAGCACATCCTCCATTGTCTCAGTCGGCAGACCAATCATAAAGTATAGCTTGATCCTGTTCCAACCCTCGGAAAAGGCCACATCCACTGTGTGGAGCAGTTCTTCCTCGGTCACGTTCTTGTTGATTACGTCGCGCATCCGCTGAGAGCCAGCCTCCGGAGCAAAGGTCAAGCCGCTTTTCCGCACGGAATTGATCCTCTCCATCAGTTGAGGGGAAAAACCGTCTACCCGCAGGGATGGCAGGGACAGGCTGACCTTTTCCTGCTCCGTCCACTGGTGCAGCCGGTCAATTAGCTCGTTTAACCTGCTATAATCAGTGGTGCTCAGCGAGGAAAGGGAAATCTCATTGTAGCCGGTGGACGCGCAAAGCGCCCGGCATTGGGAATCGATTGTGTCAATGGATTTCTCACGAAAGGGCCGGTACAGAAAGCCTGCCTGACAAAATCTGCACCCCCGGATGCAGCCCCGGAGGACTTCCTCGGAAATGCGGTTGTGGATCACGTCGATCATTGGGACAGGAAAGGAGTCAGGATAATAAGCGGCATCCATATCGTTGACGTTTCGCTTTTTCACCTTGGCCGGCGCGCCGCTAAGGGGAAAATAGCGTTTCACCGTACCGTCCGGATGGTATTCCACCTGATAGAGAGACGGCACGTATACCCCTTCGATCTGGGCGGCCAGCTCCAAAAATTCCTGCTTACTTTTCCCCTCCGCCTTGCAAGCGCGGTATAATTCCATGACCTCGATGTCCACCTCTTCCCCGTCCCCTAAGAAGAACAGGTCGAAGAAGTCGGCCAAAGGCTCGGGATTGCAGGCGCAGGGGCCGCCGCCCACTACAAGGTTGAACAGGTCCGGACGGTCCGCACTGCGCAGGGGAATCCCCGCCAGCTTGAGCATATTCAAAATATTGGTATAGCTGAGCTCGTATTGGAGCGTAAAGCCGATAAAATCGAACTCCCGCACCGGATCCCCGCTTTCCAGGGCATACAAAGGGATGCCCGCCTCCAGCATTTTCCGCTCCATGTCCACCCAGGGCGCGAAAACACGTTCGCACCAAAAATAGGGAATTGCGTTCATTGCGCCGTACAAAATCTTTATTCCCAAATGGGACATGCCGATTTCGTAGGTATCTGGAAAACAAAAGGCAAACCGGACGTCCACGTCCTCTTTGTTTTTGACCGCGGAATTCAACTCTCCGCCCACATAGCGACCAGGCTTCTGTACCTGGAGCAGGAGCTTTTCAATTTCTTTGGGATACATAACCACATTCCCTTTCTCTACTTTAGGGCTTATAGTCTTTTATTATAACGTTTTTACTGACGGTTTGCAACAGGCTCATCCGGTAAAAAAATCGCGCTTCAGCACCAGGTACAGCATCAGGTAAACGCTTACCGCCAGCAGGGAAAAATTATATTTGGTGCGCAAAAGGATCAAGAAACCCAGCGCCGCCAGAGGCAGAAGCAGCGCGAGGGAAAAGGTAAAGCAGACGGTTTCCGCCGCCCGCTGACTGAAAAGAGCGCTGAGAACCGCCCGCAGGGCCAGGCCGCCGTCCATAGGCTCTATGGGCAGGCTGTGAAAAAAGCCAAGCGCCAGGTTTGCCGCCGCAAAGGGATGTCCTTGCTGACCGGCCAGCGCCATTGCCCCAAAAGCCAGCAGATTTCCCACAGGCCCCGCCAGGGACACCACCGCGCTCCGGGAGCAGGACAGCGGCTTTGCCGGATCCAGCATCATGCGGCAACCCAAAGCGGAAAAGCGGACTGTTTTCGGGGGTGCCCGGAAAAGATACAAAACGGAAAGATGGGCGGCTTCGTGCAACACTGCGGCCAGCCAGAAAAAAGCGCTGCCTGTGAATCCAGCGAAAAGGCAGAAAAACGCAGGCAGCGCAAAACAGGAAAAATGCAGCTCCATCAGGCATCCGCCCCAGGAAAATCGCAGCATTTATATCCTCCGTAGGGTACCGTCCTGCAATTCTGCGGAAAGCGGTGCGCCGGATTCCGGTTGAGAAGAAAGGGCGGCTTCCTTCCCGCTGTCCCGGTTCCATTGGGGAAGCTCTATCTCCCTGGCAACTTCCTTTTGGTACCAGTCCACCGCTTTTCCGTAGGTTTCCGGAATCAGAAACTTACAGCACGCCAGGGCCAGCAGGGCCAGTGCGCACAAAAGCGCCTGGAAAGCGGGAAGAAAATTTCCATCACTTTTCTTTTTCTGCCTTTCCCATCCTTCCTCTTCCGCATCCGTTTCCAGATGATCTGTTCCCAAATTTTCGATTTCCTGAAATTCCTTCGGGTTGCGCATCAGAGGATAATGCACAGTAGGCCGTTGCAGCCATCGTTGATGATACGCTCGATGGTTTCCCGCACCTTTTCCCTGGCGTCAATCGGCATACGGTACAACTTGTTGTGCATGCCCTCGTTAACCAGAGAATGCAGAGATTTCCCGAAAATATTGGATTCCCAGATCTTGACGGGGTTTTCCTCGAACTCCTTGAGCAGATACAGCACCAATTCCTCAGACTGCTGCTCCGAGCCGACAATGGGCGTGATCTCTGTGTTGATCTGGGTCCGCATCATGTGGATGGAAGGCGCGGTGGCCTTCAGCCGGATGCCGTATTTGCCGTTCTGCTTCAAGATCTGCGGCTCTTCCAGGGTCAGCTCCTCTACATCCGGCATCACGATGCCATACCCGGTTTCCAGCACATCGTCATAGGCCTGCTGGAGCTTTTCAAACCGCTTTTTGATTGCGGTCATTTCCACCAGCTGGGACATTAGCTCCGATTCGTCCCGGATGTCCAGCTCTGTCTTTTCGCTGAGAATACGGTAAAACAGGGAATGGTCCAAGATCAGCTCGCCACGTCCCACACCGCGGCCCAGATCCATGGAATCCAAGCTTACACCTTTGACGAATTCACACCCGCCAATTCCGTCCAGCATTCCCTTGACCTCTTCCATGCGCTGGATGCAGCAGCTGCCGCGCACAGCGTCCAGCAAGCTGGACAAAAGCCAGTGATCCGTTTCCAGAGACGCCACCCAGCCCGGGATCCCCAACTCCACCTCACGCACGGGGAACTGGTATAAAAGGCTGGACAGCACACTCTTGATGTCCTGTTCGGTGATGTCAATGCAGTTGACAGGCAGAACAGGAACCTGGTATTTCTGGGAAAGCCGAGCCGCCAGCTCCCGAGCTGCCGAGGTGCTGGGGTCTACGCAGTTGAGCAGGGCCACGTAAGGCCGCCCGCACTGGTTCAATTCTTCGATGACCCGTTCCTCCGCTTCCTCGTATTCCTCCCGAGGAATGTCACTGATACTGCCATCGGTGGTGATGACCAACCCAATGGTGGAATGCTCTGTGATTACTTTTTTCGTACCAAGCTCCGCCGCCATGTTAAAGGGAATGGGTTCTTCAAACCAGGGGGTGCGCACCATGCGGGGCTGGTCCTCTTCTATGTAGCCGATAGCGCTGGGGACGATGTAGCCCACGCAGTCGATCATCCGCACACTGAAGGAAGCGTCCCCATCCAGCTGAACGGAGACGGCCTGCTCCGGAATAAATTTTGGCTCCGTTGTCATGATGGTGCGGCCGGCCGAGGATTGCGGCAGCTCATCCACCGCCCTGTCTCTCTGGTCCCCGTCCGGGATGTTGGGGATCACCACGGTATCCATAAATTTTTTGATAAACGTTGATTTCCCCGTCCGCACAGGGCCTACCACGCCAATATAGATTTCCCCGCCCGTGCGGTCCTGAATGTCCTTATACACGTTAAATGATTCCATGCTTATGACCACTTTCCTTTCTCTCGCAGTGCAGACTTTGTGACTTCACTTGCAGGAAATTTCATTTTCCGCAGTGAAATCCCGATATTCAGGATTCGCCGCCGTCAGGAGCGGGTGCAGATGATGATAGGCCGCGCTTCCGGAACTGTCTCATCGTACAAGTCGTTTTGTATTCGGATGTCGGACAGCACTGCCCGGTGGCTTTTGGCAATGTCCCACATCCTTTCTCCGGAAGAAGCGTAATACACCAGGAGCCTGGGGACGGCTTCAAAGCCCTGGGCGTCCTCATCCGTACCGGCAGACACCAGGTATTTTACAGAAAACCTGCTATAGAGGAAAACGCTGACTGTGGTTTCCAGGGAAATCTCCACCGTGTTTTTATCGGAGATCCGGTATTCCCACAGCTCGGTTCGTGAGGAGACGTCCGTTTTCTTGGATTGGGAATCTTCCATTTCAGAAGCGCTTGTGTAATCGAATTCCTTTTCCGTGTACAAGATCCTGCCGCCCGCCCCTGTATAAAGCATACAAACGGTAAACCGCACCCGGAAGGTAAGCTTTCCCTTATCGCAGACAGCCTGCGTGCTGTCCTTCTCGCACCAAAGATCCAGGATCTTCCCGATTTCATCCTCCTGCACGGAGAGGGCGCATTTCTTTTTCAGCATCTCGCTGCGCACTTCCTGAATCTGGGTCAAAGCGCTTTGGGCGTACCGAAGCTCCAGCGGGGCACGGACAGAATAGGCGTCGTCCACGGCTTCGATCTCGCAGGATTTATAGAGGAAAGCTACCAGGAATATCTTGGCTGTTATGTCCACAGAGGTATATTCCCCCACATCGTCTTCTTTGGGCTGAAGTCCGGTTTCCCCCACCACCGCTTTCCAGTCGCAGATACAGCCCTCTTCGGCCCCGGCACATTCGATGACCTGGCTGAAATCAAGGGTGGCGCTCATTTTTTCCACTGCGGCTCCATCCACAGAGGAAAGGTACAGAAAAGAGATGTCCACGCTGCCGCTTGCCGTAATGCGCCCGTCGGATAGACGGCAGTCCCCCAAACGGCAGGAACAGCTTTTCCGCAGGATCGTCTCGATCGGTGGCTTGCCGTTTTTCAAAGCCACATCTTCCTCCACGGTAAACTGGTGGCACATGGCGTTGACCGCCTGGGAAGCCGGAAAGCTGGAGGTCAGCTTTTCAATGGATTCTTCCTCAATACTGGAAGTAATCCTCTCCTGCTTCTGCACCACTGCCAGCGCCTGCACAGAAACGGCGACATGCAGGTCTATCCGCCTGGCGCTTACTGCCCGGCAAGTAATGTGCTCCGCGGAGGCCTTTACCCAAGCCACCGCTTTCCCTTCAGCGGCCTTTACCTTGACCGAAGCGGTGAAATCCTTTGTGAAGTCACAGCACCGTACACTGTCCCCTTTGGAATCCAAATACAGGATCCGGATGTCGCAGATTCCGTCGCAGGTAAGGACGCCCTCCGAAACAAGATAGGAAGAAATCTCCGGTGTGGCCTGGCATTTCAGGATCTTCTGAATGTCAGGGCAATAGTCGGGAAGGTTGTATTCGGCGTCAATCGGCGCTTCGAAGGCGCCGTCAAATACAGGGTCGAAATAATCGTAGGGCTGGGTTTTTATGTTTGCCTGCATACGGTATCCTCTCCTTTGCTTTTCTACCTAATGTCTATGCGCGGACAGGAATTTTATGCGAAAAGGGACGGTCATCGAAAAATTCGATGGCTGTCCCTTTTCTGTAAGTACTGGCAATACGCTTTAAATTTATGCTTCCTTTTTCACACCGTATAGCTTTCGCAGCAGGAATCCCCAAAAGCCCGTGCGTTTTTCCACCACAACTACCTTCATTCCGATTACCTCCCTAATGCCGCAGCAGCGAAATCCCCAGGGCCACCATGATCACAGCGGATAAAAACAGGGTGAAGCCCACCGGACAGAAGCAGGAAAGAGACATACCCAAACCAAAGCAGATCGCGCACATACACCGGTTTTGGTAATTTTTAAGGCAGGAGCTGTTAAAGCCCGGTTTCCCGTTCTGTCTGAGCATAACATCATCTCCGCTGGCTGGCCGCCGGTTTTTACCGTTCAATCCAGTATATCCAAAGAGGGAAAAAATGTTACTGCTGATAGACAATCACCAGCGCCGTACCGGTGTGAACCCGTATCTCGGCGGGGTCGGAGGAAACCAGGTTACTCACTCCCATCACCGTGCCGCCGCAGGTAAGGGTTTCGTGACTTAAAGGATACTTCAGGCCGATATAGCTGACATTGCAGGACGCCCCGCCATAGGGGAACACGGATACCGTGGCACCCTTCACATCGGTCATCCGCAACTTTCCGTCTCGGAGCAGGAAAGCTTTGGTGTGCTCATCCGCTAGCACGCCCCGAGCACCGTGATCCAGCAGGAACTGCAGCACCTCAATGCTTGCCAGAGAATGGTCAAACCGAGCGCCGCCCAGGCATCCCAGCAGGACAAATTCCCGGCACCCGGCTGTTAGCCCTTTCATGGCCGCGAACATAGTGTCAGTCACGTCCTTTTCCACCGGAAGGGTCAAGCATTTTACGGTTTCGGAAGGTTTTTTTGCGGAGGAATCAAAATCTCCTACCACCAAATCCGGAGTGAGCTTATATTTTTGGGCAGTCTCAAAGCCGCCGTCGGCACAGATCAAAAAATACCTGCGGGGGTCGTATTCCTGAAAGATTTTGCCGCTGGTCACCGGGGAAGCCCCCAGAATCATACAGGCTTGCTTTTCTGCTGCCATACCTTCACGTCCTTTATCTCTTGATACATTTCCACATAGCTTTCATGCCGGGATCGGGCAATTTTTCCTTCCTCCACAGCCTGCAGAATGGAACAGCCCATTTCACAGGTGTGGGAGCAGGAGGTGAACCGGCATTCCCCCAGGTAGGGACGGAATTCCCGAAAAGCTCTGGCCAGCTCTTCCTTGTCCGTCAGCTGATAGCGTTCCACATCAAAGGTGGAAAATCCTGGAGTATCTGCCACATAGCTGTTCGGACCGATCTGATACAACTCCACCTCCCGAGTAGTATGGCGGCCCCGTCCCAACTTTTGACTGATTTCCCCTGTTTTCAAGTCAAGTTCCGGAAACAGGGCGTTTAAAAGGCTGGACTTACCCACGCCGGAATTCCCGGTGAATGCCGATATCCTGCCGTCCAGCAGCTCCCGGACAGCGTCCAGCCCCACTCGATCGGCCGAGGAAACCAGCAGACAGGGGATCCCAGCCAGGTCATAGGCGACTTTCAGTCTGGAGCCATCCCGGAGGTCGGTTTTCGTCAAAACCACCACAGGCTCCACTTTGCGGGCCTCCGCCACCGCAATGGTCTTATCAATCACCAGAGGGGACGGCGACGGCTCCAGCAGCGAAGCCACTACAAAAAGGCGGTCTAAATTTGCCATCGGGGGACGCACCAGGAAATTCTTCCGGGGCAGGATTTCCTCTATCGCGCCGGTGCCATCGTCCTCAACCAAAATGCGCACCCAGTCCCCGGCATAAGGAGAAATGTGCTCTTTCCGGAACTTTCCCCGAGCGGTGCAGGTATACAGGATTCCATCGGCTTCCACATAGTAAAATCCGCCGATCCCCTTTCGGACTAAACCGGTCAGCTCCATAACCTGCCCCCTGTCACGGAGAAACGTCCGCTGAGCCGCTCACACTGTCGTCATCGTCATTGCCATCGCCGTCTCCGGACGAGGGAATGAAGGGGACGGTTTCCACGAGCGTGACATTTTGAGAATCAAAATCGAAGGTAAGCTGCATATATTTCTCACCATCCAGTGTCACAACTACAGTTTCCGAACCGGACGTCCCTGTGAAGGACAGGCTATAAGTGCCGGCATATGCCGGGTTCACTGTTTCCGTGGAAACCTGGGTGCCATTGCGGTAAACGCTTACGGTGATATCCTGATTCACACCGCTGGGCATAGCCATATCATAACTCAGCGTTTTGACGGCTCCCTTGCCGGAACTGACAAGGATATCCACCGTGGCGCCTTCAGAAACCTCTGTCCCGGAGTCTGGGTTGAGACTGATTACCGTATCCTGTGGCAGCGTACTGCTGTCATCTCTGGTGATGTTTCCCACCGTCAGACCGGCATCCTCCAGCTTTGCGGTGACGTCATAAATCAGCTGACCCGCCAAATTGTCAGGTACCTTTACTTTCTTTGTTGCCGGGCCCTTGCTCACCTTGAGAGTGATCAGGGTACCCTGAGCGACCTCTGTTCCGGCAGCGGGATCTGTGGCTACTACCTTTCCAGCTTCAATTTCATCGTCTGATACGCTTTCCGACTTAAAGGTGAGATTATATTCCTTCAAAAGGGCAATTGCGTCTATTTCGGTGTAATCCTGTACATCGGGAACGGTGACCTTCTGTATTTCGCCATTGACCGTCAGTTCCACTTCGCGGCCCTTCTTCACCATAATGCCGGCTTTTGGAGTCTGCTTGAGAATTTCCCCCGCAGGCTTGTCAGGGTCGTTGCCCTCCGTGGTTATAAAAGTGAAATTCTCTACATTCTCTTCAACGGCAATAACGTCCTGATATAGCTGGCCTTCAAACAACGGCATTTCGATCTGCTCGTCCTCGGACTGCGCAAAAAGGGTCTCCCAGTTGTTCAGCAGCCAGACGGCGCCCACAGCCAGTCCTACGATGATCAGCGCCGCGACAACGCCCTTGATCACCATAGCGCCCTTTGCGCCCCGCCTGGAACGGACCAGTTCTTCTTCATATTCATAATTGTCCTCATAGCGCGGAGTAAAGCGCTCGGAATCGTAGGCTTCAATTCCCCGGGACGGGTGATAAGTCCCACCGCTTTGCAGGTCGTAATGGAACACCATATTGGGATTCCGGCGGAACTGCTCCAGGTCGTCCAGCATTTCCTTTGCGGATTGGAACCGGTCTACGGGATTTTTCTCCATGGCCCGCATAGTAATCTGCTCCAGGCCGCTGGGGATAGAAGGATTCAGCTCCCGGGGCATGACGGGCTTCGCCTGTAGCTGCATCAGAGCCACAGATACGGCGTTATCTGCCACAAAGGGCAGCTTGCCGGTGAGCATCTCATACAGCATAACGCCCACGGAATAAATATCCACCTTGTCGGTGATATAGTCGCCCCTGGCCTGTTCCGGCGCAATGTAATGCACCGAGCCGATGGCCTTATCGGTCATGGTGGTCGTTTCGCTCTGCAGGAACCGGGCAATGCCGAAGTCGGCCACCTTGATGGTGCCGTTTTGCAGGAGCATAATATTTTGGGGTTTGATGTCCCGGTGAACAATTCCTTTGGAGTGGGCGTGTTCCAGAGCCATTAAGATCTGGATGGTAAAATGCACCGCTTCATTCCAGCGGATTACACCCTCCTGCTCGATATACTGCTTTAGGGTGATGCCATCAATATATTCCATGACGATATATTGGATCTGATCGCCAAAGCTTACATCATATACCTTTACGATGTTGGGGTGAGACAGCATGGCGATGGCTTTCGATTCGTTCCGGAACCGCCGCAGAAAATCGCTGTTGTTGGAAAGCTCTTCTTTCAATATTTTGATGGCAACCCAGCGGTCCTCCACCCTGTCGTACGCCCGATACACGTAGGCCATACCGCCCACGCCGATCAGCTCGTGGATCTCATATCTGCCATCCAGCCGCTTTCCAATGAATCTATCTTCCATAAAGTCATCCAACCTTTCTGTGTCTTTTCCGAAGCTCAGCCGTTGCGGATCACAGCCACGGTAATATTATCAGAGCCGCCGCTTTCCATCGCATAACGGATCAACTGGTTTGTCAAAATCTTGCCATCCTCACCGTACTGCTCGATATACTCCGCAAGCTTATTGTTGTCCATGTAATTGGAAAGGCCATCGGAACAGGCAATAGCCAAATCGCCGGGGGCAAAATCCAGCTCGTCATAATCGCAACGAACCTCCTCGTAAACGCCCAGCACCCGGGTGATAATGTTTCTCTGGGGATGAACCCGGGCTTCTTCCTGGGTGATCTGCCCCATGTTTACCAAGTCCTGCACATAGGAATGGTCCATGGTAATCTGCGACACGCCCTCTTTATTTTTGAGGTAAGCGCGGCTGTCTCCCACATGAGCCACATGCAGGACGCCCCTAGAAGCAATAAGCAACACGGCGGTAGTCCCCATGCCCCGCAGATCCTCCCGTTCCCGGGCTATATCGAACACGGTGCGGTTGCCCCGCGCAATGGCATTGTGCAACAGACTTTTGATGTTTTTCCGGTTCAGCGTTGGCTTAAACTCGGAAATGAGGAACTCCCGCATGGTTTCCAGGGCTGCCGTACTGGCTACATCTCCGCCCCGGGCGCCGCCCATGCCATCGCACACGATGGCCCAGGCACTGTCCGGGGAAAACAAACCGCAGTCGCAGGAATCTTGGTTGGAATTCCTAACCGCCCCCGCATCTGTGCGGCAATCAACTTTCATTTCGTTCCCCTCCTTGATACTTGCCTTTCAGCTGCCCGCAGGAAGCTTCAATATCCGCACCCAGTGTCCGCCGCACGGTAGCGGTAACACCTCTGGATTCTAAAATGGAAACAAACCGCTTTTGGCGGCCAAGGTCGCTTTTCTTGTAGCCGGTGCCCGTCACATCATTGACAGGGATCAGATTTACATGGGCTAAAATTCCTTTCAGTCTGGATGCAAGCTCTCTCGCGCACCAGTCCATGTCGTTCACGTCCCGGATCATGGCATATTCAAACGAGATCCTCCGTCCGGTCGTATCCGTATAGTATCTGCACGCTTTCAGAAGCTCTTCGATATTCCATCGGCGGTTCACCGGCATGGTCCTGCTGCGGATTTCATCGTTGGGAGCGTGCAGGGAAACTGACAGCGTCAGCTGGAGCTTCCGGTCCGCCAGGTCGTAGATTTTGTCCGCCAGCCCGCAGGTAGAAAGGGAGATATGGCGCATCCCCACATTCAAGCCTTCGGGCGAGGAAACCAGTTCCAGAAACCGCAAAACATTTTCGTAGTTGTCCAACGGCTCCCCCATACCCATCAGCACAATGTGGGAGATCCGCTCTCCCGCATCCTGGGACGCCGCCTGAATCTGCGACAAAATCTCCGAAGCCGTCAAGTTCCTGGTAAACCCATTTTTCCCAGTAGCACAGAAGCTACATCCCATTTTACACCCAACCTGGGTAGAAATGCAAATAGAACTTCCATAATGATACTTCATCAGCACAGATTCCACATATTCCCCATCGTTTAAACGGAACAGATATTTCACCGTGCCGTCCTTCGAGACACGCTTCAGTTCCGGTTCCGCCCAGGCAATCTCATAGCCGGCGGAAAGCTGTTCCCGCAGCTTTTTTGAGAGATCGGACATCTGGGAAAATTCCCGCGCGCCCCGATGCAGCCAGCGATAGACCTGGACGGCGCAGTACCTGGGAAGACCGCCGGCTTGAAACTCCGCCGTCAATTCAGAGAGGGTCATGGATTTAATATCTGTCTTTTCCAAAAGCTGGTCCTCCGGAAAACTAATTTGCCCTTCGCACAAATGCCGCCGCGAAAAACCCGTCTGACGCACCGGCAAAGGGCATCATGGTCAAGTGGTGGGGCGGTTCCGCCACCCATCGCCGGATTTCCGGCAGTTCTATGGTCATCGGCAGAAAGCCGTTATTTTCCTCTAAAAATTTTTTCGCGACCGCCCCGTTTTCTGCGGGGTTTAAGGTACAGGTGGAATAGACCAGCACCCCGCCCGGCTTTACCAGCGTGGACGCGTTTTTCAAAATAGCGTACTGCAGCGCGGGCAACTCCCGCACGGAATTCATAGATTTATAGCGGATTTCCGGCTTCCGGCGTATCACCCCAAAACCGGAACAGGGAACATCGCAGAGCACCCGACCCGCCAGCGGAAGCTCTCCCAGCGGCTTAGTCAGGTCGGCCATACGGGCGGTCACGCAGGAAAGCCCCAAGCGGTCTGCCCCATCGGCAATCATTCGCACTCTGCCCTTGTACAGATCAAAGGCGGTCACCGCGCCACGATTTTCCATTCGCTCCGCCAGGGTAAAGGTCTTGCCGCCGGGAGCGGCGCAGCAATCGTAAACCAATTCCCCTGGCTTTGGGGAGAGAAGCCCGCACACCAACTGGGCGGAAAGATCCTGCACATGAAACAGGCCTTCCTGAAACTCCGGCTGGGCGGCGGGAGAACCGCAGTTTTTCAGCCGCGCGGCCCCCGGCGGCAAGGACAGGGGTTCCAACCCGATCCCCCGGGTGGAAAGTCTCTCCCGCAGATCCTCCGGCGTGGTTTTCAGTGTATTTACACGGACATAAAGCTCCGCTCTTTCCTGGAACGCTTTCAAAAGTTCCCCTGTAATCTCCTCACCGTAGGCGCTTTGCCAAAGCAGGATCAACTCCTTCGGCACGGAATACCGTACACTCAAGGCGGCAGGGGAATCCCCTTCCGGCAGGGAAAGGCTCTCTTTTCCGCGGATCAGGCTTCGCAGAACCCCGTTGACAAGCCCCGACAGGTTTCCCTTCCCCTGTTCTTTTAAGGCGTTCACGGTTTCATTGACGGCGGCGGAATCCGGCACACGATCCAAATATAAGATCTGATACGCCCCGCACCGAAGGGCCATCCGCGCTGTTGGATCCAGTTTTTTCCCAGGTTCCCGCAGGCATTGCCGCAGGAAATAATCCAGGGTCAGCCGCCGTTCCAGTACCCCGTAAAAAATGATGGATGCAAGAGCACTGTCACGCTGATCCAGGCCGGCATTTTGCAGGGCTTTGTCAATGACGATGTTGGAATATCCCTCGCTCCCTTCCATTTGAAGCAGGGCAGCAAGGGCAATGGTTCTGGCAGTTTTTTTCATATGGTTTCCTTATTTTTTGATAGGATGGCCCAGCAAATAATCTTTTCCACTCATGCGCCTGCCGTTTTCCGTTTGCAGCTCTGTCAAAAGCAGGGCATCTTTGCCGCAAAACACAGACAAGCCCTCGGGCCGGGATTCCATGGTTCCTGGCGCACCGTTCCCCTCAACCACCCGCGATGAGAGCAGCTTTACCCGTTTTCCGCCCAGTGTGGCAAAAGCGCAGGGCCAGGGGTTCAGCCCACGGACCAGATCGTGCAGCTCCCCGGCGGGTCGAGTCCAATCCACCTGAGACATCTCCTTTGACAACATGGGGGCGCGGGTGGCTTCCGCCTCATTCTGGGGAACCCGCTTTAAGACGCCCCGCTCCAGCTGATCCAGCGTTTTTCCTAGCAACTCCGCACCGATCTCCTTCAGCCGGTCGAATAGTTCTCCAGACGTTTCCTCCGGCCCAATGGGAGTTTCCGCTTTCAGCAGCATATCCCCGGTGTCCATTCCTTCGGCCATAAACATAGTGGTAACGCCGGAAACAGCATCGCCATGAATGACGGCCCATTGTATGGGAGCGGCACCCCGGTATTTTGGAAGCAGGGAGCCGTGTACGTTGATACAGCCGAATTTTGGCGTATCCAGCACCGGCTTTGGCAGGAGCTTTCCATACGCCGCCACCACAATGACGTCGGGGGAAAGCGCCGCGATCTGCCGCTGTACTTCTTCATCCCGCAGGGTGGCCGGCTGGAAAACCGGGAAACCCCGCTCCAGCGCCAGTTCCTTGATCGGTGAAGCCTGCATTTTGTGGCCCCGGCCCTTTGGCTTATCCGGCTGGGTGAATACAGCGCAGACTTGGTCCCCCCGGTCCGCAAGCTTTTGCAGGGACGGGACAGCAAAATCCGGCGTACCCATAAAGATCACCCGCATAAAGCTCACTCCCCTTTGTTTTCGGCTTCCGCTTCCAGCTCCTCGGTGGTCATGATCCTCTTGGTGTAAGCGGTGAACAGCACGCCGTGAAGGTGGTCGATTTCATGACAGAAGGCTCGGGCGCAAAGGCCCTCCCCTTCCATCTGGAAGCTTTTTCCATTCCGGTCCTGGGCTTTGACCGTCACCTTCATGGGTCGGGTGACCACGCCCCACCGGTCTGGATAGGAAAGGCAGCCCTCGGTGCCGGTCTGCTCCCCTTCGGTTTTCACGATCTCAGGGTTGACCAATTCAATGGGGCCTTCGCCCACATCCACCACGCAGACCTGCCGCAGCACGCCCACCTGGGGCGCGGCAAGGCCGGCGCCGTTGGCATCGGCCAGCGTTTCCTTCATATCGTCCAAAAGTTGATGAAGCCGGGCGTCAAAAATTTCTACTGGCCTGCATTTCTTTTCCAGTACGCTGTCCCCGAATTTAACAATATTTCGAATTGCCATGTGAATCATGTTCCTCTCTTACAAAATACGATACGGATTGGAGTCCGCATAAGCCGTCACTTGCTGAAACTCCCGTATTTCCGAAAATTTCGTGAGCAGCCGACTGGCCATTTCCCGCAGCTTCGGCGTGTTCCTGCATTTGACGATCACCTTGTAGCGGTACTTGCCGCCCACTCGTGCCACCGCCGCCGGTGAAGGACACAGAACCCGCAGGGGCAGGCTTGGATATTCCTTTGCCGCCAGTTCCCTCAGCATTTTCAGGAAGGTTTCCGCCCCCTGTTTCACCAAACGTTCCCCTGCGCCCACGAAACCCACCACCAGCAGATCCGCAAACGGCGGATAAAGCATGGCCCTGCGGAAAGAGATTTCCTGCTCGTAAAAGCCAAAATAATCCTGCGCCGCTGCAAAATGCAGGACAGGGTGCTCCGGCACCCAGGTCTGAATGACGGCGGTCCCGGGATACTTCCCACGGCCGGCCCGGCCCACCACTTGGGTGAGCAGATCAAAAGTCCGTTCACCGCTGCGGAAATCATCATTATAAAGGCACTGATCCGCCGAAAGCACCCCCACCAGGGTGACGTTTTCAAAATCCAGACCCTTGGCCACCATCTGCGTACCCACCATCACGTCAAACTCTCCCCGGGCAAATTGATCCAGCTTTTTCTCCAAGGAAAAACGGGCGGCAACGGAATCCGTGTCCACACGGAGAATCCTGGCTTCCGGAAGAAGCTCCCGCAGTTCTTCCTCGGCCCGCTGGGTTCCCAGACCCCGGAAAGACACGCTGTCGCTCCCGCAGGAGGGGCACTTTGTGCTATAGGGCACCGAATAGCCACAGTAATGGCACATCAGGCGGTGGTTGGCGCTGTGGTAAGTCAGGGAAATACTGCAATTAGGGCAGGTCACCGTTTCATGGCAGGAAGTGCAGGACGCAAAAGTGTGATAACCCCGGCGGTTCAACAATATAATAGACTGCCGGCCTCGGCGAAAATTATCCGTCAGCGCTTCTGCAAGGGTATTTCCAATGGCATGCCCGTCACCCGGAAAGCTCTCCAAATTCATGTCCGCCAGCTTGACGACGGGCATTTGAGCTTTCCCAAACCTGCCCTCCAATTTGAAAAAGCCGTATTTTCCTTCCATCGCCATGCGGCAGGATTCCACCGAGGGCGTAGCGGAGGAAAGCAGGCAGAAAGCCCCGGCCTTCCAGCAGCGGTACCGGGCCACTTCCCGGGCATCATACCGAGGACTGGACTCCGATTTATAGGTGTGCTCCTGCTCCTCGTCGATCACGATCAGACCCAGTCTTTGGATAGGGGCAAACACTGCAGAGCGGGTGCCGACAACGATTTTGGCGTTACCCCGTTTGACCCGCTTCCACTCATCCAGACGCTCCCCCAGGGAAAGGCCGCTGTGAAAAACGGCAATTTCATCTCCAAAAGCCTGCCGGAACCGGGCAATGGCTTGTGCGGTAAGGGAAATCTCCGGCACCATGACGATTACGCCCTTTCCATCCTCCAGCACTGCCTGGATCAGCTTCAAAAACACGGAGGTCTTGCCGCTTCCGGTCACACCATACAACAAGGCGCAACGGGGACGGGAAGGGTCACGGTATTCCTGGAGCAGGCCGTTTAACGCCTGCTGCTGTGAAGAAGAAAGGGAAATGCTTTCAAAAGCCGGTTCCTCCCTGCCGAAAAACGCAGGGCGGCGGTAAACCTCATACTCAAAAATCTCCGCCGCGCCCTTATCCGCCAATGCCTTTACTACGGAAGAGGACGCCCCAGTAAAATAACAAAGTTCTTTTTCCGAGGCTTCCCCCACATCGGTAAGCACCGCCAGCACGTCTTTCTGCCGGGGGGTGAGCTTCCCGGAAAAATAGGGGACCGGGCGGACCATTTTGGACAGGTTGTCTTTGATCCTGCTGGCCGCCGTATTTACCCGGCAGACGATCCCACGGCTCAGCAGGGCTTGGAAATCCGGGGAATCCTGGGAAATGCCCAGTTTGGCGGAAAGAGTCTCGAAGGGCACAGATTTTCCGGCGGACCGCAGATACAGGATGACCTGCCACTGGATGCCGGTGTATTCCTCCCGGTCAAAATTCTTGAAGTCCGGACTGAGCACGTAAGCGTCCCGCAGGCGCAAATGAAACCCGGCGGGGATCATGGCCTTAACCGCTTCAAACAAGGTACAGTAATATCGGTCCTTCATCCAAAGGGCCAGCTCCAGCATATCCGGGGAAAGGGCCGGTTCCCGATCCAAAACGGAGGAAAGCTCCTTCATCCCAGGGCCGTTTTGCCCGTCCAGGGAAAAGATTACCCCCACCCGTTCCCGGCTGCCTGACCCAAAGGGTACGGCGACCCGAACGCCGGGCATTGCCTGCCCGCGCAGACGGTCCGGAACAGCGTAGGTGAACAGCTTGTCAAAGTGATAAACTGTGTTCTCCACCGCAACCCGAGCAAACAGGGCATCATTCATCCTCGAAGGAATCCGGCTCGATGATTTTAAATTTGTTGTCCACAAAGTCATGAACCGCCAGATCCACCGGATTTTCCATCAGAACCTGACCGTCCTCCTCGGCTCGCTCGGCAATCTGCCGCGCCCGCTTGGCCACGGCGATCACCAGGGAATAATAGCTCCTGTGGGGGGTACGGATTTTGTTATCAGACGGCTTCAGCATCTTGCAACACCCTTTCTATGGAATCTGTATTTCTGCTGTACTTTAATTTCTCGGCCCAAAGGATCGCCTGGATCTTTCTCACGGCGGTTTCTACCTGGTCATTGTATACTACATAATCGTATTCTCTGGCGTGGGGAATTTCCCGCCGGGCGGTTTCCAGCCGCTTTGCCACGGTTGCGTTGTCCTCGGTGCCCCTGCCCCGAAGCCGTTCCTCCAACACCTTCATGGAGGGCGGCAGGATAAAAATGGACACGCACTCCGGCATCAGCTTTTTCACCTGAGCACCACCCTTGACCTCGATCTCCAGCACCACGTCCCTGCCCGCTTCGGTCCATTCCTGGACCGGGCCTTTCGGGGTCCCGTAAAAATTTCCCACATACTCCGCATACTCCAGCATTTCCCCACGGCCGATCAGGTCTTGGAATTCTCTCCGGGAAAGGAAATAATACTGCTTTCCATTTTCCTCGCCGGGGCGGGGGGGCCGGGTAGTGGCCGAAACGGACAGCCGCAGGTTGGGATCTCTGGAAAAAAGTTCTTTCAAAATTGTCCCTTTTCCCCCGCCGGAGGGGGCAGAAATCACTACCAACAATCCTTTACCCATGATGCTCCTCCTTTTCCGCGACCGCTATATCCTCCCTGCCGTTAAAGCGGCTTGCCACCGTTTCCGGCAGGACGGCGGAAAGCACCACGGCGCCGCTGTCCATGATCAGCACCGCCCGGGTACGCCGGCCAAAGGATGCGTCGATCAGGCTTCCAGTTTCCTTTGCTTCCTGCACGATACGCTTGATTGGGGCGGAATCGGGGCTTACAACCGCCACCACCTTTTCAGCGGAAACCATATTTCCAAACCCGATATTAATCAGCTTCATTTTCTATGACCACTTCCCTTTTCCCGTATAGGCAGCGCACTGACGAAAAATTATTCCACATTCTGCACCTGCTCGCGGATCTTCTCGATCTCCGCTTTCATATTCACCACTAGGTAGGCGATTTTCGCGTTGACGGATTTCGACCCGATGGTATTGGCTTCCCGGTTCATTTCCTGAACCAAAAAATCAATTTTCCGGCCCACCGGCTCCTCCAGTTCCAGCATCTGCCGGAGCTGCCGGATGTGGCTGCGCAGGCGGACGGTCTCCTCGTCCACCGCCACCTTGTCGGCAAATACTGCCACCTCGGTGAGCACGCGCTGTTCGTCAAAACGGTTATCACCCAGCAGTTCCTGAATCTTTTCCTGAAGACGCTCCCGATATTCTTTCACCGTTTCGGGGGTGAGCTTTTCCACTTCTCCCACCATGTCCTCCAGCTTCTGTGCCTTCTCCAAAATGTCCTGCTTCAGCCTGGCGCCCTCCGCTTCCCGCATTTGCAGGAAGGATTCGACAGCGGGGTCCGCCGCCGCGCGGACGGCTTCCCACACGGCATCCTCATCTTCCGGCGCTTTGTGGACGGACAGCAGGTCCGGATACCGGGAAAGCAGGGACAGAGAAACATTGTCCGGAAGGCTGTACCGTTCCTTCATTTCCCCAAGAGCCTGCACATAAGCTCCGGCCAGGGAATGGTTCACCAGCACTTGGACGTCAGCTTCCTCCAAGGTTTCGATCTGTAAAAACACGTCGGTCTTTCCGCGTGCCACCCTGCTTTGCACATAGCCTTTCAGCCTGTCCTCCAGGAAGAGGTACCCTCTGGGCAACCGGGCGCTGAATTCAAAAAATTTGTGGTTGACTGATTTGATTTCAAAGGTGATATGCCTGCCGGCGGAAATATTTTCGCCCCGGCCATATCCCGTCATACTCCTGATCATTGGGCTTCTCTCCTTGGAAAGCCGGAACGGCCCGGCTTTACCAAATAAAGATTTTACCATTTTTCGGCGACTAATGCAACTTCTTTTCCTATTTTTCAAAGAGAATTAAAAGATTGTTTAAGAAATAAGGCAGGCAAATGCCCGCCAAAGGTTACTCATATTTTACGATCAAGCTCATTGGCCCGAAGGCATGGAGGTCGTCTGTATCAAAGCCCCGGGCCTGAAAAAAGCCCCAAAAATCGGGAAAGGCCGTTTCAATAAACCCGGCCCCAAAGTTCTCCCCATAGGATGCCGCCGAGCGCAGCAGGGTGTCTAAAATGAAATTTTCCTCGCCCTGGGGCTTTTGGGAACCATCGCAGCTTCCTGCGGAAAGCTGCAAAATGCGCAGCACGCCACGATCCAGCTCCACAGCAGCCCAACCCAGCAGCTCTCCGTGGTCCGTCATGGCGAGGACCCTTGGCTCACCGCCTTTTCGCTTTATGCCCGCCAACAGTTCTTTTTCCCGTTCCCGATCCTGCATCGGCAGAATTTCTATCATGGTTCTTTCCCCTTTCGGCTTTGCTCCCGGCCTTGTTTGCCTCCGCCTGCAGGCCGCGGATTTCTTCCTTTGTCAGTTCCCGGTATTTTCCCTGGGCCAGCATTCCCAGCCGCACAGGCCCCACAGCCGTGCGCTTTAATCGGGCCACTTCCAGCCCCAGCGTTTCGCACATTTTCCGAATTTCCCGGTTCCTGCCCTCATACAAAATGATTTCCAGCACCACCCGGCCCGGCTGCTGCTCCAGTACCCGGACCTTTGCGGGAGCCGTCATCCGGCCGTCAATCTCGATTCCCGAAGCGATGCGCGTCAGCTGTTCCTCGGTTATGGTGGGCCGCACCGTGACCCGGTAAGTCTTGGCGATATGCCTTCCCGGATGGGACACTAAATTGGCGAATTCCCCATCGTTGGTCATAAGCAGCAGCCCTTCGGAATCCTTATCCAGCCTCCCCACCGGGTAGACCCGCTCACCCAAATCCTCCACCAGCATGGCGACGCACCGGCGATCCCGCTCGTCCCGCATGGTGGTGACAAAGCCTCTGGGCTTGTGCAGCGCCAGATAATATTTCCGGCCGGAAACGGAAAGCTCCTCGCCGTCCAGAGCAATCTTGTCCCGACCGGGAAAAGCGCTGTCGCCCAGCTTCGCGGGCTTGCCGTTGACAGTTACCCGCCCAGCTTCTATCAGCTTTTCCGCTTTTCGCCGTGAAGCCACACCGCAGGACGCCAATATTTTTTGCAGTCTGCTTTTTTCCACGATATCCGCTCCCGTTTCCAATTTCCGGCGGCAATCACCGGCTTCCACGAAACAGCTTTTCCCAAAAGCTGGGTTTTCTTTCCAACACCAAAGCGCTTTCCTTCGCCAGGATGGGAATGCTATACACCGGGGAACCGTCCAGGTAATATTGGAGCTTCCCCACCGTGTCTCCTGTCGTTACAGGCGCATAGCAAAACGCCGGCAGGAAAACTCGGCAAGTAATCCGATCCGCTTCCGCCGCAGGCAGGGCGATGGTGCCCCCCGCTCCCCCACGGACGCTGATTCTTTCTGTGTCGGACCCGGCCACCGGCACCTCCGCTGAAAAGCCGCCGCCATCAAAGGAAACGCTTTTCATCGCGGAGAAGCCAAAGTCCAGCAAAGCCGCATGGTCGTTCCAATCGTCAGGGGCGTTCAAGGTAACGGCAATCAACGTTACGCCATCCCGTTCCGCCGCAGAAACAAGGCACCGGCCGGATTTCTTCGTAAAACCGGTCTTAACGCCTATGCATCCCTCGTAAATCCGCAGCAGTTTGTTGTGATTGGTGTAAGAAACCTTTTTCTCCGGCTGCAAAAACTCCACCTGATAGACCGAGCTGGACGCCAGTTCCCGGAACGCCGGATTTTTCATAGCCTCCCGCGCCAGCAATGCCATGTCGGAAGCGGTGGAATAATGCTCGTCATCGTCCAGGCCGGAAGGAGTGACAAAATGGGTGCCTACCATGCCGATTTCCCCCGCACGGCGGTTCATCCGTTCCGCAAATTTCTCCTGGGAACCGTCCAAAAAAAGGGCCACGGCATTGGCCGCGTCATTCCCCGAAGCCAACAGCATGCCAGCAGCCAGGTTTTTCAAGGTGATCCTGTCACCGCTGAGCAGGCCCATAGATGAGCCTTCCACCGCCACCATTTCCTCGGTGACATCCACCGCCAGATCACCGGATCTCTCCACTTCTTCCAAAGCCAACAGGGCCGTCATGATCTTGGTAGTGCTGGCCATCGAAAGCCGAGCTTGGGCGTCCTTTTCGAAGAGCGCCGCCCCGGTATCTGCGGAAATCAGCACCGCGCTCCGTGCGGAAACGGACGGAAACATTTCCTCGGCCCGCGCCGCAGGCCCCAAGAGCAAGGAAAAAAAGAACATCGCAAAAAGCACCCGGCAATATTTTCTCTTCATACGCTCCGTCACCACCGCTGCTTAAGGAACCGATGAAAGTCCTTGAAATAGTTGATGAAACCCGTCGCAGGGGGTTCATCGGTCACTCCATTTAGTATGCGGAAAGGCGGCTTTGTATGCTCAGGCCTTTTCGTCAGGCGCGGCAGGCTTTGGCTCTCCTAAAGGGTTATTCGGCTCTGCCGGTTCTTCCTTGTCTTTCCGGAACAGAGCCGTGAGCTTGTCCGCCAGCTCCGGAAGCTTTTCCAGCGCCCGATCCACCGGTCCCATGTACGGCTCGATCTGCAAGATCCGCACATTCCCATTGGAGATGACCAAAAAAGCGATGGGTACAATGGTAATCCCCGCGCCGCTGCCGCCGCCAAATAAACCGGCGGCCGGCTGGGACTTAGATGGCAGGTCGGACCCGCCGGAAGCAAAGCCGTAGCTGACCCGGGAAATTGGGAGCACAGTAGCGCCATCCGGGGTGGTGATGGGCTCGCCGATCACGGTGTTCACATCTACCATTTCCTTGATTTTATCCATGGTTACGCCCATGAGATTGTTGACCTTGTTTTCACTCATTGCCATTCACCTTTCTCTGAGAAATATTAGGACTTGTATGTTTAGAGCTGCCGATCCCCAAAAGGGTCCTGTACACCGGCAAGCCTTTAATCAGCAGGGAAAAGCCTTCCCGCAGGACATGGATGGGCCGCAGGGAAAGAGACGCGAAAAAATCCACCCTGTTTTTGTCAGAGCTGTAATCCAAATCCACGGTAACGCCCTTTTCCCCTTTGCTCCGCAGGCCGAACAAAACGCTGCAGGCCGAATAAATACCAGCGGAAAGCTGCCCGTATAGCTGGGCGGCAGCTGCGGCGTCCTGCGCGCCTCCCAAGCACAAATACAGATCAAATCGTTTCCATTTAATCCGGGAAACCAGCCGCTTCCCAGAAGACAACGCCATTTTTACAAGTTGAAACAGGGACTGTAAAAAGCCGGTAAAGCCAGTGCGGTTCAAGATTTCCTTCAGTCCGCCCTGTTTCTTTTTCCCCTTTGGCGTCTTTTCCTCAGGCTTTTCTTTTTCTTCCTCTCCCTGCTCCTTTTCCGGTAGCACCGGAAACTGCAGGAACAAATACCGGACTGTCAGGGAAAATTTCTCCTGGAACCCGATATCCATCCGGACGGGGACCATAAGCAGAAGAAACAGCAAGAGCAAAATGCCGCCGATGATATACAACACTGCCATAATCCGCCGCCTTTCCGTCTATAGTGATCAAAAATATTTAAAAGCCGCCCCTATCATTGATCCAGAAAACGTTCCTGTTCCGGAGGCTCTTCCTCCTGGTTCTGGGGCGGCGGGGGCAGTTCTTCAATGGATCCAAGCTGAAAGCAGCGCAGAAAAGTTTCGGTGGTGCCGTACAACAGGGGCCTGCCAGGCAGTTCCAACCTGCCCCGCTCTTCCAGCAGGTCTTTCTGCATCAGGCTGGAAATTACGCCGGAGCAGTCTACTCCGCGGACCTGTTCTACAAACGCTTTGGTCACCGGCTGGTTATAGGCCACCACCGCCAGCACCTCCAGCGCCGCCTGGGACAGCGGGGTGTTACGTTTTAAATCCAACGTTTCCCGCACCGGTTCCACAAAAGCGGGATTGATGCAAAACTGGGCGGTATTTCCCAGCCGCAGCAAATGGATGCCACTTTGGGGTGTGTTGTATTTTTCCCGAAGGGCGTCCACTGTGTCCTCAACGGCATAGGTTCGCACTCCTAACACCTGGGCAATGCGGTCCAGCGCCACTGGATCGCCGCCGGCAAAAAGGATGGCTTCCACTTTTCCCATCATTTCTTCCCGTTCCAACGGCTTCCACCCCTTCCCAGTAGTTTCACTTCACAGTTGTCCCCTTCGCCTTCCACCCGGATCCGCCGACTTTTTACCAGCTCCAGCACCGCCAAAAAAGCGGCCACGCGCTCGGAGCGATCCGTCTTTTCCACAAACAGTGCGCGAAAGGGAAGCTTCCGGCGTTTCCAAAGCTTCCGAAGGACAAATACCGCCTGGGACGCCACAGACACGATTTTTTGAGAAACCAGCGCGGAAAAGCTTTCCGGCTTTGGGGGCAGCAAACTTTTCCCCTTGCCCCAGGCGGCGGTGAGAGCCTGGATCAGTTCCTTTGCCTCGTGGGTCCGCCGGTAGGTGAGGTCGGCGGGGATGTTCTCGGGTGCCCGGACCAGGAAATCAAACCGCGCGCGCTCCCCCAGCATTGCCGCGACCTGTTTGCACTGCCGGTATTCCAACAGCTGGCCGGTCAGTTCCAGCCGGGGATCCTCATCCTCTTCCTGGCGGGGCAGCAGGGACGCTGTCTTGATCTGAACCAGCCTGGCCGCCATTTCCAAAAACTCGCTGGCCACATCCAGGTTTTCCTCCCGCATCAAGTCGATCTGCTTCAGGTACTGATCCAGCAGCTCTGCAATGGGGATATCGTAAATATTCAGCTTATTTTTGGCAATCAACACCAAAAGCAGATCCAGCGGACCTTCGAACACTTCCAGCTTATATTGCAATTTCTCCATTTTACATTGCTCCAAAGAGCCGGAAGGGCAGACTGGCAACTTTGAAAATAATGCCGGCAAAGAAATTCTGTACCGTATACAGAGGGCCGGAAAGCGCACCGGACAGCATCAGGAGAAACAGAACCATCACAAAAACATTTTGATACCGGTAATAGGTGTAGAGCGCACGGTCGCTTAAAAAAGCGCCCAAAATACGGGAGCCGTCCAACGGTGGCGCGGGAATCAGATTGAACACGGCCAGAGTAATGTTCACTACCACATAGTAATACACCAGATTATAGAGGAATGAAGTAAAACCGTTGTAGGGCGCGAACACCTGAATCGCCACTACGACAACAGCGCCAACCAGTGCGGCCAGCAGATTGGAAATCGGCCCGGCCAAAGCCGTAAGAGCCATATCCCGCTTGGGCTTTTTAAAATACCGGGAATCCACCGGCACGGGCTTAGCCCAGCCAAAACCAAACAGCAACAGGGCCAGAGCGCCCATAGGGTCCACACTGGCCAAAGGGTTCATCGTGAGACGGCCTTCCAGCTTGGCGGTGGGATCTCCCAGCTTATTTGCCGTCCAGCCGTGGGCGAATTCGTGCAAAGGCAGGATGCAGAAGATAACAAACAGGATAGATAAAACTTGGGCCAGAACAGTCCAAACATCTACTTGCCCACCGGAGAGCAGGGTTCTGATTACACTGAAAAGCATGGCGTTCCTCCTAAAACGACGAGCAGCGGGCAAAAATACAGCGCCCAAAAGCTGAATCGCGAAATTATCGTACAAAAAGCTCCTCGAAGCCCCTGCAAAAGCCGGAAAATCCATTGGCAAACGCTTCGCCGCAAGCCTATTATATACGATTCCCGGAAAAAACTCAATTCTTTGCGAAAAAAAACTTGATTTTTATCTGACAGTCTGCTATAATTCGTTTGTTGCGATTTGAGAATTGTGCGATGCAAGGAGGTATAAATATGGCAAAATGTGAATTCTGCGGCAAGG
>CAYSQF010000017.1:0-28492 GCA_964433105.1 uncultured Acutalibacter sp.
CTCTTTGGCGATGGTCACACCGTCGTTAGTGATCAGGGGTGCGCCGAATTTTTTGTCCAGCACTACATTGCGGCCCTTGGGGCCAAGGGTAATCTTTACCGTGTCAGCCAGCTGGTTGACGCCGCTGAGAAGCGCCTTGCGGGCATCCTCGCCGTAAATAATTTGCTTTGCCATATGAAATCGATCCTTTCAATTTTCAATTTATAGTATCAAAGAATGTGGTATCCCTGCCGGAAGGGGAGTCAGCTTACTCCACGACGGCCAGGATATCGGACTGCTTGACAATCGTATACTCTTCCCCGTCAATCTTCACTTCCGTGCCGCTGTATTTGGCGGAAATCACCCGGTCGCCTTCCTTCAGGTACATCTTGATCTCCTTGCCGTCCACTTCGCCGCCGGGGCCTACTGCGATCACCCGGGCAATTTGAGGCTTTTCCTGGCTCTTAGCCGCAAGGACAATGCCGCTTTTCGTGGTCTCTTCGGCTTCTTCCGCCTTGATGAGAACTCTGTCAAGAAGTGGTTTAATGGTCATAACATACACCTTGGCCCATTTTAGATTTCGTTTTTGGGCCGTCCCTTTCTCCCCGGAAAACTCATTGTTTTCACGCTCTCCGGGGGAAAGCGCTAAAACCGCGTGGAATACCACGCGAAAAAAGAGTTTGCTATGTCATCGCCGGCGGACCTGCCTCCTGCGGTTTAGCACTCGCTTTCTTTGAGTGCTAACCTTATTTTAGCCACATGGTCAGGCAAAGTCAACCCTTTTTTGCAAAATTTTGATTTTTAACAAATTCTTCACAATTTCCGCTTCTTCCCGTCTCTGGATTTTGGGAGTTGCTAAATGACAGGATTCGTTTTATAATGAAAGTTATACGAAAAATTTTTATAAAAGTAAGGTGCTGGGTAATGAGCGCAAAAGGACAAATTGTCAAAACAAAAAGCCTGGACATGACTCAAGGGGAGCCTGCCAAGCTTTTGATCCTGTTTGCCATCCCCATGCTGATTGGCGGGATATTCCAGCTGATGTACAACATGGTGGACACTATAGTGGTGGGCCGGTTTGTCAGCCTTGACGCCCTGGCAGCCATCGGCGCAGCAAGCTCTACCGCCACCTTTTTAATGATGATGCACAACGGCGTGACCGGGGCGGTGTCCATTGTCATTTCCCAAGCGGAAGGCGCCCAGCGGGAAGAGGTTTTGAAAAAAGTTGTATCCCACGCTGCCTATCTGGTTCTGCTGTGTGGCACGCTGCTGGGCCTGCTGGCCTTTTTCGGCGCACGCCCCTTGATGCTTCTGCTGGGGACGCCGGAAAACATCATAGACCAGTCGGTCACTTATATTAAAATCACCGGCGGCCTGACTATCGCGCTGATGGCGTATAACGGCGTTTCTTCCGTGCTCAAGGCGATTGGCGATTCCAAAACGCCCTTGTATTTCTTAATTTTCAGCTCTCTTTTAAATGTGGGGCTGGATTTGCTGTTCGTCCTGGTCTTAAACGGCGGAGTTGCCGGAGTGGCCTGGGCCACCGTGTTTTCCCAGATTGTCTCGGCAGTGCTTTGCCTGCTCTACATGCTGAAGCGGTATCCGCGGCTTCGTCCGGACAAAGCTTCCTGGCGGTTTGACGGCAGCATTATCCGGGAATACCTGCGCATCGGCCTGCCCATGTGTGCACAGAGTCTGGCTCTCTGCGTAGGTATGTTCGTCATCACGGCAGTAATCAATTCCCACGGCTCTGACATTGTGGCGGCCTATACCATTGGCAGCAAGGTGGAACAGCTGGCCACCGTTTCCTTCTCCAATATCGCCTTTTCCTTCTCGGTATACGCCGGGCAGAATTACGGCGCGAAAAAATATGACCGTATTAAGGAAGGTTTGCGAAAAGGCATTTTCATCGTTGGCGGGCTTGCCCTGCTCTCCACCGTCATCATGATGGCCTTTGCGAAACCCATCGCCCGTATCTTTATGGATTCCTCCGCCGAAAATTTGGACTATGTACTGGAAGCCGCCGTGGCGATGGTCCGCATCGAAGCCGCCCTCTTTCTGGCCCTAGGCGCCATTTGGATGATCAACTCCACCCTGCGGGGCATTGGCGCGGTAAAGGTCACTCTGGCCTCCTCCCTGGTGGAGTTAATTTCAAAAATCGGCCTTTCCCTGCTGCTTCCCCTGTTCCTGGATTACATTGGGATTTGGCTGGCCGCCCCCATTGGCTGGGTGCTGGGCCTAATCCCCTCGGTGATCTTCCTGTTCCGCTGGTTCCAGCATCCGGAAAAGCCTTTAACGGCCAAGGCTGGTACATAAAGCAGGGCGGGACTCCGGCTGGATATCCCGCCCAAAAACGTGCGCTCAGGGTTATCGGAGCATCTTTTCCACGTCCCCGATCAGGTTGCCAACCGTGTGAATTGCTTTCCCTGCATTTTTCTTCACGTGGCTCACTTTCCTGTGTCCCCCGTTCATGGCTTTTGTGCCGATCGCCGCCACAGCCACGCCGGTCAGCACGCCTATGCCGATGCCCTTCGCCATATTTACCGTCTGCTTGTACATTGCGTCAAACCTCCAAAGTATTATTGTGTATCGGAGCAGTCGTAAAACTGTCGTCCATTTCATGATTCCCGTCCCTTCTTTCTCTTATACAAATGCAAATTCTAGTTTCTTTCAGACTATCGCGAAAATCCCTTTATAGGATAATTTTCAATGATGCCTTGCGCCCATATAGCGACTGCCGCCAGCAGTCGCTCACCTTCTTTCAGGAAAGAAGAAAAAATCGCACATGGAATCGTTTGGATAAAGCTTTGCATTTTCATGCGCGAAATGCAAAAATTGGATTAAATGACAGACTGCTTGAAAGGAGCGTTTCAGCTTGGCAAAATTAAACATCGTCCTGGTGGAGCCGGAGATCCCCCAGAACACTGGTAACATCGCCCGAACCTGCGCGGTCACCGGTGCCGCTCTGAACCTAATCGGCCCTATGGGCTTTGCCTTGGACGACAGGAAGCTTCGCCACGCCGGTTTGGACTATTGGCCGTATCTGACTTTGTCGTACTATGATAGCCTGTCCGATTTTTTCTCAAAAAATACGGGCCGCTTTTTCTTCTTTTCCACAAAAGCGCAGAACCGCCATACCGATATAATCTATCCGGATAACTGCTTCCTGTTTTTTGGAAAGGAATCCGCCGGCCTGCCGGAACCTCTGCTGTTTCGGCATCCGGACAGTTGCGTGCGCATTCCCATGATGAACGGCGCCCGCAGCCTAAACCTGGCAAATTCGGTGGCGATAGGCGTTTTCGAGGTCCTGCGGCAGTGGGATTTTCCCGAGCTTTCCTGCAGCGGGGAGTTAAGGTCCTTCGACTGGGCGGCGGCAAAAGCGGAACGGCCCGATTCGGAATTTTTATAACGCGGGCTAAAGCCGATACTGTCGTGCGCGGCCGGGTTTGAAAAATTTTTCTAAATTTGTTTTTTTCATAGTTTCGTAAAATTTTGCCTGTATACTTTAATTCAATCCTGTCGGCGTTCCAAAAGGAAAGCGCCACAGGTCATGTGGATTCTGCATTTTCCAAAAGGGAAGGAGAAAGCGAATTGGCCCATTTCATCGAATTCGATAATGTTTGCAAATATTACATCATGGGAGAAAACCGGATTGCCGCAGCGGATCACATCAGCTTTTTTGTAGAGAAAGGCGAGTTCTGCGTAATTGTAGGGCCGTCCGGCGCCGGCAAAACCACAGTGCTCAACATGCTGGGCGGCATGGATTCCTGCGACGAGGGAAAGATCCTGCTGGATGGGGAGTTGATCAGCGCTTATACGCCCAGGCAGCTCACTACATACCGCCGGTACGATGTGGGCTTCGTATTCCAGTTTTACAACTTGGTGCAGAATCTGACGGCGTTGGAAAACGTAGAGCTGGCCAGCGAGATCTGCCGGGAGCCGCTGGACGCCAAAATTACCCTGGAAGGTGTGGGATTAGGCGAGCGCCTGCGAAATTTTCCCGCCCAGCTTTCCGGCGGCGAACAGCAGCGGGTGGCTATCGCCCGGGCTTTGGCGAAAAACCCGAAACTGCTGCTCTGCGACGAGCCTACCGGCGCGCTGGATTACAATACCGGCAAGTCCGTGCTGGGCCTTTTGCAAGACGCCTGTCGGAAAACCGGACGCACGGTGCTGGTAATTACCCACAACAGCGCTCTGACCGACATGGCGGACCGGGTGATTCGTGTTAAAAGTGGTAAAGCCATTTCCAACGAGGTGAATGAGCATCCCATTCCGGTGGAAGAGATCGAATGGTAAAGGGTGAGTACGTGAAGCAAAAACAGAGAAAAGGGAGGAAAACCGGGCTGTGAAACGGTCTTACACCAAAAATATTTTCCGCACCGTCAAAAGCACCCTTTCCCGCTTTTTGGCGATTTTTGCCATTGTGGCCCTGGGCGTGGGCTTTCTGGCGGGCTTAATGGCCGCGCCGGACGATATGCGTCTTTCCGCCGACGCCTATTACGATGACACCGACATGTACGACCTGCGTGTGGTCTCCACTCTGGGACTGACGGAAGAAGATTTGGAACTGGTACGGCAGGCAGAAGGAGTGGAAACGGTTCTGCCTGTGCGGGACACCGACCTGGTATTCCTGTCCGCCGATGGAGACTCTTATACCACCCGTCTGCTCACCCTGCCAGGAGAGGACGATCCCGCCATGAACACCCCCATCCTGCTGACCGGCCGGCTTCCGGAAAAGGCCGGGGAGTGCGCGGTAGTGATCACGAAATCCCTGGTGGAGGACAAGGACTGGATCGGAGAGACCCTGACCCGGGATCTTGGTGACAACGAGGACGAGGACAGCGGTATGCCGGACACCCTGACCGTGGTGGGCACAGTAAAAAGCTCCGCTTACCTTTCTATGGAGCAGGAACACAGCACCGTTGGCAGCGGCACCGTAAATCTGATCGCCTGCACCGTGAACGAAAGCTTCAACCTGGACTATTACACCGGCTTTTATCTCACACTGCGGGGCGCGAAAGAACTGGACGCCTTCGGGAAGGAATACGAGGACAAGACCGCCGCAGCGGAAGAGATTCTGGAAGCACTGGGGGAAAAGCGCAGCCAGATCCGGTATGAGGAAATCGTCAGCGATGCCAACGCCGAGCTGGACGACGCAAAGCGGGAGTATGAGACTAAAAAGGCAGAAACGGAAGAAAAATTAGCCGATGCCGAACAGGAGCTGAACGACGGGGAGCAGGAGCTTCTGGAAAGCGAGAAAACGCTGGCCGATGCTAAATCTGAACTTCAGGAAGGGCGGGATGAACTGGCCGTCAGCCGGGCGGACTACGAAACACAGATCCGCTCGGCCCAAGAGCAGATCGACAGCGGCTACGCACAGATCAGGCAATATCAGGCTCAGCTGGACGATGGTAAAAAGCAGCTTGAGAATGGCCAGGCCCAATTGGACAGCGGATACGCCCAGCTGGATGCCGGGGAAAAGCAGCTGGCTCAGGCGAAGGCCCAGCTGGACCAAACGGAAGCCAGCCTGTCTGCCCTGGAACAGGGCAAGGACGACTTTTGGCAGGTGGCATCCCAGCTTGGGCTGCCCGCCGAGGACACTTCCGATGCCGCCACCCTCGCTGCTTTGAGCCAGATGGCGCTTCTCTCCCCGGAAGCTGCCTCCCAGTTTGCCCCTTTACATGCGGGACTGGAAGCCTTGCAGGCTCAAGGCACGGACACTGTTGCTTCCCGAACCGCCCTGGAAGCGGGAAAAATGGAGTACGAGAAGAACTTGGCGGACTCCCAAGCGGCGCGCTCCGAACTGGATAAAACACAGGATGAGCTTACCGCTCAGAAGAATGCCCTGGAAGCCCAGCAGGCCACGTTGAACGCCCAGAAAACCGAGCTTGACAACAATGCCAATACCCTGGCCCAGACCAAGCAGGACACCGAAGCTCAGCTGGCGGAAGCCGAAAAACAGCTGGATGACGCCCAAGCCGAATATGACGACGGGGTTAAGAAGCTTGCGGAAGGAAAAGAGAAACTGGAAAAGGGCCGGAAGGAATACGAGGACAGCAAAGCGGAAGCCGACAAAAAACTACTGGACGCCGAGGAGCAGATCAAGGACGCAGAAAGCCAGATCCGGAAAATCGAGGAAGGCCAGTGGTACATTTTTACTCGGGATGACAACACCGGGTTTGCCAGCTATAATTCCAATGCGGAAAAAATCGGTGCCATCGCGACGGTGTTCCCTGTCTTCTTCTTCCTGGTGGCTGCGCTGGTGGCCCTGACCACCATGACCCGCATGGTTGAGGAAGAGCGGCAGCAGATCGGTACCATGAAGGCGTTGGGCTATTCCCCCGGGAGCATTGCCGCCAAGTATCTGCTCTATGCCGTCCTGGCCAGCGCAGCAGGCAGCATTTTCGGCCTGATAACCGGCCTGCGGCTTTTCCCATACATCATCATCAACGCCTACAACATCATGTATGACATTCCCAGGGCCTTAACGCCCTTCAACCTCCCCTACGCCTTGTTTTCTTCGCTGATTGCCATCGCTTGCACCATGCTTGCCACCTTGAGCGCCTGCTGGGCCGAGCTGCGGGAGGTCCCCGCCCGGCTGATGCTTCCCAAAGCGCCAAAGGCGGGAAAACGTGTATTTCTGGAATACATCACACCCCTGTGGAGCCGACTGAAGTTTACGCAAAAGGTAACCGCCCGGAACCTGATCCGTTATAAGAAGCGCTTTTTTATGACGATCATAGGCATTGCGGGCTGTACGGCCCTGCTGGTGACCGGTTTTGGCCTAAATGATTCCATCTCCCACATCGTTTCCCTGCAATATGATGAACTGAACCAGTACCAGCTGATTGTAAGCCTGCAGGATGAAAGCGCCCTGGAAGGCCAGGAGCTGCAAAATCTGCTGACAGATGAAGAGCAGATTGCCGGCTTCCTGCCGGTCATGCAGAACAATGGAAAAATGGTGCCAAAGGAGGGGGATCCCGCCGACAGCGTGACAATCTTCACTCCGGCGGACACAACCGCCCTTCCGGACTATTTTCAATTCCGCCACCGCACCGACCAGGATCCGGTGGTCTATGATGAAAACTCCGTCATCATCACGGAAAAGCTTTCCGAGCGCCAGCACTTGAAGGTGGGCGATGTAATCACAGTAAAAAACCAGGACGAAAAGGAAGCCAGCTTCACCATTACGGACATTTGCGAAAACTACGTGTCCCACACCTTATATATTTCCCCTGCCGCATATGAAAAGGCTTTTGGCCAATCGCCGGAAATCAACACAGTACTCTGCAAGCTCCCGGAAGACCGGGAGGTAGACGAAAAATCCCTCTCCACACAGCTTCTGAAGTGCCGGGATGTAGCCGCTTCCCGGTTCACTACCGAGCTTTCCGAAAGCTTCTCCCACTCCATCAAAAGCCTGGATGCTATTGTTGCGGTGCTGATCATCTGCGCAGGGGCACTGGCCTTTGTGGTTCTTTATAATTTGACCAATATCAATATCAGTGAGCGGGTCAAGGAGATTGCCACTATCAAGGTGCTGGGCTTCTACGATGGCGAGGTTTCCGCTTATATCTACCGGGAAAACGCCGTACTCACCCTTTTGGGAGCGGCGGCCGGACTGGTCCTGGGGATTTTCCTTCATCAGTTTGTCATCCGCACCGCGGAGATTGACATTCTTATGTTTGGGCGCACTGTCTACCCCTTAAGCTACGTATGGTCCGCCCTGCTAACTGTGGTATTCAGCGTGCTGGTGAACCTGGTCATGCACCGGAAGCTCAAGAAAATCAGCATGGTAGAGAGCATGAAAGCGCCGGAGTAAATGAGACTACTAGACTGTTTAGAGGAAAGGAACGCAATATGAAGCATTTGATCATCGCCGGAGTTCCCCGCTCCGGAAAGAGTACCTTGTCGCGGCAGATCGCCAGGAAAATGGGCTGGCAGCACCTCTGCATGGATGCTGTCATTGCCGGGTTCGAGCAATGCTTTCCTGAAACAGGCATCGACACCGGAATAAGTGTTAACAAAGGAAAGTCCTCAATGGAGATATTGAGAATCATCAGCGGCAGGATGGCGTCCTTTCTGCGGGCCATGACCAGCCCGGAAGAATACGACCAGAAAAACGGCCCGATGGTCATCGACATGTACCAGCTGCTGCCGGAAGATTACATAAAGTTCTTGGATCCCGAGATTTGCGGTATCCTTTATCTGCTCACCAGCGACGTGACTCCTGAAGAGCGGTTCCTGATCCAGAAAAAGTATGACACGCCCGAGGACTATACCTTTGACTTATCCGACGAGGAACGCATGGAGAGCTGTGAGTCCCTGGTAGATCAGAGCCGCCTGATGCGGGAGCAATGCGAAAAGTACAGTCTGCCCTATCTGGAAACAGCCCACAACAGGCTGGTAGTGTTCAGTCAGTTTCTAGATGATCTGGCGGCTAGAAAATTGTGATCGATCGTACAAGGCGGCGCACGGTTTTAGGCAGCGCGCCGCTTTGCCTGTCGAAAAGACGTCGAAGAGCGCAGCTTTTTCGAATATGTGGTGTAAAATCGGTATTATTCGCCTTATATTTTCTCGTCGCGCACTCTTCGGCGCAGTATTAAAATCCAAAATAGGACATCATGCCGTTGTAGATGCCCCTGGCAAAGGCCCGAGGATCGTCCCGCAGCTTTTGGGCATCGGCGGCATTGCTCAGGTAGGCCAATTCTACCAGCACTGCGGGCATATTGGTCCGCCGCAGGACATATAGAGAAGGGTTGACCCGCACTCCATTGTCCCGGGTGCCTGTTTCGGTCACGATGCCGATCAGAATATGCTGGGCCAGCCAATAGGACTGGGTATTTTCCCGGTAGACGTACACTTCCGAGCCGTTGATGGCCGGGTTGGTATTGGAATTGCAATGGATACTAACAAAATAGTCTGCGGGCCAGGAATTCGCCATATTCACCCTTGCCTGCAGGCTGGTGGAATTGCTGGCTCCCAAAATCGTTTCCGGCGTCGGTCTGGAAAGCCGGGCAATAAATCGAGGATCGTCGTTTAACAGCTGAGCCAGATAAAGTCCCACTTCGTAGGTGATATCCTGTTCCACCAGCCCATTCCCCACTGCCCCTGTATTGTGGCCGCTGGGATTGTGTCCCTGATCGATAAAAATGCGGATTGGCATGATAAATCCCCCTCGAAGAAGTCTCCTACAGTCTATGCGGCGGCACAGGAAATGTGAAAAAGTCTGATTATGCAGGTTGATCAATTTTTCCCTTCATAGCTGAAAGCTTTTCGAAGTTCCATTGCTGAATATAATTCATATATTTCAAGATACTGCCATATGGTTGGTTTTGAGTTATGCATTTTTCAAGAATTGGAATTGCAAATCCTATTGACAATCTTGCCGCTCCGCTGTATACTGAGAAATGGACAACGGCGTCCGGTCCCAGGGAGTACCTCTCCGGGGCCGCGCCTTTTTGTATTATATTGGCAAAATTTTTATCGAGAAGCAGGAGGATATCATGGCAGACCGGGACTTTTCCGATATTGCGGAATTTATACAAGATAACGACGTTAAATTTGTAAAATTTTCTTTTTGCGACGTGTTTGGTAAGCAGCGGATTATCTCCGTTTTGCCCTCCCTGCTTCCCCGGGCCTTTGAGGACGGAGTAGCGGCAGACGCTTCGCGGATCCCGGGTTTCGATCGCTCCGGGGACAGCGAGATTTTCCTCTTTCCAGACACATCCACTATTGCCCTGCTGCCCTGGCGCCCTTCCCATGGCAGGGTGGCGCGGTTCTACTGCCACGTGCGGGACGAGGAAGGGAACCCCACGCCCCAGGACAGCCGGAAAATCCTGCGGGATGCGGTGGAATACGCGAGGGATCATCGGATCTATGTAAACTTCGGCGTGGAAAATGACTTTTACCTTTTCCGTACCGATGAGCATGGCATGCCGACAGACCAGCCTTTTGACGGCGCGGGGTATATGGCCGCCGCCCCGGAAGACAAGGGCGAAGATGTGCGCCGGGATATCTGCCTGACCCTGGAAGAAATGGGCATCGACCCGCTAAGCTCCCATCATATCGGCGGGCCAGGGCAAAACCGCATTGACTTTGAGCCGGGCCCCGCCCTGCAATGCGCCGACAATGTGATCACCTTCCGGTCCGTAGTGGAAATGATGGCGGTGCGCAGCGGGCTGTGGGCCAGTTTTGACCCCAAGCCCATCCCCGAAGAGCCGGGCAGCGGGTTCCGCATTGCCATGCGGCCCAAGTTGGGGACTGAATTCTGTGCCGATCCCTTTCTGGCCGGAATCCTAGCCCACGCCGCAGAGATCACCGCCCTGCTGAATCCTGTGGAAAGCTCTTATGAACGGCTGGGGCAGTACGGCGCACCTGGAGAAATCTCCTGGGCCGATACGGGCAGATCTGCCCTTTTGCGTCGGAAGCAGGGAGGACGAATCGAGATCTCTTCCCCGGACGGTGCGTGCAATCCCTATTTGGCCTTCGCAGCCCTGATCTACGCCGGGGTGGATGGCGTGGAAAGCGGCCTGCCCCTGCCGGAACGGCGCTCTCCCCTGCCCCAGACCCGCCGGGAAGCCGGGCAGCTGTGCCAGAACAGCAAGTTCCTTCAAAAATTCCTACCCCGGGAGGTGCTTCTCGCTTATGCCGGCAGCGAAGGCTGAAAAGAACCGCCCTCGAACGCTTCCGAGGGCCGCACTGCTGGTTTCTGGATCGGAACGGGGACGGGAGCAGCTAAAAGATCTGCTGGCAGGCAGTGCATACCGTGTTTCCGTCGCAGTGGGAAATGGAGGCGAAGCCAGGCGCAGCCTGCTCACCGCCGGCGCCGACCTGGTGGTAGTAAACGCCCCTTTGGTGGACGAATTCGGCGCAGACCTGGCCTGCGACGCAGCGGAACGCGGCCTAAACGTGATCCTGCTGGTAAAAGGGGAATTGGTGGATGAGGTGCGGGCAAAAGTGAACCCTGCCGGGGTCCTGACGCTGGGGAAACCCTTCTCCAAGGAGCGTTTCCATGAAGCCCTCACCCTGCTGGATGTTTTCCGCCCACGGATGGCAAAGCTGGAGGACGAGAACCGCACTCTGCGGATGAAGCTGGAAGAAGTAAAAGTCGTATGCCGGGCCAAATGCCTGCTGGTGGAATACAGGAAGCTGACCGAACCGGAAGCCCATCGGCTCATTGAAAAGGAAGCTATGGATCGGCGTCTCACCCGCCGCGCTGTGGCGGAAAGGATCATTAAGGAATGGGAGTGACTGTTTTGCGCGGTGAAAAGCTTCATGAGGAATGCGCCGTTTTCGGCGTGAGCATCCGGGAGGACGGCCCCGCGCCGGAAGCGGCAGGCATCTGCTGCAACGCTCTGCTGGCCATGCAGCACCGGGGACAGGAAGGCGCCGGCATCGCCGCGGCGGGGAGCAATGCCATCCGCTGTGTGAAAAACATTGGCCTGGTTGGTGAAGTCTTTACGCCGGAAACGCTGCGGGAGCTGCCGCAGAGCCGACATGCCATTGGCCACGTCCGATACTCTACCACCGGTTCCAACACAGTGAAAAACGTGCAGCCCTTTGTGACGGAATTTCTCACCGGCCGCATTGCCACCGCTCATAACGGCAATGTGGTCAACGCCCGGGAAATCAAGAAAAAACTTACCGCTTTCGGTCTGGACTTTTCCGCCACCAGCGACACCGAAGTAATCTCCTCCCTGATCGCCTATATGGCCCTTCGCCACAAGGACCTGCTCACCGGTGTAAAAGAAGCGGCGAAGCTCCTCAGGGGCGCTTTTTCCCTGGTGGTGCTCAGCGGCGGCGGAAAGCTGATCGCCGTGCGGGACGCAAACGGCTACCGTCCCCTGTGCCTGGGGGAAAATGATTCCGGCGTCGCCGTCGCTTCCGAATCCTGTGCCCTGGACAGCTGCGGCTTCCGGTTTATCCGGGACGTGCAGCCAGGGGAAATCGTTCTGATGGAAAACGGGAAGCTTCTGCACAGCGAAGTTTTCCTAAACGCACCCCGGCAGAGCTTGTGTGTGTTTGAATATGTCTATTTCGCCCGGCCCGATTCCGTTATCGATGGCCTGTCCGTCTATGAGGCAAGGCTCAATATGGGCCGAGAGCTGGCAAAGGAGCATCCGGTTAGCGCCGATCTTGTCTGCGGCGTGCCGGACAGCGGCCTAGACGCCGCCGTGGGTTATTCCCTGGAAAGCGGGATCCCCTTGGGGACGGGCTTTGTGAAAAATCGCTATATTGGCCGGAGCTTTATCTTTCCCACCCAGGAGCAGCGGGAAAACGCCGTGTCCATGAAGCTCAATCCCCTGCGGGCGGCAGTGGAAGGGAAACGGGTGGTGTTGGTGGACGATTCCATTGTCCGGGGCACCACCAGCGCGAGAATCGTGGCAGCGATCCGCCGGGCGGGGGCAAAGGAAATCCATCTGCGCGTTTCCGCTCCGCCCTTCCGGCATACCTGCCATTTTGGAACGGACATCGACAGCGAGGAAAACCTGATTGCAAATAAGCTGGACGTGGAGGGGATCCGCAAGAAGATCAACGCTGACACGCTGGGCTACATCAGCGTGAGCGGTCTGCTCCGTGCCTGCGGGAAATGTCCATTGCAGCTTTGCACCGGCTGTTTTACCGGTGACTACGCCACCCCGGTGGGCGAGTATTCTAAACACCTGATGGAACCGTAAGAGGTTAAAATGCGGGGAGACGCTGGGCGCGAAAGGACCGATTCCGCCGGATTAGCGTGCATAAAATTAACGCACCCTGCGTCAACAGAGCGCGTCCGAACGCGGCAGCCCGCCGCTGGCACCCCCAACCGGAATCGAACCGATAACTGCCCCTTAGGAGGGGGCTGTTATATCCGTTTAACTATGGAGGCGGATATGTGTGGAAAACAGCTGGCGTTCCCACTGCTTTTGTATTTTACCCCAAGCGGGAGATTTTGTCAATTTCAAAATGGAAAAATCAAAAAATACTTGCTTTTTCTGGATTCCCATGCTATTATATTTTTTGCGTGATTGGACAGCAAGGAGGTGGAACTCATGCCAAATATCAAGTCGGCAAAAAAGCGCGTGAAGGTGATTGCCGCCAAAACCATGCAGAACAAGGCCATCAATTCTCAGCTGAAAACCGAGATTAAAAAGGCCAACGCCGCTATCGAGGGCAATTCGGAGGATAAGACCGCCGCTGTGCGCGTTGCCATTAAGAAGATCGATCAGGCTGCTGCAAAGGGCATCCTGCATAAGAATACCGCTGCCCGGAAAAAGTCTTCCCTAGAACGGAAACTGAACTCCGGCACTTAAGTGCGCAGCGCCTTTTGTAAATTTTTTGAAAACAAGCGCGGGGTTTTGGCCCATGCGCTGTTTTTCTTTTGGAGAAGCTCCCCTTTTCTCTCTGTTTTCTGTTGACTTTTTCAAAAAGATTGGGTATCATAAAATCAAAGGAACGTAGATTCACTTGGAGGTGTCCATATGAAAAAAGGAAGCAAGCTTGCCTTGTTCATCGGCATTGTAGCCGCCGTGGCCGCCGTAGTGGCCGCCCTTTCCGCCGCCCTGCTGTATCTGGACAAGAAGCGGGATGACGAGGAGCTGGAGCATTATCTGGACTGCTCCATCCAGTAAAATCAACACAAGCGGCGTGAAGGGCCAACGGACAGAGTGGGATTTTGCAAGAATCCCTTCTTTTTCGTGCATTTCGGACTGCCGATCAGCCTTCCAAGCTCCAGGTTTGGAGGAAAAGAAATTTTGTTTGAGCGGGACGGAAAGGACTTTAGCGCACTCGTATTTTCACGCCGAAATTTTCATGTCGGACTGAATCGTGCAAAAATACAAGGGGAAAGGCGATTTTTATGCAAACTGTTGATATCGGCGTCTCCGGCATACATGGTTCCCGCCTGGGCGTGGGCTGTATGCGCATCAGCGCGCTGGGCGAAAAAGAACTAAGTGTTTACATCCATACCGCGCTGGACTGCGGCATCAATTTTTTTGACCACGCGGACATTTATGGCGGCGGTGAATGCGAGAGTCTGTTTGGCAGGATTTTGGCTGCGGAGCCGGGACTGCGGGAAAAAATCGTGCTGCAAAGCAAGTGCGGCATTGGCAGAAACCAATATGATTTTTCCAAAGGACACATTTTGGAAAGCGTGGACGGCATTTTGAGCCGGCTGCATACCGATCATTTAGATTTTCTGCTTCTGCACCGCCCCGATGCCCTGATGGAGCCTGACGAAGTGGGTGAAGCCTTTGACCGCCTGACAGACACCGGGAAGGTTTTGCAGTTTGGCGTCAGCAATTTCAATTCCCGCCAGCTGGAACTGCTCCAATCCGGGCTGAAGCAGAAGCTCCGGGTAAATCAGATGCAGTTTGGCCTGATGTGCACCGGCATGATTGATCATGCGCTGCGGGCCAATACCGAGTTCCCCCACGCAGCGGATCGGGACGGTGAAATTCTGGATTATTGTCGTCTAAATCACATTACAATGCAGGCATGGTCCCCCTTCCAGTACGGTTTCTTTGAGGGGCCGTTTGTGGATAATGAAAACTTTCCTGAGCTGAACCTGGCTTTAGCCGACTTGGGAGAAAAATACGGTGTTTCCAAATCCGCCGTTGCCGCCGCCTGGATTTTGCGGCACCCGGCAAACATGCAGGTGATTTTAGGCACCACAAACCCAAAGCGCTTACAGGATATCTGTACCGCTGCGGATATAGAGCTTTCCCGGGCAGATTGGTATAAGCTATACCTTGCCGCTGGGAACGAACTGCCGTGAGGAGTGTCTACCGCTCATATATTTTAAGATTATAACGAAAGGTCGTGACCGCGTTGATGGAACGCAGTCACGGCCTTTTTTCTTCCAATTTCTCATCTCAAAACAGCGTGATCTGGCTGCTTTCCGGCAGGCCGTTCAAGGCCCCCACGCTTCGCAGAGTCTCGATGACCGCGCTGGAAACCTTTGAGCGGGATTGTAAATCATCTACGGAAAGATACTCTCCCCCACCCTGCCGGGCTTCCATCAGGCTGATTGCCGCCGCTTCACCGATTCCGCCCAAAGATGAAAACGGCAGGCGGATCTTCCCATCCTCCACAAGGAACTTCCGGGCATCGGATCGGTAAAGATCCACGGGGAGCAGCCTGATCTTCCGCGCCAGCATTTCGTTGATGATTTGTAAGGTGCCGAATTCCCCTTCCTCTTTGGCGGAAGCCTCCCGGTTTTTGATTTTCGTATCCAACTCCCGAAGCTTCCTAATAACGGCTTCTCTCCCCAAAATGGCGGCAGCGCCGTCAAAATCGTCAGATCGCACGGTGAAGTAGGCTGCGTAAAACTCCAAGGGGCGATGAACCTTATACCATCCCAGCCGCAGAGCGGAGATCATATAGGCCGCAGCGTGTGCTTTTGGAAACATATACTGGATCTTAAAGCAGGAATCGATATACCATTGGGGCACGCCGTGTTCCTTCATAGCGTTGATGTGCTCTTCAGTCAGCAGCTTCGATGCTTTGCCCTTTCGGGTAATCTCCATGATCTTAAAAGCCATTTTCGGCTCCAATCCCTTATTCAGCAGGTAGGTCATAATGCTGTCGCGGGTGCCGATCACATCGGAAATCGTGCAGATTTTATTCTGAATCAGTTCCTGGGCATTGCCCAGCCACACAGCGGTGCCATGAGACAAACCGGAAATCTGAAGCAGGTCGGAAAAGGTCTTAGGATGGGATTCCTCCAGCATGCCCCGGACAAAACTGGTTCCCAACTCCGGCAGGGACAGCGTACCCGTCTTGACCCCGCATAGATCTTCCGGCGTTACGCCCAAAGCAGCCGGGGACTCAAACAAGCTCATGACCTCGGGGTCGCTCATGGAAACCTCCATAACGGGGATACCGGTATAGTCCTCCAAATAGCGGTATATGGTGGGAACATCATGGCCCAGCTCGTCCAGCTTGCACACATTGTCATGAATGGAATGGAAATCGAAATGAGTGGTAATGTTGGGGTTTTTCTGGTCGTTGGCAGGGTGCTGGACTGGGCAGAAATCGTAAACCTCCATGTCCCGCGGAATGACAATCATGCCGCCGGGATGCTGGCCCGTCGTACGCTTGATACCGGTACAACCCAAAGCCAGGCGCTTTTCCTCCGCCCGATGGAAAGTGACGTTGTGTTCTTCCTCGTATTTTCGCACATAGCCAATGGCGGTTTTGTCCGCCACAGTGGCGATAGTGCCGGCTTTGAACACATTGTCCCGGCCGAAAAGCTCTTCTGTGTAGCGGTGAGCACCGCTTTGGTACTCGCCGGAAAAATTTAAATCGATATCGGGGACTTTGTCCCCATCGAAGCCGAGGAATGTCTCAAAGGGAATGGTATGCCCATCCCGGTCCATCGGTGTGCCGCAGACCGGGCAGTCTTTTGGCGGTAGATCAAAACCAGAATCCACCGATCCGTCGGTAATAAATTCGCTGTGTTTGCAGCTGGGGCAGACATAGTGCGGCTCCAGAGGATTGACCTCGGAAATGCCCGACATGCTGGCAACAAAGGAGGATCCTACGGATCCCCGGGATCCCACCAGGTAACCGTGGGCCTCGGAATCTGCCACCAGCTTTTGGGCGGTCATGTATAGCACGGAGAAGCCATGCTTATTGATGGAGCCAAGCTCCTTTTCCAACCGCTTTTCCACGATTTCCGGCAGTTTCCGGTCAGGTCCCTCACCGTACCGTTCTCTGGCCCGCTCCCAGGTGATGGAATTCAGCTGCTCCTCGGCACCGTCGATAAACGGCGGAAAATTCCCCATTGGCACCGGGCGGATATAGTCGATACTGTCCGCGATCCGGTTAGGGTTTGTCACCACCACCTCAAATGCCTTTTCCTTTCCCAAATAGGAAAACTCCTCCAGCATTTCCTGGGTAGTGCGCATGTAAAGCGGAGCCTGGTCTCCGGCGTCGGAAAAGCCCCGGCCGGACATCAATATCCTGCGGAAATCCGCATCCTTCGGGTCTTTAAAATGTACATCACAGGTGGCCACCACCGGCTTCCCCAGCTTTTCCCCGATCTTCACAATGGTACGGTTGTAGTCCCGCAGGCCCTCCTCATCTGTTTGGCCTTCCCGGATCATAAACATGTTGTTGCCCACCGGCTGGATTTCCAGATAGTCATAATAGGAAGCGATCTCGCACAGGTTCTCGAAGGAATCTCCCCGGACCACCGCCCGGAACAGCTCCCCCGCTTCGCAGGCGCTTCCCAGAAGCAAACCCTCCCGGTGCTGGTCCAGCAGGCTTTTGGGAATGCGGGGATGGCGGTAAAAATATTCCAGATGGGACGCGGAGATCAGCCGATAAAGGTTTTTCAGCCCGGTATGATTTTTCACCAAAATGATCTGGTGGTACGACGGCAGCTTTTTGGGGTTGCCCCCGGCCAGGGCGGAATTAATCTCCGCCACGGCTTTAGCTCCCTGGTCCTCCTTCAGCCGGCTGATCAAATTTAAAAATATCTCTCCCAGTACCGCAGCGTCATCATCCGCCCGGTGATGGTTAAAGGGCTTGAGCTTCAGATAGCTTGCCACGGTATCCAGCTTGCAGTTTTTGATATCCTTTAAAAGAGAACGGCAGATCGGAACGGAATCAATATAGGTGTAATCAAAAGAGGTTCCCGTCCGTTCACCGGTCGACCGGAGGAAGGATGTATCAAAGCCCGCGTTGTGGGCCACAAGGACAATTTCCTTCTCCCCACAGAATTCATAAAACGCGCGCAGGGCTTCCCCCTCCGAGGGAGCGTCCTTCACCATTTCGTCGGTGATGCCTGTCAACTCCGTGATTTTCTGCGGGATGGGACGTTCCGGGTTCACAAAGGTGTCGAAATGGTCGGTCACCTGGCCGCCGTGGAGACGTACCGCGCCGATCTCGGTAATCCTGTCCTTTCCGGCAGAAAGGCCGGTAGTCTCCAGGTCAAAGCAGATGAAATCGTCCTCCAGCGTGCGGGCACTTTCTCCGGTCACCGCAGGAACCAGGTCATTGACAAAATAAGCTTCCGTACCGTAAAGGATCTTAAACTCGGGATCCTCCTTCCGGATCGCCTCCGCCGTATTCATGGCTTCCGGGAAAGCCTGAGCCACCCCGTGGTCTGTAATGGCCACCGCTTTTTGCCCCCATTTGTGGGCCTGCCAGATCAATTCGGCAGGCTGAGTCATACCGTCCATGTCGGACATGCTGGTATGCAGGTGCAGCTCCACCCGCTTTTCCGGGGCGTCATCAATGATCTCAACCTGATCTACCGTGGCGATGGCCCGGGGCCGCATGACGTTCTCCCGGTCGTATTTATCGTATTCCAAGGCACCGCGCACCAGTAGAGACTGGCCGTTCTTCAGCTTGTCCAGCTCCCTGCACTGGCTGGCATCCTGGATGATCTTCAAGGTGATTGAGCCGGTATAATCGGTAATGTCGATGGAGTATATCTTTCGGGACTTATCCCGGGTCTCCTTGGACTCTGCGGAAAAAATCTCCCCCCACACCACAAGGTTTCCCATATCGATGGCGGCGTCCCGCAGGGGCGTGAGCTTTCCTTTGGGAACGGCACCCAGCACAGGTTTTGCTGTCTCAGGCAAAACCATCGGCAACAGGGTATCCTCTCCCCGGACGCTGATCTGCCTGCGGCGGGCTTCCCCCCGGACGGATTCCTCATACTCCTCCATTTCCTGGATCACCGCTTCCCGGCGGCGCTTTTCCTCTTCGGTATGCACCCGCTCCAGCAGGGAGCCTTCCCCCTCCTTCACCGCCAGCTTTCCGATGAATTCCACAGAGCAAGCCACGCCGAACCACTCACGGATCAGCTCCTTAAGTTTTACATCGGTGTTGTGGGCTGCCAGAAGGTCATATCCTCCGTGGGCCAGGCGGATAGAAAGCCTACCATTCTTATACTCCGCTTCTGCCTGCTTAAAGGTGCCGTTGAGGGTGGCGTCCCGCTCCTTAAGGGCCAGCACCAGAGAACTGACGCATTTGGCGGAAAAGGACTCGCTGGGAAACCGGGGAACCAGCCGGACAGTGCTCAAGCCAAAGGCGGGGCCAGTCAATGCTTCGCACAAGCGCTGCATCTCCCCGTACTCTACAAACTCCGAAAACCGGGCCGAAATTTTCACCGCCCGGTCGTCCCGGTTCACAGAAAAATTCAAAATTTCCCCATTCAGCAGGTCCTCCGGAAAGGTCTGCCCATTTAATTCCTTGTGAAAAAAATTGCCCAATGTATTCAATGCGTTATGTACCCCTTTATCCCTGATTCTCAAAGCGTTAACCGTTTCTGCTCCGGCACAGCGGGACGAAACGAAAAATATCTCATAGTTTTTCCACCTCGGCTAAAAGCTCTTCCAGCAGCCGAGATTCCGGCACCTTTTTCAATATTTTCCCCTTTTTGAAAAGTAGTCCCTCGCCCGTACCGCCGGCCACGCCGATATCCGCTTCCCTGGCTTCCCCGGGTCCGTTGACCGCACAGCCCATAACTGCCACAGTGATGTCCTTTTCACAGCCGCTCAACGCTTGTTCCACCCGGTTTGCCAAGGAGATCAGGTTAATGCGGGTTCTGCCGCAGGTGGGACAGGACACAAACTGCACCCCGCCCCGCAGGCCCAGTGCCTTCAAAATATCTTTTGCCGCTCGTACCTCTTCCACTGGGTCCGCGGTGAGGGATACCCGGATGGTATCCCCGATGCCCCTTTGCAGCAGACTCCCGATGCCGATCGCGGATTTGATCAGTCCCATGCGGACGGTGCCAGCCTCGGTAACGCCCAAATGCAAAGGGTACCGGCACCGTTCTGACATCAATTCGCAGGCTTGAATCATATTGTCTGCCGAAGACGCTTTTAGGGAAATGACAATGTCCGTGAAATCGTATTTTTCCAATAGGGAAACGTGATACAAGGCACTTTCCACCAGCGCCGCAGGCACAGGCCCACCGTATTTTGCCAGGATGTGCTTTTCCACAGAACCGGAATTGACCCCGATACGGATAGGTATGTTCTTGGCCCGGCAGGCATCCGCCACGGCTTTTACCCGGGAATCGTCCCCGATGTTGCCGGGATTGATGCGGATCTTGTCCGCCCCGGCGGCAACAGCTTCCAGTGCAAGGCGGTAGTCAAAATGAATGTCCGCCACCAGCGGGATTCCCACTCGCTCTTTGATTGCCGGGATCAGCGCCACGGCTTCCTTGTCCGGGATGGCCGCCCGGAGTATCTCGCAGCCCGCCCGTTCCAGCGTGAGGGCCTGCTCTACGCTGCCATGGATATCCGTGGAAGGCACGCTGAGCATGGACTGCACCGTTACCGGCGCGCCACCGCCAATAGGGACGCCGCCAACAAAAACCTGTTTCGTATTTTTGCTTCGTTCCATTTTATTTCTCTCCTATTATTTTCAAAAGCCACCTGGCTGGGAAATACTTCCTCAAGCACCGCCCTGGAAAATGCGGATTACATCGTTAAAGGTGAGGACTACCATCAGCGCCATCAGCAGCACCATGCCGGCGGCATGAACATAGCCCTCGTACTTTTGGGGCACCGGCCTCCGGGTGACGGCTTCCCACAACAGGAACAGCAGCCTACCGCCGTCCAGGGCAGGCAGGGGCAGAAGGTTCACCACGCCCAGGTTGACCGTAATCAGGATGATCATATAAAAAATATTTTCCAACGCCTGGCCGAACCCGGTTTCCAATCCCGCGCCCGCCGCTTGGGAAATTGCCTGTGCGGTACCTACGGGGCCGGCCACGTCATTCAGGCCGAACCGCCCGGTAATAATCCCTTTTAAGCTTTCCAGCACCATTCTGGCCATAGAAAAGGTATCCGCCGCCCCCCGCCAAAGCACCACGGAAAGGCTGCGCTTCTCCGGTTCTACCCAAAAATCCAGAGCGATGACCTTTTCCCCGTCTTCCTGCGTTTCAGAATTCAGGGAAAATGTACCCAAATCCACCTTCTCTCCCGCCCGTTCCAGCTTGATAGAAACACTGTCCGGGTCGGCTATCGCCAGGGCAAAGGAAAGATCCCGATCTGTGTAAACAGCGTATCCGTCGATCTCCACGATTCTGTCCCCCACCTGCGCCCCAGCCGTTTCCAGCGCGGACTGGTCGGCAAACTTGGCAATGGTGGTGGTGGCATAGGTATCCTGCCGGGCCAAAAGGGCCAGCATCAGCACGAAGCCCAAAATGATATTGAAAACACCGCCGGCAACCACCACCAAAATCCGCCGCCATACTGATTTATTGCCAAAAGCCCTTTCATCCTCGCTGTCCTCATCTTCTCCCTCCAAAGCACAGTAGCCGCCGATGGGAAACAGCCGCAGAGCATATTTTGTTTCGCCCTTTTGAAAGCCAAACAGCTTCGGACCCATCCCCAGAGCAAACTCATTGACCCGGATCCCGGACAGTTTCGCCATAAGGAAATGTCCCAGCTCGTGGAAAAAGATTACAAATCCGAATAGCAGAATGCCGATCACGACCAATAAAAAGATTTTCAGCACGTACAAGCAATCATCTCCCAATCAGAGAATACGCAGACCTATGTCTCACAGTCTGTTGCTAAACCCAAGTTTTCGCATTTCGCGCATGGCCATTGGACGCCCTTATCTAAACGATTTTTCACCTGTCGGCTCGATCGGTTCGCATCAATGTCTCACCGGGACATGCTCACCGTGCGCGATCTTCTTTTTTATTTAAAAGGGACTCCGTCCCCTTTATCTTGGAACTCAGTGACCGCAAAACACCACTTGAAATAACCGACTAAAACGACTTTTCGATTATTGCAGAGCTTATACTTCGGCGGTTTCCGCCACAAAGCACCGGGCGGCTCGGTCCGCTTCCAGCACGGCGTCCAGGGAAATTTCGGAAACATCCGGCTGGCGGTCCACCGCAGCGGATACCAGCTCCCCAATATCCAGGAAGGAAATTTTCCCTTTCAAGAACAGCTCCACTGCCTTTTCATTGGCACCGTTTACCGCAGCAGGCGCCAGCCCGCCCCGCTTTAGCGCATCGATACAGACTGGCAGACAGCGGAAAGCGTCCCGATCCGGTTCGAAAAAGGTAAGGCTGCCCTGCTGCCAAAGATTCAACTCCGCCGCCGGGGAAGGAAATCTTTCCGGATACGTGAGAGCATACTGGATGGGCACCCGCATATCCGGTGCGCCCAGCTGAGCGATCACGGAATTGTCCTGATACTCGATCAGGGAATGGACTACGCTTTCCCGATGAATCACCACATCGATCCGTTCCGGCGGCATGTCGAACAACCAGGAGGCCTCGATCACCTCCAACCCCTTATTCATCATGGTGGCAGAATCAATAGTGACCTTCGCCCCCATATCCCAGTTTGGATGCTTCAGCGCTTGCGCCGGCGTGACATTTTGCAGTTCCTCCCTGGCCTTTCCGAAAAACGGCCCGCCAGAAGCTGTGAGAATCAGCTTTTTCAGGGCTTTCCGCTCCGGGCAGCCCTGCAGGCACTGGAAAATGGCAGAATGCTCACTGTCCACGGGCAAAATTGCGGCTCCCGCTTCCCGGGCGGCCTTCATCACCAAGCCGCCCCCGGCTACAAGCGTTTCCTTATTGGCCAGCGCTACCGTCTTTTTAGCGGCAATGGCAGACAAGGTTGGGCGCAGGCCCACCATTCCCACTACCGCATTGAGGATTACATCTGCCGTTTCCCAGGCTGCGGCTTGACACAAGCCATCCATGCCCTCCAAAACCGGCAAGTCCAAATCGTGGGTGCGATCCCGCAGTTCCTTTGCCGCTTTTTTGTCGAAAACAGCAGCGGCGGCAGGATGGAATTCCCGAATCTGCTTCTCCAGCAGATCGATATTGGAACGGGCCGCCAGCACCTCGACACGGATCGGGCAGCCCGTGTCCGTCAGGCCCCGGACCACATCCAGAGTCTGCGTGCCGATAGAGCCGGTGGAACCAAGCAGTGATAAACGCTTCATAAAAACCGCTGCAGGATACGCGCCTTGTCGCAGACCACGCACGTATCCTGTCCTTTCTCTTTATTATTCCCCCGTCTGGCGAAATCAGCCAAAAAAAGGCAAAACGTCCGCCAGCAGATAAATGAAGGGAGCCGTAAAAATCACACTGTCAAACCTGTCTAAAATCCCGCCGTGGCCGGGAATGGCCTGGCCGAAATCCTTGATATGGCAGCAACGCTTGATCAAGGAAAAACTCAAATCCCCCAAAATGGAAATGGGCGTTCCCAAAAAGCCCGCTAAAAACAGGGCAAAATAATTGACTGACACCGCCTGGCCGCTGTAAAAAAGCCTGGACGCCGCAAACCCGGCCAGCATCAGGACAGCCACATCCAAAACCAATCCTCCCGCAACGCCTTCCACCGTTTTTTTGGGGCTGATCTCCGGGCAGAGCTTATGCCGACCAAAGAAAGTGCCGGCAAAATAGCCGCCCGCGTCAGCAATCCAGGCGGAAAACACCGCTGCGGATACATAAAACATACCGTAAACCGGATATAGATCCCGCACCAGAACCAGCGTCTGCAAAGCCGACGGTATCAGCAAAACCATACTGTAGAGCACTGCCACCTCCTTATAGGTGGTCTCCTGATGGTATCGCAGCATGGCCGCAAACAGCACTGCGGTAAAAATGCAGTAAATTTCAAAGCGAAATTTCGCAGGACAAAGGGGCACCAGCAAAGCTGCCAACAGGGCAGGCACGTATAAAAACCATTTTTTTTGCAGTCCCAGGGCGTTGATCAGCTCATGGATGGAAAGTGCGGATACAAGAGCCGTTACAATATTTAATATCATGGGAAACGGTCGATTAAACGCCACCACCGCCGCGCATATAGCCACCAGCATAGCCCCTGACAAAATACGCTTCTTCATTGCTTTCCATCCCCCTTGTTTTGGGATTCCCGGCTGTCCACGCCGCCAAACCTTCTCTGGCGGGAGGAATATATGCGGATAGCCTCTTCCAGGTCTTTCGGCTTAAAATCGGGCCACAAAATGTCAAAATAAACAAACTCGGCGTAGGCGCTCTGCCAAAGCAGGAAATTTGAAAGCCGCTCTTCACCGCTGGGCCGAATAATCAGATCCGGGTCCGGCTGATCCCCGGTATATAAGTATTGGGCAAATTCCCGTTCCGTTAAACCACCGATGGATTTTTTCCCGTGCAGAACGTCCTCCGCGTATAGCTGAGCCGCCCGGAGGATCTCCGCCCTGCCCCCATAGTTCATGGCCAAGTTGAGGACCATGCCAGTCTTGGGTGCGGAAGCTTCCTCCACCTCGCGGATCAGATTCCGCAGCTCCGGGGAAAAAGCGGAAACATCCCCAATAAAGCGCACTCGGATATTTTCATCCATAAAATCCCTCAGGGCTTCCTTCAGGTAGTCCCGGAACAAATCCATCAAAGCCCCCACCTCATCCTCGGGGCGGGACCAATTCTCCGTGGAAAAGGCATACAGGGTCAGGAATTTTACACCGCGTTTTGCCGCGTACCGGGTAATCACGCGGAAATTCTCCGCTCCGGCCCTGTGGCCGGCGGATCGGGGCAGACGGCGCCGCTTGGCCCATCTCCCATTGCCGTCCATAATAATGCCAATGTGGGCAGGGGCCGCCGGACGCGGCCCCTGAGGAAGCTTCTTCTTTTGAAAGAACATGCGCCCTCTCCTTTCCGCTCGCGGCTCGCCGGAATGCGGTGCACACCGCTTTGGAAAACACAGATTGAACCGGCGTTTCTTAAATCTCCATGATTTCCTTTTCCTTGCGGTCAAAGACAGCGTCCACGTTCTTAACATATTTATCTGTCAGATCCTGAATCTTCTTCTCGCCCTGCTTCAGGTCATCCTCCGTGACGTCCCCGCTTTTCTTCATTTCCTTCAGCTTTTCGATGGCGTCCCGACGGATGGCCCGCACAGCCACCTTTCCTTCCTCTGCCAGCTTGCTGATATCCTTCACCAGTTCCTTGCGGCGCTCCTCGTTGAGCGGAGGAAATACCAGACGGATCACCTTACCGTCGTTCTGGGGATTCACGCCCAAATCGGAAGTCTGAATGGCTTTTTCAATGGCACGGAGCACCGACATATCCCAGGGCTGGATGGTCAGCATGCGGGCTTCCGTGACTGCCACAGCCGCCAGCTGGTTGATGGGTGTGGGCGTATCATAATAGTTGACCATGATCTTGTCCAAAACCGCGGGATTGGCGCGGCCCGCACGGACAGAAGCGTATTCCTCTTCCAGATGGCCGATGGTCTTTCCCATTTTGCTTTCGGCCTTTTCAAAAACTTCCTTCATTTCTGCCATTGTTTTCACTGCCTTCCTTTTGTTTTTTTGCGGCAGCGCTATGATCCTTGCACGCACCGCCGGATTATCCGTTTGCTGAAATCGGCGCGAAATCCAGCCGCGCCGCAGATTTTCCCAGTCAAATCCAGGAACGTTATTGCACCAGCGTTCCCACCTGCTCGCCCGCCACAGCCCGAACAATGTTTTCCGGGTCCTCAATACTGAACACCAGGAAGGGGATATTCCGATCCTTACAGAAGGAAGCCGCCGTCATATCCATTACGCCCAAGTCCTGGTTTAATACGTCCATATAAGAAAGAGAATCGTACTTTATCGCGTTGGGGTTCTTCTTGGGATCGCTGTCATACACGCCGTCCACCATAGTGGCTTTCAAAATCACGTCGGCGTCGATTTCCGCAGCCCGCAGGGCAGCCCCGGTATCTGTGGAGAAAAAGGGATTGCCCGTGCCGCATCCGAACACCACCACGCGGCCCTTTTCCAAATGCCGCACGGCGCGGTTGCGGATATAAGGCTCCGCCACCTCTTGCATGGCAATGGCCGTCTGCACCCGGACATCCAGGCCCAACTGCTCCAGACCGTCTGCCACGCCCAAGGCATTGATCACCGTGGCAAGCATCCCCATGTGATCGGCCCGGGTGCGATCCATTTTACCGCTGCTGCGGCCCCGCCAGAAATTGCCGCCGCCAACAACGATGGCCACCTCCACTCCCATGTCCACGCATTCCTTCACAGGCTTGCAGATCCTCATTACGGTGTCAAAGTCGATGCCGTGGCCCTGCTGTCCCGCCAGGGATTCTCCGCTGAGTTTCAGCAGGATCCGTTTGTATTTCGCCGTCATTTCATCTCTCCGTTCTATAAGGCTGAGCGCCTGTAATTTGTGTATAAGGGCCTTCTTTCATCCATAAGTATACTGTATCTTCCAATCTTTGTAAAGGGAAAAGTGACCTTTTCTTTGGCATGCGCCGGAAAAGTTTCTCCACAGCAGTATGCGCTCGTTCCGCCTTCAAGTCTCAAAAAAGCGTAAATTCTGCCCAGGCCAGATCCCGTTTTGTGCTCACTGTATCGTCCAGATCCCACACCCCTAAACAGCAGACCTGTTCCGTTTCCCGGCAGGCAAAGCTGCTTCCCGAAACCGGGGACAAGGTATATCTCCCACAAGCAAGCCCCTGGATTTCCGTCGTCAGGAACAGCTCACCGTTTTCCGGGTCCCATTCGGCCCGTGCGGTGCAAAGGTAGGTTTTCCTTCCATTCTTTTCCATCCGCAGCTGTAGGGAATCGTCCTTGCGCAGGGACACACCCTCCCCCGCCTTTATCCGGACGCGAACCGTCCCGGTTTTAAGGCTTATCCGGTACAGGGCGGTCGCTTCCTCCACCGGCACCGGCGTTCCCACGGCACCCTCGCCCGCAGAATCCGGGCAGAATATGACCCGCAGGCGGTAAACGGAGTCCCTCTGCGGCGACAGGATTTCCAAATCGTCGGCACCGCCGATCCGCCGGCCGGATTCTGTTTCCCAAACGGTGGAAAAGCTCCCGGACGGTTCCATTTGAAACCATTCCGGCTCCGGGAACATAATCTTTTCCACCTTTTCCCCATTTACCGTCAGCCGGATCTTTTCCCCCAAAAACAGTTCTGTTTCCACATCCTGCAAATCCAGTTTTAAAGGGACGTTGACCTGGCTGCTTTCCAACATGGCAATCCGCTTTAAGAACAGATACAGTCCCGTTCCGTCCCTATCTACGGGAATGTTATTGCCGCCGGGAAACTTCTCTCTGGCCTTTATGGTAAGGGACGCTTCCCAGGGAGAATCCTTTTCCCGGGGAAGGTCGGCGGTCCAGGTAACGGCCCAAGCCCCATCCTCTTCCTTATCCAGCACAGCCCCCTCCCGGCGCAAGCGTTCCTGTTCCTCCCGGTCCACCAGGAACCGGGGATCCAGCTTCTGGACCACCTCCACCGAGTGAACGGAAGCCGCTTCCCGGCGGATCCGATCCAGGCTGTCGGACGCGTCTCCGCCGCACACGTAATAGCTGGATGACAGGGGTGTAGAGCACATTCCCTGCCAGAAGTCCGCCGTTTCCTTGTCAGGTTCCCCGCAAAGCAGCACAGAACTGCATTTCGCCCCACGATCCTGCAAGGCACTTAAAACCGGGAGCGCCTTTTCCCGCTCCCCCTTCCAAAGGCCCGAGGTAATCGACACCAGATACAGAGGCCGGTTTACTTCAAACTGCTCCACCAAAGCTTCTGCCTGTTTCAGAGCGCCAACGCAGTCAGGCTCTCCCGCCGATTCCGCTTTCAAGCCTTCCACCGTCTCTGATAACGCTTCCAGGCCCTGGGCATCCAAAGCCACCGGCTCTGCCACGTCCACTTCCTCCCCAAAGGCTACCAGCCCCACCTGCGCACCGGAGGAAACTTGGGAAAATTCCTGCAAAAATGTTTTTACATTGTCCTTCATCGTATCCAAGTAGGTATTCCCGCCGCTTTGGCGGGACATGGTATGGGAAACGTCCAAAAGGAGGAGAATCTGGCAGGGCGGGATTTCTTCACTGGTCCAGGTCCCCGACCACACCTTATAATCCAGCCGGAAAGTTCGCTGCTCTTCGCTTACCACGGAAACGTTCCTGGCGCTTCGCACACTGTCCTGCCAGCTTATGGCGTCTGCCCGGACGCCCTTTCCCGCCGCCAGTGCCATCAAGAGCGCCGCTGTCAAAACTGCAGTCCAATTTCTGATCCATTGCCGCTTCATACCGCTTTCCACTTCCTTGATTATTTATCAGCCACCGGGACGCGATCCCACGCGGCCGTTTAAAATGAGCATACCATTTCCTATGCCGGAAATCTGTCAAAGCCTGGGAGCGCCGGAATTCCTTGATTTTTACATTCTGCCATGATAAAATAAACAGGATATTTCAAAACTACGGCAGAAAGCGTGTTTTCCAATGTAAAAGCAATCATGGCCTCTTTTTTATAAAACTACAAAAATCTGAAAGGATGACACTCCATTGCCTGATTATAGAAACGAGATCGAACGCCGCCGGACCTTTGCCATCATCTCCCATCCCGACGCCGGCAAAACCACTTTGACGGAGAAATTCCTGCTGTATGGCGGAGCGATTTCCCTGGCCGGCATGGTGAAAGGGAAGCGGAATTCCCGCCACGCGGTGTCCGACTGGATGGAAATTGAAAAGCAGCGGGGTATTTCCGTCACATCCTCTGTGATGCAATTCCAGTACGAGGGCTTCTGCATCAACATTCTGGACACCCCCGGCCACCAGGACT